>CAZVWK010000006.1:11124-39790 GCA_964631475.1 uncultured Elusimicrobiaceae bacterium | reverse complement strand
GCGTCGCGATGGTCATAGACGGGGAGCCCGGGCCTCCCTCTTATTCTAAATAATAGGAAACCGGGGTTACAAAGTTGTTTCGGGGCGTAGTGGGATCTCGGCCCCGAAGACGGAGCCTCCTTCCTTCCTCGGCCTGTAGAAAACTTTCCCGCCGTGCATTTCCGCTATCCGGCGGCAGAGGGAGAGGCCCAGCCCCGTTCCGCCCGCCGCGGCGCCCGGAGCCCTGTAGAAGGCCTCGAAGAGCCTGTCTTGAGCTTCAGGCGGCACTCCGGGGCCGGTATCGGTCACTTCGAAAGCGAGCGAGCCCTCTTTCCGGAAGGCTTTTACCGCTACCGCCCCCCCCTTAGGTGTGAACTTCAGGGCGTTGGCGAGGAAATTTGTCAGCATGTGAGCGGCGAGTTCCCTGTCCAGAATCGAGGGCAGCCGGTCTTCGCCGGAGTAGTCAAGGCGGAGGCCCAGTTCGGCGGCGCGCGGCCGGAAGAAGTCCGTTATGTCGCGAGCCAGGGCCGCGGCGTCTTCCGGCCCTGGGCTGAAAGGCATTTCGCCCCGCTCGATACGGGCCAAGTCCAGCAATCCGGTAACGAAGGCCGATAGCCTGGAGACGTTCTCCCTGATGCGGCGATAGTCTCCCCTTTCCGACTCGCCTGCCCCCGGCCGGCGCTCTAGGAGCGCCAGGCGGCTCTCTATGGCTCCCAGCGGGGAGCGGAGCTCGTGGGTCACCGAGGAAACGAAAACTTTCTTCATGTTCTCCAGCTCCAGGAGCCTGGCCGACATCGCGTCGAACGCCGCGCCGAAAGCGGCTATCTCGTCGGAGCCGCCGATAGAGGCCCTGCGGCCGAAGCGTCCGGCCCCTATATCGTCGGTCAGCGAAGAGAGACGCCCCAGCCTGCGCGAGATGCCGGCCGAGAGCAGGAAGGCGAGGACGCCGGCCAGCGCAGCGGAGAGCGACGCGGCCTTGGCCGTGTTGCGGCCCAGGGCCATCAGGAGGGCGGCCCTCTCCTTTTCCAGGTAGTCCTCGGAGAAATCCAGCCTTATGGCCGCGCCTCCGGCGGAGATGCGGCGCGTCAGGCGTCGCGGGCCGGCGCCGTCGGGAGGCACCCTTCCCCCGCCGATCTCCTTCTCGGCCCCGCCTTTCCAGGAAAGGAAGGCAGCCGCTATGTCGGGGGAGCGGCGCAGGTCGGCCAGGTAATCCACTGCCATAAGCTGGTCGCCGGCCAAGGCGGCCTCCGCGGCTATGCGCCCGGCACCGGTTACCGCCGCCGCGATGCGCTCCTCCTGTACCCGGTAGATCTCCTCCCTGCCGAAGAGGTAGAAGAAATAGCCGGCCGCCAGGGCCGCTGAAAGCGCCGAGGCCGGAAGAGCCAGATTGAGCTTGGTCCTCAGCGTCATCTCGTCCTTATCTGGAGAACCGTATTATCCTTTCCAGGGCTTTCTTGGCCTGCGCGTTCCCGGGGTCGAGCACCAGTATGCGGCGGAAAATGTCGGCCGCCTTGCCGTATTCGCCCTTGGCGTAGAAGTCCGCGCCGGTCTGGTAGAGCTTCTCTATTTCGCGCGGCGGCGTTGCGGGCTTCTTCTCCTCCCGCTCCGACTCGGGCACCGGCGGCACCCAGGTCGCTCCGCCGCTCTTGGCGCGGGCGGACGAGAGCATCTTGGTCAGCGCGGCTTTCTCGCTGGGCTCGGTCTCCGCCTTGAGGGCCTTGTCCCACCAGCCGGCGGCCTGGGCGTAGCTGCCCATCATGTAGTGGCAGGAACCGGCTTTTTTCATAGCGTCGCGGTTGTCGGGCTCGTACTCGAGCGCGTCTTCCAGTTTGCGCAGCGCGTCGTCGTAGCTCTTCTGGGCGTAGAGCGCTTCGGCCTCCTTGATCCGGTGCAGCGCCAGTCCGCCCTTGAAATCGGCCGGTACCCTCTCGGCTTTCAGGTGCGTCATGTCCTCCACGCCCTCCAGGAAGCGGCTGAGCGCGGCGTCGTCGCGGTTGAGGCTGTGGGCGTAGGAAATCTCTCGCACGGCGCGGCTGTCCTGGCCCTTCAGGAAGTGCGCTATCCCACGGGAGAGGCGGCGTTCCCATCTCTCCTTCTCGAACTCGCCCGGCATGGCCGGGTAGAACTGCCCGGTCAGGTTGAGGCGGCGGCTCAGGTTTATAAGGGAGGCGTCCGGGAGGAGGTCCTTGGCCTCTTCCATCAGTGCGCGGGCGGCGGCCTGATACTTCTCGTCCATTATAAGCCGTTTTACGCCGGCCAGGCGCGGGTTTTCCAGGCTGGCCAGCTCGCGTGTGCTCTTGTACTCGGAGACCTCGGCGAGGCGCCGGTACTGCTCCAGCAGGTCTTTCTCATATTGTTCCTCCACCGTGGGCCCGCCGAAATGGTAGCTCATCGCCATGCGGTGCGTGCCGGCCGTGTCCTTTATGGTCCCCAGCGGCAGGATGAAAGCGTAGTCGAAGCCGATCTTGTTTATCTTATAGGAAAGGCCGGCCGTTGCCTGGCGGAAATCCCGGGTGCCGGCTCCCAGCGAGCCGCGCACGCTTATCTCGCCCTTGTCCAGCGTGGGGAAGACGCGCTCCGCCGCCGCCGTAAGTTCCCTGTCCGCCGCCCCCGTGGGGCCCTCCGCAAAGCGCAGCTCGGAAGAGAGCGTCATCCAGAGGGCGCGGTACGTGGCCCCGAGCGAGGTGCGCATGGGCAGTTTATCCTCCGCCCCGTCTCCGAACGCGACGTTGGGCTGCAGGACGCTTCTGAGCGCCAGTCCCAGCGAATACCGCTTGCCCAGCGAATAGATGAAGCCCAGGTCCAGGTCCATGGCGGAGGCGGTATTTGCACCGATAAGTACCGGGTCCACGGTGCCGTCGCTGGTCAGGCCCTGCATGGAACTGTAGGTCTCCTCGAGGCGTTCGAAGGAGCGGGAAAGCAGCTTGAAAGAGGCGCCTGCCGAAAATTTTTCCAGCATTGTATTCGGGGCGAAAGCGTAGCCGTAGGAGACCTGCATCGTGCGCTCCCCGTAGACTCCGCTCAGGCTGAACTGGTTCCAGAGCCCGCCCATAACGCCCAGCTTGCCGCCTCGCAGGGGAACGGCCAGGGCCATGCCGGTCATCCCGAGGCTGGAGCCGTCGCTCATGCCCGTGTGGAGCATGGAATGTGAGGCAAGGAACTTTATCCGCTCCAGCCTGGCTAGGCCGGCCGGGTTGTAATGAGCGGAGGAGACGTCGTCAGCCGCGGCGGTAAAGGCGTTGCCCAGTCCGGGCGCCCGCGCGCCGAAGCCCAGATCCTCGAAGGCGGCGAAGGCCGGACCGGCGGACAGCAGGGCCAGCAGCGCCGCCAGCGCCGCCGCCCTTGTCCCGTCGCGTCCTTTTACCTTATCCATATACAGAGCCCTGCCGTTTACCGGACGACCGCTACAGTCCCCCTGAGAACGGTCTCTCCGACCGTGACCTGGTAGACGTATACGCCGCCGGACGCCCGCATTCCGCTGTTGGGGTCCCATTCCATGTAGTAGAATTCGTCCAGAGGCGCTGACATGTCCCGGACCATGTCGGCCACCTTCCGCCCTTTGAGGTCGAAGATCTCCCCCCTGACAAGGAACTCCGACGGGTTGTAGCATTTGAAAAAGAAAGTGTCGTTGCGCGAATCTCCGTTGGGGGTCACCAGCCGGTTGAGCGCGCGGGAATTGCCGACCGTGACGGCCGCCGTCAGCGCGGGGGCGAGCAGCAGCAAAGCGGCCAGCGACGCGGCGACGCCGCCGACTCCTTTTCTGAGCAGTACCGGCTTTTCCATAATTCGGGACCTTTCCGTCCGCGGTTAAATCCTACAAAAGGCTTGCGACTATTTTATTTCGCAATTGTGAAAGTTGTTTTTCCGCCGCCGCCCGGATTTTCACTTTCCTGTCACAATCGCGCAATATTTCAGTCGCAAGGCGACGCTATAATTTATCACATATTATGCGGGTTCTTGCTTTAATCGCCCTCCTCCTCTGCGCCGGCCCTTCCTGGGCGGGACGCTACGAGTCGGCCGCTTTCACGGACAGCGACGGGCGCCTCGGCTGGGGCGGCGCGCTGGGGTATTCTTCGGGATTCGTCTCCTTTTCCTCCGTCGACGAACTTTCGGTGTCGACTTCGGTCTCCTCCATGTATTCGTCCCGCTCGGGAGCCTTCGCTTATTTCCCCCAGCCCGCCGCCGTAAGCAACCTCGCCACCGCCATCGTCTCGAGCGATTCCATACGGATAAGTTGGACGGCCCCGGAAGAGGCCTGGCACACTATCGGCGGCTCCAACCTAGGATATGCCCTTAAATATTCTCTCTCCGGGCCTATAATGACGGCGACTGATTTCAGGAACGCCGCCCTGGTCGCCGACTCTCAGTCCTGGACCCCGCTGTCCGGGGGCACCACCGAGACGTTCATCCTCCAGGGGTTCAATCCCGGCGCCACCTATTACTTCGCCCTGCAGTCGTACAATTCGGAGCGGGTTTCCTCGGAACTTTCCAACCGGGCCGCCTCCTTCGCGCTGACCCCGCTGCCGCCCATGAATTTCCAGAGCTCGCCCGGCGCCAACTCCTATTCGCTCTCCTGGATGCCCCCAGCGGGCTACGCCACGCGCATAGAGTTCGACGACAGGCTCAGCCCCAGCTATCCTTACGAGGTCAAGGCTTACCGGGTCTTCCGCGCTACCACCCCCGCCACGGCGAACTGGACCTTCATCGCCGAGGTCTCCTCCTACACGCTGAGCTTCGTGGACTCGGTCCCACCGGGTTCCGAATACTTCTACCGGGTCAGCGCGCTCAACCAGGCCGGGATCTCCAGGCCCTCGTATGTCCGGGGCGGTCTCGCCAGCGCCGGCTATTTCGTGGCCCCCGACGGGGCCAGCATAATGGAGATACCCCGCGCGGCTATGGGACCTTTCGCGGGGTCCGCGGCCGACCAACTCGAGCTTTATACGATAGAGGTCTCCTCCAACACGGACGAGGTCGGAGGCCGCGTGATCAAGAGCGTGGACTTCGCGGCCTATCGCGGCGGGCTTACCCGCGACGATTCTTTCAAGCTTTCCACGCCCGGCTCACTGCGCCTCTACTACTCCAAGTCGGGAGATTCTTTCTCCCCCTCGGCCGCCGTGCCGGACTACAAGAGGCTGAGCGTCTTCTTCCATAACGGGAAGCGGTGGCTGCAGCTTTACGGCAAAGTGGACCAGCCCAACTCCCGGGTCACGCTGGAGACTACGATGCTGGGCCGCTACCAGTTGCGCTCGACCGAAAGGAGCGGCGGGTTCTCCGCCGACGCTTCGGGACTCTCCAACCGCCTTATAACTCCGAACGGCGACGGTAAAAATGATACGATGGTCTTCGTTTTCGACAATCCGTCCGGCGCTTCCGCCAAGGGTACGATCTACGACCTGAAAGGCGCCAGGGCGGCGTCGATGACGCCGGGACCGGTAGAGAATTCGCTGGTCTGGGACCCGCGCGCCGAAGGCCGGGACGTGCCCGGCGGAGTTTATGTTTACCAGATAGAGTCCGGCGGGGAAGTCTACAACGGCACCGCCGTGGTCATAAGGTAGCTCTCAAGCGTTTCCGGAGGCCAGCAATATGAGAATATTCAGAATCACGCTCCGCGCCGCCTTGGCCGCTTTTCTCACCGCCGCGCTGGCGGACGGAGCGGCCGCAGCCATCACCAGGAGCTTCAACTACCAGGGCTTCCTGCTCAATAAGGAGACGAACCAGCCCGTCGACGGCTCCAAGCACGTCCGCTTCCTGATATACGACGCCGCCGTGGGCGGCAGCGCGCTCTTCACCGAACTCGTCTGCAGCGTGCCCATGAACAAGGGCCGCTACGAGGTGGAGATAGGGTCCAATACGCCCGGCGGGATCGATCCGGACATTTTCATCTCGAACCAGAACCTCTGGCTGCAGGTGGAGATAGCCCCCACCGCCAGTTGCGGCGGCTCTTTCGACCCTCTCTCGCCCCGTGTCCGACTGCAGGCCGCACCGTTCGCCTTCAACTCTCTCTACGCCTCTACCGCCAGCGCGGCCACCAGCGTCTTCAGGGCCGACATCATCGGGGCCCTTCCCGCGACTGCCAACGGCGCGATCACCATCTCTACAAACCTCTTCGTCCAGGGAGGCATTTCAGTGGGCAATATTTCCCCCGGCCAGCAGTTGAGCGTCTCCGGCTTGGTGGAGAGCCGGGGCTTGGCGGGCTGCGACGTAGGCCCGGATTACACCTGCGGCTTCAAGTTCCCCGACGGCTCGGTGCAGATCAGGGCGGCCGCAGAGACCAAGTGGGAGCTGGCCGGCGACAATATGTACAACATCACGACCGGCAATATCGGCCTCGGCGAGACCGTCCCCCGGGCGCGCCTGCACGTCAGCAGCGGCATAGGCGAGCCGGGAAACCTGGTCCTCGTTTCCACCGGAACTTCCGATATCTTCCGCATAACCGGAGAGGGCCGGGTATACTCGAATTATTATCACGGCGACGGGTCCGCGCTTACCGGCACAACGGCGGCCGACCTGCTGCGCCTGCTCAAGTCCGGCGACACCATGACCGGCCCCCTCACGCTGTCCGGCTCTTCCAGCATGACGATAGTCAACACGAACAACTCGCTGTCCTATTCGCTGGCGGTCACCACAGACGCGGCCCGGCGTTCCTATCACCTGGCGGTGACCACGGGCGGTTTCGTCGGCATAGGCGTCTCGTCCCCGGCGGCGCGCATCGAGGCGGCGCGTGGCGCCGCCGCCGACTCCCAGTCCCAAATCTGGCGCGACGGTTCCGGGGTCATAGTGGCCTCCATGTCCTCGGCCGGCGTCATGCAGGCCGCGTTTTTCCGGGGCGACGGTTCCGGCCTGACCGACGTCTTTTCTACGGACCCCTCGAGAGTTCTCAAGGCAGGCGATACCATGACCGGCCAACTTACGCTCTCCGGCTCTTCGCTGACCGTCGCGGGCTCCGCCGGCCTGGCCGTTAACCCGGGAGCGTGGTTCTCGGTAGGGGCTTCCACCGCCGAGCACAAAGCGTATGTGGACGGCGGGATGCTGGTGACTTCCAGCGTCACGGCCTCGGGCGGCCTTTTCGCCCCCTCCGCCTCGATATCGCAGCATCTGGGCGCGGGCGCCGTTACAGCCTCAAGCGGCACTTTCACCGCTTTCGGGGCGAACCAGTACAGCCTCGAGACTTCGTCCGGCATAAAGGTCGGCCCATTGGGCATCATAGACGCCCCGTACTTCCGCGGCAACGGGGCGGGGCTGACCAATGTGACCGGGACGGACGGGACCAGGGTGCTCAAGTCGGGCGACACCATGACCGGGAATCTGCGGGTGGAGGGAGCCAGCGTTGCGGTCTTCGGCTACGGCTCCGGCTCGTCCTACGCGCTTACCGTCGCTACCGTTACCAATCCCTCGACTTATGCCCTCGCTGTGTCCACCCAGGACGGCCGCGTCGGCATGGGCGTTCTGGCCCCTTCCTACCCTCTTCACGTAGCGGGCCAGATCGGCATAACCGCCCCTTCCATCAACGACGACGCCAGGCTTACCCTGCGCACGGGCGGCGGCGGCGGCGGTTATATCGCCTGGGACGACGCGACCTATCCCGGGATAGGCGTGCTGGGCGCGCCTTTCGGCGGCCGGGACTTGGTTTACAGGGCCGCCGCGACCACCATGCAGAACGGCACCGAGATCTTCCGCATAAAGGAGAGCGGTAATTTCGGCATAGGCAACTCCCGGCACACTTCCCCTTACGGTCCGCAGGCCTCGCTCCATATAGCCGTGAACATGCTGGTCAGCACCTCGGCGGCTAATCCCATAATGTCGGTCAGCACCACTACGGGAATGGTGGGGATCGGGACCGCCTCCCCTTCGACCCATAAACTGGTAGTGGACGGCGGGATGATAGTCAACTCCAGTCTGACCGTCACGGGGCTTTACGGTTCTTCGACCCACGGCGGGCTGGCCGTGGGAGCGGCCTCGGCCCAGGCTAGGCTGCACGTAGTCGAACAGGGGAGCGAGACTTACACACTCATAGTCGGCTCCAGCAACGCTTTCGGCATAGATTATGACATGGTGGTCACCACCCAGGGGCGGGTGGGCATCGGACTCAACTCGCCGCTGGCCAAGCTTCATGTCGCGGAGGGCATACTGATAGGCACCAACCTCGACACCGTAGCCAGCCTGCAGATGAACCCCTCCGGCGGCGACGCCTATATCTACTTCTCCGACCAGGCCCAGCCGCAGAAAGCCGCGATGGGCACACCCGGAGGCCAGACGGACTTCGTGTTCCTCGCCGGGGCGGCGTCCAATTTCACCGGCGGCACCGAAGTCTACCGCATAAAGAAGGCCGGGCAATTCGGCATATACCACCCAAATCCCTCCGAGCGCCTCCATATCGGTTCCAATCTGCTGCTCAGCACAGCGGCGGTTTCCCCCATCCTGTATGTGAGCACCTCCGGCGGGGGCATAGGGATGGGGACGGCTTCACCCCAGTACCGGCTGCACATACAGGGCGGCTCAGACCTGAACCCGGCCTTCGTCCTCAGGGCGGGAGACATCCTGATATCGACAGGCGGGGCCGTTACGACCACCGGCACCGGCCACGGATCGCTTGCCGGCGCCAGCCGCGGGCTCGGGGCCGTCGACCTTCAGACCAGGCGGGCCGCCACCGGACAGGTGGCTTCGGGCAATTTCGCGGTGCTGTCCGGCGGAGAGAACAATACCGCCTCCTTCGCGCATTCCGCCGTTGGCGGCGGCTCCGGGAATATCGCGTCCGCGCTCTACGCCTTCGTGGGCGGCGGCAGCAACAATATCTCCAATACCCTCAACGCAGCCGTGTTGGGAGGGGACAACAACATAGCCGGAGCCCAAGCCGCTAGCGTGGCCGGCGGCGCTTACAATACCGTCTCCGGCGTTTACTCTTCCGTGCTCGGCGGTTTCTGGAATCGGGTCACCGGCAGTTACTCGGCCGTTGCCGGCGGGAATCAGAATCTTGCCGCCGGTGCTTACGCCTTCATCGCGGGCGGACGCGAGAATCATTCCCCAGGGAATTATTCCTTCTCCGCCGGCCGGGCTTCATCGTCTTCCGCGCAGGGTACTTTTACTTGGGCGGACAGCCAGGGCGCGGTCCTGGACAATGCGGTGCAGGACAGGGTCAGGTTTAAGGCCGCCGGGGGCTTTCATGTCAGCGGCAGCACCAATACTGCCGACCGGCAGTTCTTCGTCTCCGGAACCGGTAGTGTGGGCATCGGCACACTGGCGCCGTCCGCCGCCCTGGACGTCAGCGGCGACGCCGCCTTCGGGGGTGCCGGCACTAGGACGGCTTTCACCGCGGAAGGATTCTGGCAGCCGAGGGCTATGACCGGCGCCGCCCTGGCGGCCGCCGCTCCGGGAACCCCCGGGCTCGTTGTCTATAACTCCTCGGCCTTCGATCTCTGCGTCTCCACGGGTACCGGAGCCGGGGACTGGGCCCGGGTCGGCTCCGGAGGCGCCGCCGCCTGCTATTGATGTAATAAAAGTGGTATAATACATGCAGGTTCTTCAGGGCGGGGTGCGATTCCCCACCGGCGGTAATCCCGAAAGGGCGAGCCCGCGAGCCGAGGGAGCTATCCTCGAGCATGACCCGGTGCGATTCCGGGGCCGACGGTAAAGTCCGGATGAGAGAAGAACAGACGGAAGGGCCGCGCATACCTTTATCCGCCGGCCCCGCTTAGGCCCTGAAGACGACTTCAGGGTTTTTTATTTGGAGAAACGGATGGAGTTCGCCCCTATAGAGGAAATAATAAAGGACATAAAGCGCGGCCGCATGGTCATACTGGCCGACGACGAGAGCCGCGAGAACGAGGGCGATATAGTAATGGCGGCCCAGTTCGCCACGCCCGATAAAGTCAACTTCATAGTCAGGGAGGCGCGCGGACTGCTTTGTGCCCCCCTCTCCGCCGACCTGGCCTGCCGGCTAAACCTCTTGCCGATGGACTTGTCGTCGCCCGGCGGGGATCACTCCGACCCCTATAAGACCGCCTGGACCATATCGGTGGACGCCAAAAAAGGCGTCACCACCGGTATTTCCGCCGCCGACAGGTCGCGCACTTTGAAAGCCCTCGCCGCCCCCTCCTCCGTCCCCGCCGATTTCACCCGCCCCGGACATATTTTCCCACTGCGCGCCAAGCCCGGCGGCGTCCTGACCCGCGCCGGCCATACCGAGGCCTGCATCGACCTCCTAGCCCTGGCCGGCCTGCGTCCCGCCGGCGTCATCTGCGAGATTATGCGCGCCGACGGCACTATGGCCAGAATGCCCCATCTGAAAACATTCGCCCTCCGCCACCGGCTCAGGCTGGCGACCATCGCCGACCTCATAAAATACCGGCGCGGCCGCGAGACGCTGGTGGAGAGGCACGCCACCGCCTCGCTGCCCACGCCGCACGGCGCCTTCGCCACGCACGTCTACCGCGAGAAACTGACGGGCCTCGAGCATATAGCGCTGGTCCGGGGCGAGCCTGGCGCGACGGCGCTGGTGCGGGTACATTGCGAATGCCTGACCGGCGACGTTTTCGGCTCGCGGCGCTGCGACTGCGGCGAGCAGCTAGACGCCGCCCTGGCGGCCATCGCCCGGGAGGGGGCGGGTATACTGCTCTACATGCGTCAGGAGGGCCGCGGCATAGGCTTGGGTAATAAGATAAAGGCCTACGCGCTGCAGGACAAGGGGTACGACACTGTATCGGCCAACGAGGCGCTGGGCTTTCCGGCCGACCTGCGCGACTACGGCACCGGCGCGCAGATACTGGCCGACCTCGGGGTACGCCGCCTGCGGCTTCTTACCAATAACCCGCGCAAGCTGGCGGGCCTGGGCGGCTACGGCCTGAAGATAGCCGAGCGCGTCCCGCTGGTGATCAAATCCAACGCTCATAACAGGAAATATCTGGCGACGAAAGCCCGCAAGCTGGGCCATCTGATAATCCAGGAGGACGAATGAAGATAATAGAAGGTAAACTCAAAGCGGACAAACTTAAGTTCGCGCTGGTGGTCTCGCGGTTCAACGACTTCCTGACCGGCAAGCTGGCGGACGGGGCCGTAGATACGCTCAAACGCCACGGCGCCGACGAGAAGGACATAACCCTGGTCAAAGTGCCGGGCGCCTATGAACTGGCCCTGGCCGCCGACCGGGCCGCCGGCGGCAACTGCGACGCGGTGCTCTGCCTGGGCGTCATCATCCGCGGCGATACTCCGCACTTCGACCTGGTCGCCGCCGAGACGGCCAAGGGCGTGGCCGAAGTCGCGATGCGTCACAAGAAACCGGTCATCTTCGGCGTCGTGGCGGCCGATAACCTTGAGCAGGCCATAGAGCGCTGCGGCGCCAAGCAGGGCAACAAGGGCAGCGAGGCCGCCATGGCCGCTATCGAGATGGCCAGCCTCTTCAAGAATTTATGAGGGGAGAGCCGGGGGAGGCGGGTCGGGAGTTAAGCAAGACCCCCTCGGAGGCGCGAGCATCGTAAGCGCGAGCGCCGAGAGCCGAGGACCGACGCGCTATGCGCGCGAGTCCGCGTCTTGCGTGCTCCCTACCCGATATGCCCCCGGCATGGTTATTCCTTGGTTATGACCGATAAAGAACTGATGTTGAGGGCGATTGAGCTGGCGCGGCGCGGCAGCTGCGGCGCCCACCCCAACCCCATCGTAGGCGCTGTCCTCGCCAAACGGGGACGCGTCATCGCCGAAGGCTGGCACGCCTGCTTCGGCGGGCCGCACGCCGAAGCCGCCGTGCTTAAGAAGGCCGGCCCCCGGGCCTGCGGCGCCGATCTCTATGTCACGCTCGAGCCCTGTTCCACCCGGGGCAAGACGCCGCCCTGCACCGAGGCGATAAAGGCGGCGGGCGTCGCCCGCGTCTTCATCGGCGCCTCCGACCCCAATCCCTGCCACAGCCGCCGCGGCGGCGCCCTGCTGCGCGCGGCCGGCTTAAAGGTGAAGACGGGTCTGCTGCGGAAAGAATGCGCGGCCCTCAACCCCGCTTTCTCCAAGTATATGCGCACCCGCCTTCCTTATGTCACCCTCAAGACCGCCCAAAGCCTGGACGGCCGCATAGCCGACGCGGCCGGACGCTCGCGCTGGATATCTTCGCCGCAGTCGCGCCGGTTCGCCCATAAACTGCGCGCCGAAGCGGACGCCGTGCTGGCCGGCGTCGGCACCATAGTCGCCGACGACCCGCTGCTCAATGTCCGCGGCATAAAGGTCACGCGCCAGCCCTGGGTGGTTATACTCGATTCCCGTCTGCGCATATCCCCGAAGGCACGCGTCTTCGCTAACGACCGCGTCATAGTCGCCGTGGCCGGGAAGGCCCCGGCCGCCGCGGTAAAGCGTCTTCCGCGGCACACCGAGGTGCTGGAACTGCCCAAGTCCCGCGATGGGCGCCCGTCGCTGCCGGCACTCCTTAAAGCGCTCGGCTCTATAGGAATAAGCCATATACTGGTTGAAGGCGGCGGCAAGGTGGCCGGTTCATTCATAAGCCAGGGCCTGGTGGACCGCTATTGCTGCATAATCGCGCCCATGGTCATCGGCGGCACCTGTTCCAGCAGTTCCGCCGTCTGGTCCGACCGGCTCAACGCCGCCCGCAAAGTTCTGGGAGTACAGGCCGAAATAAAGGATTCTTTCCGTCTCGGTCCCGACCTTATGCTCGATGTGAGGTTCAGGTAATGTTCACGGGAATAATAGAGGCCGTGGGAACGCTTAAGTCCTGTTCCGGAGGCCGGCTTGCCGTCGAAGTTCCGGCGGGCTGGAAACTCGAAACAGGCGAGAGCGTCGCCGTCAACGGCGTCTGCCTGACCTATGTTTCTTCGGGCCGTTCCGCCCTCTTCGACCTCAGCCCCGAAACCCGCGCGCGCACCGCGTTTCGCCTGCTGGGCCCCGGAGCTCCGCTCAACCTCGAACGTGCGCTTAAGCTCGGCGCCCCGCTGGGCGGGCATTTTGTAACCGGCCACATAGACGGCGTGATAAAGCTGCTCGCCGCGCGCAAAGACGGCAACGGCGTCACGCTGGAGTTGGAGACCGGCCCCGGGGCCGTCATGGTCGAAAAGGGCTCGGCCGCTCTCGACGGGGTCAGCCTCACAGTTTTCGCCGTAACTCCCCGCTCCTTCAAAACCGCCGTCATCCCCCATACTTGGGCCAATACCTCGCTGAGAACCCTCAAACCCGGTTCGGCCGTCAACATAGAATACGATATACTCGGCAAGTACGCACGCGCCGGCGCGGCCGGCGACTCCGCCCTGCGCGATGCGCTCAAGCGGAACGGATTTTTCTGAGCGAGCTATTGACCCGCCACCCTCATTTTGTGAAAAATTTATCCACGATGAATGTCAGCACGGCGCGCGGCGGCATCCTGGTCTTCTACGCCATCACCGGCGTTTTCAGTTTTGCCTCCTCCCTGGCCGCCGACTCCACTTACGAGTCGGTGCTGCTCTGGATGGGCCGCGGTTTTGGCGGTTTCATGGGTTTCGCCCTTGTTCTAACAGGACTTCAGGGGCTTCATAGCGATGAGATCGAGGAGGAGCTTAACGGCCGTCCGGACGAACCGGTCTGGCGGGTAGTGAACAGGATACTGGCTTGGGGCAGTCCGCTGGTCGCCATTTGGTATTTCCGGTCCGGCAATATCTGGGACGGCCTTTTTTACCTGTGCTATCCCGCATGGCTGATACTTCTGCGTCTGGAGGTCCGCCGCCGCCGCATAGTCTCGGACCGGCGCAGGCCCCCGTTATTCTGGCGGGCTCTTTTCTACCTCGCCCTTGTTTCCTGTGCGGTTTCTCTTTTTATCACCGCCGTGCTGCCTGACGGCGGGCCCAAATTCCTCTGGGACGGCGAGGTTTACCGGTTTTTCCCCTTCCTGGTAATGGCCTCCATCCCGTTCATAATTATCGGCGCGATCGGTTGCGGCGGCCGGCTGAATGACTGAATTGACCCCGGTCAACTTAAATCGTATATTGTCACTAATATGAAAAAAACACTTTTCACGCTGTTCACCTTAACTTTATTCTCCCCCGCCTTCGCCGAAGGCGATAGGCCCGAGAATTCCCTTTCTTTCCGCCAGCTGCTGGGCCGGGTGGCCGCGGCGCACTCATCGCTGGCCCTGCCCGAGCCCGCGGCGATCGTCATAAAGGACGACCTGGGCCTGCTGGCCGACGACCGCTCCTGGATAACCGTTGCCGCCGCGGACAGGTATCAGCGTACCCGCCTGCTGGAGTTGGGTCTGGACATAGTCGAAGTGGAGAGGGGCACGGTGCGAGGTTTCGCCCGCGAGTCGGCCATGCGCGAAATAACCGACAAGGGTTTCCGGATAGACGACAAGGTCTCCATCTATAATTTCGACAAAGATTTTCCGACCGCCGACGCGGCTTATCATAACCTCGAAGAGACGCTGGATGTCCTGCGCGGCCTGGCCGCCGCCCACCCGGAGGAGACCTCGCTGTTCTCCATCGGCAAGAGCGTCGAGGGCCGCGACATCTGGGCCCTGCGCATAAACCCCGCCGAGAAAGGCGCGGCCCCCAGCGCGCGCCCCGGCGCCTTCTTCATGGCCAATCACCACGCCCGCGAGCACCTGACCAACGAGGTGGCGCTGCTTTTCGCGGTCTGGCTGCTCGAGAACAAGAATTCCGCCGAGGTGCGCAAGTATCTCGACACGCTGGACATACACATAATCCCGGTCAGCAATCCCGACGGCAAGGAATTCGACATCGCCACCGGCAAATACAAGTGGTGGCGCAAGAACCGCAGCGTCAACCCAGGCGGGACATACGGCGTGGACCTTAACCGCAATTACGACGCACGCTGGTGCAAGGCCGGCGCCTCCACATCCCCCTCGGCCGACACCTATTGCGGTCCCCGGGCCTTCTCGGAGCCGGAGACCCGCG
Source organism: uncultured Elusimicrobiaceae bacterium (assembly GCA_964631475.1). Taxonomy (GTDB): domain Bacteria; phylum Elusimicrobiota; class Elusimicrobia; order Elusimicrobiales; family UBA9959; genus UBA2231. Next base: position 24,941 of record CAZVWK010000006.1, on the reverse strand, counting down.
CCATACGCGATTTCGTCCTGGCCCGGCCCAATATAAAGACGCTGCTCAGCTACCACACCTATTCCGAGCTGATACTCTATCCCTGGGCCGGGTCCGCCGAGCCGCTCGAGAACAAGACCGACCTGAAGGTCTTCGAGACGATGGCTAAAGCTTTCGCCGGCTTCACCGGCTATGTCCCCCAGCAGTCCAGCGATCTCTATGTCGCCACGGGCGACACCACCGACTGGGCCTACATGACGCGCAATATCTTCGCTTTCACCTTCGAACTGACCCCCAAGCGCTGGGGCGGCGGCGGCTTTTATCCCGGCGCCGGCGTAATCCAGAAAACGGTGACCGACAATATCAAGGCCGCCATGTACATGCTCAGCGTCACCGACGATCCGTACCGCCTGGCGCGCTGAACCTTGCCCGTTGCTCCCCGCTTTTATCCGGGCTTACCTCTCTTTGCGCGAGAGCCCCTCGTAGGCGGCCCGAATTTCCTTGAAACGCCGGTGCGCCAGCGCCTTAAACTCCTCGCCCAGGTGGTCCACCTTGTCCGGGTGGTACTTGTTGGCCAGTTTCAGGTACGCGCCGCGTATCTCGTCGGTGGAGGCGTTCTCCGGCACGCCGAGGACCTTATAAGGGTCCCTTTCGCCCAAGGGCTCAGCGTCATCCGTTTCCCCTTCCCCCGGCCCGACCTTATCCCGGCCAGCCCCGCCGGCTTTCCGCAGGGCCGGCCGTCTCACCATGTACCAGTACAGGGCGGCTATGACCACGATGTCGTCGATGAGCCCGAAGCGCCCCAGCGCCCGTTCGGGCAGCAGGTCGATAGGACTCAGCAGGTAAAGCGCTGAAAGAACATAGAACCAGGTCTTCATCGTTCAAGGCAGGAAGGGGAGCGCGCGGGCGGCCGGGACAAGGAACAGGTCCGCGGCCAGGCCGCCGAGCACGACGAAGGCGCCGAGGAGCCACAGCGTGAGAGGGGTGACTGAGCGCGGGGCAGCGGGTGCGTCGTCTTTAGCAGAGTAGATAGCGGTGATTATCGAGAGATAATAGTAGAGCGAGATCGCGCTGGCCAGCACGGCGACGACGACGAGGCCCGGGCTTCCCCCGCGCACGGCTTGGGCGAAGAGCCAGAACTTGCCGAAGAAGCCGGCCAGCGGCGGTATGCCGGCCAGCGAGAGGACGAAGACGGCCATCAGGGCGGCCTTGGCGGGATCGGCGGCGGCGAGTCCCCGCAGGCCGTCGAGCGTGACTCCTTTTTCCTCCTTCTCCAGTATGGCCACCAGCGAGAAGGCGCCGATGGTTGCGGCGGCGTAGACTGCGAGGTAGAAGTAGACGGCGGGAAAGGCGGCCTTGCCGCCCATGAAGCCGGTCAGCAGGTAGCCGGCGTGGGCCACGCTGGAATAAGCCAGCATGCGCTTTACGCCGGTCTGCGGCAGGGCGGCTATATTTCCGGCGGCCATGCTCAGCGCGGCCACCCACCAGAATACCTTGTAGTAGAGCGGCAGGTCGGCGGCGACGAAGAGGCGGAACAATAGCAGGACGGCGCCGGCCTTGACGGCCGAGGCCATGAAGGCGCCGACGGGCGACGGCGCGCCCTCGTAAACGTCTGGCACCCACATATGGAAAGGCACCAGCGCGGCCTTGAAGGCGAAGCCGGCCATGATGAGCAGGAAGCCCGCCGAGGCGGCGGCCTGTTGGGCCGTCAGGCCGGAGACCGCCGCGGCGGAGGTGATGAGTGCCGAGCCGACGGAGCCGTAGAAGAAGGCTATGCCCAGCACGGTCAGCGCGGCTCCGAAAGAGCCGAGCAGGAAATATTTATAGCCGGCCTCGGCGCCGGCGGCGGTGCGGCGGGCGGCGGCCAGGGCGTAGAGGGGCAGCGAGACCACTTCGAGCGCGATGAAGACGCCGATGAGGTCGCCGGTGGCCAGCATGGCCATGAGGCCGACGGCGGAGATGGGCAGAAGGAAATAATACTCATTGGCCGGCAGCTCGGCGGCGCAGGCGGCGCGCGGGGTGAGAACGACGGCGGCGAACGCGGCGCCGAGTATGAGCAGCCAGAATAGTTTGGTCAGCGGGTCATAGACCAGCGACTGTCCGAATGGGAGTATATTGGCCGGGGCGCTTATGAAGACATTTAAGAGCGCGGCGCCCAGGCCGATGGCGGCGGCGCGCCCGGCCCAGGCGGGGCGCACGAGCAGGGCTATGATGGCCGGGACGGCGGCCAGTAGCAGCGGCGCTATAAGGTCCAGCAGGGTCTTTTCCATTACTTCCCCTCCTGGGCCAGCGTGACCGCGGGCCTGGGGCCGCCGGCGAGGCGGATATAGTCGTTGACGGAGGCCTCTATCTTCCTCAGGAAGAAATTGGGATAGAGGCCTATCCAGACTATCAGGACCAGCAGCGGCAGGACGCAGAGCCATTCGCGGACTTTGAGGTCGGGCAGCTCCTTATTGGCCGGGTCAGTGACGGGGCCGAAGAACACTTTCTGGTACATGCCCAGCATATAGACGGCCGACAGTATCACGCCGCCCAGCGAGACCAGCGCCAGGCAGGGCCAGACCTTGAATGAGCCGAAGAGTATCAGGAACTCGCCGATGAAACCGTTAAGCCCCGGCAGGCCGATGGACGAGAGCGTGACTATCATAAATACGGCGGCGAAGGACGGCATCACTGTGGCGATGCCGCCGTAGTCGGCCATGAGGCGAGTATGGCGGCGCTCGTAGAGCATCCCGACGCAGAGGAACAGCGCGCCGGTGCTCAGGCCGTGATTGACCATCTGCAGCACCGCGCCGCTGACGGCCGCCGGCTCCAGCGCCAGAACTCCGACCATCACTATGCCCAGATGCGCCACCGACGAATAAGCGACCAGTTTCTTGATATCGTCCTGCGCCCAGGCGGTGAGCGAGCCGTATATCACGCCGAAAGCGCCCAGCGCGGCTATCGGCCAGCCGGCCGCCATGGCCGCCTCGGGGAAAAAAGGCACCGCTATCCTGATGAAGCCGTAAACACCCATCTTGAGCAGCACGCCGGCCAGTATTATGGAACCCGCTGTCGGGGCCTCGACGTGCGCGTCGGGCAGCCAGGTGTGGAACGGCCAGAGCGGGACCTTTATGGCGAAGGCCAGGGCGAAGGCGAGGAATAGGAGCATACCCGTCCCCCCCGCCGCGGCATTACTGTAGGCCGTCAGCGCGAAGGTATAGACGCCGGTCCGCGACTGATGGTCGAAATAGAGCCAGAGTATGGCGGCCAGCATCAGCAGACTGCCGACCATGGTGTAGATGAAGAACTTAACCGAGGCGTAGATCCTGCGTTTCCCGCCCCAGATGCCGATGAGGAAGTACATCGGTATCAGCATCGCCTCCCAGAAGACGTAGAAGAGCAGCAGGTCCAACGCGGCGAAAACGCCAAGCATCCCGGTCTGCAGGGCCAGCAGCGAGGCGTAGTAGAAGCGGCGGTGTTCCTTCACGGCTTCGAACGACGAGAGCACCGCTATCGGCGCCAGGAAGGCGGTCAGGATGAACATCAGCAGGCTGATGCCATCGAGGCCTATGGCGTAGCGCGCGCCCAGCGCCGAGAGCCAGGGTAGGTCCTGCGCGAACTGCATACTGGGCAGGGCCGGGTCGAAGCCGAGGTACAGGGCCAGCGCGGGGATGAGGGCCAGCAGCGAGGCTGTCAGGGCCAGCGGGGCGGATAGATGTTCTTTTTCGCGCGGCAGCAGGGCGATGAGCGCGCCCGCCGCCAGCGGGAGGTAGATGGCTATATTGAGCAGGTCGGGGCCTATCCTCATAAGTAATACCCCGCCAGGAGGGCCGCCAGCAGCAGGCAGAGGCCGGCCATGAACACTACCGCGTAAAACTGGGCGTTGCCGGTCTGGGCGGCGCTTAAGGTGCGGCCGATCGACATGAAGAGGCGCGCCGTGCCGTTGACGAAGGCGCCGTCTATCACCTTGGAGTCGGGCACGCGGAAAGTCCAGTCGGCGAAGCGGGCCAGGGGCTTTAGCACCAGCGCCTCGTAGACCTCGTCGACATAGAACTTGTTATAGACCAGCCGGTGCGTCCGAGGCCAGGCGGCGGCCCAGTCCTCGGCCCGGCGGCCGGTGATCAGGAAGGCGGCTACGATGCCGGCGGCCGCCGCGGACATCGAGACGGCTATCAACAGCGCCGAGTGGTGTTCGGGCGGGGCGCCGGGCTGCAGAAAAGGCAGCAGCCAGGCCGCGCCGGCCATGCCGCCTACGATTGACAATACGGCCAGCAGTCCCATCGGCACGGTCATGACAGCCGGCGACTCGTGGGCGTGCTCCTTGCCGCGGTACTTGTCCATGAAGGCGAGTATCAGCAGGCGCGAGATGTAATAGGCGGTCAAAGCGGCCGTCAGCAGGCCGGTCAGCCAGACCAGGCCCGCGCCCGAGGTGAACACCTTCTCGAGTATCAGGTCCTTGGAATAGAAACCGGCCAGCGGCGGTACGCCCGAGATGGCCAGCCAGCCCGTCGCCGTGAGAATGAAAGTCGTCCGCATCTGCTTGCGCAGGCCGCCCATTTTAAACAGGTCCTGCTCGCCGCCGAGGCCGTGTATGACCGAGCCTGCGGCCAGGAACAGCAGGGCCTTGAAGAAGGCGTGCGTCGTGAGGTGGAAGACGCCAGCCGCCCAGGCGCCGGCGCCTACGGCCATGAACATATAGCCCAGCTGGCTGACCGTGGAATAGGCGAGCACCTTCTTTATGTCGCGCTGGGCGACGGCGATGACGGCGGCCAGGAAGGCCGTGAAGCAGCCGGTGACGAGCACCACGTCGAGCGCCGCCGGGGCCGCTTCGTAGAGGAAGAACATCCGGCTGAGCATGTAGACGCCGGCGGTAACCATGGTGGCCGCGTGTATGAGCGCGCTGACGGGCGTGGGGCCGGCCATGGCGTCGGGCAGCCAGACATAGAGGGGGAACTGCGCGGATTTGCCCGTGGCGCCGACGAAGAGCAGCACGCCTATAAGGAAAGCCGCGTTGACGCCGGCGAAAGAGGCGCCGGCGGCGAGATGCGCGTTGGCCGAAAGCGTGGAGAAGTCCAGGCCGTAGACGCCGCCGGCGTGCAGGACCGCCGCCAGCAGCATGAGCCCGGCCAGGAAGCCGGCGTCGCCTATGCGGTTGGCGACGAAGGCTTTCTTGCCCGCAGAGGCTTTCTCCGGGTCCGAGAACCAGAAGCCGATAAGGAGGTACGAGGCCAGGCCTACGCCCTCCCAGCCGACGAACATCAGCACCGGGTTGTCGGCCAGCACCAGCACCAGCATGAAGAAGACGAAGAAGTTAAGGTAGGCGAAGTACTTATGGAAGCCCCTGTCGCCGTGCATGTAGCCGATGGAATAGACGTGTATGAGGAAGCTCACGCCGGTGACCACCAGCGCCATGACGGCCGAGAGCGGGTCCAGCCGCAGCGCGAAATCGACCGTGAAAGGCCCGGCGGAGATCCAGGTGAACAGGGTGTCGCGCAGCAGCCGGTCGGCCGCGGGCAGGTTGAGCAGATCGGAGACCGAGAGCAGGGCGAAGATGAATGAAAGGAATACCGCCAGCGAGCCCAGTATCCCCCCCGCGCGCTCGGAGAGCAGGCGCCTGCCGATCAGGCCGTTGAGGACGAAGCCGGCCAGCGGCGGCAGTATCATCCATTTTAGGAGCGGGTAGAAGTTGCCTTCCATTATCCTTTAAGCTCCTTTAAAGCGTCTATGTCCAGCGTGCCCAGCCGGCGCCAGATGAGCACCGCCAGCGCCAGGCCCACGCCGGCCTCGGCGGCGGCCACGGCGAACATGAAGATGACCCAGACCTGCGGGTCGGCGGCGCCGGGCGCGCGCGAGAAGGCGATTAAGACGATATTGGCGCCGTTGAGCATAAGCTCCACGCACATCAGCAGGACGATGAGGTTGCGCCGCACCAGGAAGCCGAAGGCGCCGATTGAGAAAACGGCTACGCCCAGGCCGACTATATGGGCCAGGGGTATCGAATCGGTGAGGGGCAGGAAATGCATCATAACTTCTTCTTCGCCGCCAGGACGGCCCCCGCTATGCCCGCCAGCACCAGCAGCGAGAGCAGCTCGAACTGGGGCGCGTAGCGCCCTAAGATAAGCCCGGCCTGTTCCGCTACGGAGTAGGGTTCTGGCGCCAGACGCACGAAAGCGATGAAGAAGCGGGCCGAAGCCAGCATCAGCAGGCCGAATAGGCCCGCGGCGCCCGCCCCGGCGGCCATCAGCAGCAGCCTGGTCAGCGACGGGCGGGAGGGCGCGTCCGGCCCGGTCATATGTATGGCCAGGATGAACAGCGCCATGACCGCGCCCGCGTAGACGATAATCTGCAGATAGCCGGCCAGCTCCGCACCCAGCAGTATGTAAAGGCCCGCGGTCGCCAGCAGCGTGAAGAGCAGCGAAAGGGCGCAATAGAGCGGCCGGCGCAGCAGGACGGTTCCCGCTGCCCCGGCGAGTATGGCGCCGGAGAGCAGGTAGAAGGCGGCGGTGAGCAGTAGCGGCCTCATTTCTTCTTCACCTTCCTGGCCCATTCATTGTGCAGCCGGTTGGAGGCCCCAATTGTTGAAGGTTCGCCGGGCAGGTTCCGCAGCAGGTCCCGCTTCGTCATTAACATCTCTTCCCTCGTCAGCGCGCCGCCTGGAAGCTCCCCCGTGTCCATGGAGATGGCGTCCTCGGGGCAGGCCTCCGCGCACATGCCGCACATCACGCACCTGGAGAGGTCTATGTCGAAGCCGACCGGGTATTTCTCGACCGGGTTGCCGTCGGTATATTCTCCGGCGGTTATATCTATGCAGTAGGCCGGGCAGGCGGTCTGGCACATATAGCAGGCCACGCACTTCGGGGTGCCGTCGGCGCGCAGCTTGAGGCGGTGGCGCGTACGCAGCCGCGCGTTGCCGGGCAGCGGCAGTCGCCGCTCCGGATAGCTGACCGTGATTATATTCGACGGTTTAAAGAGATTGCGGAAGAAATGTTTCAGCGTGACCAGCATACCGGCGGCCACTTCGGTGAAATAGAGGCTCTCCGTCAGCGTCAGGGGGCGGTTATCGACTTTCTTTATCCGTATCATCCAAACCACCATATGGCGACGCCCGTCGCGAGTATATTGAGCAGGGCCAGCGGCAGCAGGCCTTTCCAGCACAGCGTCATTACCTGGTCGAACCGGAACCGCGGCACCGTCCAGCGTATGACCAGCAGCAGCCAGCTGAAGAAGACGGTTTTGACCGAGATGCTGCCGACCTGCAGAAGGACCACGACGTAGTGGTTTAGAGGAATCTCCGCCCCCCACGGGAAGACGAAGCCCGAGGCCTGGAGATAAGGCACCTGCCAGCCGCCGAAGAAGAGCGTCGCTGCCAGCATCGAGATGACTATCATCTCCACGAACTCCGAGAACATGAAAGAGGCGAAGCGCATCGAGCTGTATTCCAGGAAGTAACCGATGATCTCGCTCTCTCCCTCTACCACGTCGAAGGGTGTGCGCTTGTTCTCGGCCTGCGCGGCGGCCAGGAACAGGAGGAAAGCGAAGGGCTGGTAGACTATGCCCCAGGCCGGCAGCCAGCCGAAGAGCAGTTCCCCCTGCGCCTGCACTATGTCCTGCAGGCTGGCCGTGCCGTAGACCATCAGCACGCCGACGAGGGTGAGGCCCAGCGCCACCTCGTAGGAGATCATCTGAGCGGCCGCGCGCAGCGAGCCCAGCAGCGCGAAGTTGTTGCGGGAAGCCCAGCCCGAGAGGAAGGCCCCGTAGATGGCCAGCGACGAGACGGCCAGTATGAAGAGTATGCCCAGGTTGAAGTCGGCTATCTGCAGGTTTATCCGCAGGCCGGCTATGTCGATGTAGTTGCCGAAGGGCAGGGCGGCGAAGAGGAGCAGCACCGGGAACAGGGCGAAGAGCGGCGCCAGGGTGAACAGGATTTTGTCCCCCCACCGCGGGACGAAGTCCTCTTTGAAGATGAGCTTGAGGCCGTCGGCGGCGGGATGGAACAATCCGCCCAGCGCGAATCCGAAAACCGAGGCCCGGTTGGGCCCGACCCGGTCCTGCATCAGCGCGCTGACCTTGCGCTCGGCCAGCGTGAGCAGCGCGGCGAAACCCATGACGGCGCCGAAGACAACGCATACTTTGAGGAAAGAAACGCCCAGGAAAATCAGGGGGCCTTTGTTCAGGAGGATGAAATCGGGGATAGGGAGCGTCATTTGAGGTGGAACTCCGCCTTGTCTTCGGTGAGCGGCGCGTCGGCCAGCGCGGGGATTTTCACCCTGAGACGTTCCAGGACCGCCGCTCGGGTCTCCAGCCGTATCGGCGCTCCCAGCATGGAGGCGATCCTGTCCGCGGCCTGCCAGACGGGCAGCAATCCCTCCGGGGCTTTCACGGCCGCGTGGGCGCGGCGCAGCCGGCCGGCGTAATTTATGAAGAGGCAGTCCGATTCGAAATGGGACGCGGCGGGCAGGACGCAGGCCCGGCCCGGGGCCGGCTCGTCGGAAAAGGAGAATACCGAGGACGGGATATCGGCTTTCGCGGCCGCCAGCGCGGCCTTCACTTCCTCGTTGCGGCCAAGGATGAACTTAACCTCGCCGGAAGCCAGCTTTTCGCCGAATTGCTCCCTGGTGTGACCGCCGTACGCCGATTGGATGAGCGCCAGGCCGCGGGCGTTGGGCGAGTGGTCGGTGTTCTTTATAATCCCGTCTTTTATCCCGGGCTCGGCGCTGAAATGCAGGCAGAAGTTTTTTGTGCCGATGGCTGCGGCCAGCTCGGCCAGCGCCAGGTTGTCTTCGAGCGACATGAAAGGCGAGCCGAAGATCGCCACCTGGTCGGGCTTGAGCTTTCCCAGCCGCGAGGCGGCGAAGCGCAGTCCGGCGGCGGGCTTGAGGTTCCCATCCTCGCAGAAGGCCGCGGCGGGGCGGCCGGGGGCGCGCAGCGACTTATAGGTCATGCGTCCCTCGTCGCAGAGCCATGCCGGGAAGCCCTCCTCGGGGCGCGGCGTCAGGCGGTAGACAACGCCGCCGCTGTGATGGACTTCCACGGGGCAGCCAGTGGCGCAGCCGGCGCATACCGACGGGGTGCGCTCCAGGAACCAGACGCGCTTTTTGAACCTGAAATCGGCCGAGGTGAAGGCGCCGACCGGGCAGATATCGGCGATATTGAGCGAATAGTCGTTGTCCAGCCGCGCGCCGGGCTTGAGGTCTATATAGGAACGGTCGCCGCGCTCCCTGACGCAGAGCTCGCCGGTTTTGGTCACTTCCTCGCAGAAGCGCACGCACCGGGTGCAGAGTATGCAGCGCTCATTGTCGAGCACCAGGTATTTGCCTATGTCGCGGCGCTTGTGGCGGCGCACTTTGTCGGCTTGGGGAAAGCGGCTTTTATGGAGGCCGTGGTGCATGTAATAGTCCTGCAGGCCGCATTCGCCGGCCTGGTCGCAGATGGGGCAGTCCAGCGGGTGGTTGATGAGCAGGAACTCCATCACGTCGCGGCGTGCGGCGCGCACTTTTTCGCTGGAGGTCAGTACCGACATGCCTTCGGCGCAGGGTGTGGAGCAGGCGGTGACCAGTTTGGGCGCGCCTTCTACCTCCACCAGGCAGATGCGGCAGTTGCCGGCTACGCTCAGCGACGGGTGATAGCAGTAGCGGGGTATGAGGACGCCCATGGCCTGGGCGGCCTCCAGTATCGAGGTTCCCGGCTGCACTCCGGTCTCTTTCCCGTCTATCTTCAGTTTCATCAGAAAATCATCTTGTTCCTGCATCGAAACCATGCGGCGCATACTCTGTAAACTCGGGCCTTCGGACGGTTTTGGTAAGGTGAACCGCCGGTATCACCGATTGTTCCCTCATTTAGCCCTTCCCATCCTGCAGGTATTGCCGGCGGCGTGGGCGTCGAACTCGTCGCGGAACTTGGTGAGAAAGCTGATGACGGGCATGGCTAGGGCGTCGGCCAGCGGGCAGATGGTGCGCCCAGTCATGTTGTCGGCAATTGACAGGAGCAGGTCGGCGTCGCCGGGCCTGGCTCCCCCTTCTTCCAAGCGGCGCAGGACTTTCTCGGTCCAGCCTGAGCCTTCCCGGCAGGGAGTGCATTGACCGCAGGATTCGTGATGGTAGAACCTGGCCAGCACCAGCAGGGCTTCCACCATGCAGGTCCCATCGGCTATGACTATTATTCCCCCCGAGCCCAGCATGGAGCCGGCGGCGGCCAGCGATTCATAGTCGAGCTTCGCGTTCATCGCCTCCTCGGCGGTGAGGACGGGCGTGGACGAGCCGCCTGGTATGACGGCCTTGAGTTTTTTTCCGTCGGCCATGCCGCCGGCGTATTCTTCCAGGAAAGTCTTGAAATGGATGCCGAGTTCGGCTTCGTAGACGCCGGGTTTCTTCACCGGGCCGCTTATCGAGAAGAGCTTGGTGCCGGCGCTCTTTGGCGTGCCGATGCCGGCGTACCAGGCCCCCCCCTTCTCGATTATGGCGGGTACGGCGGCCAGCGTTTCGACATTGTTGATGACCGTGGGACAGGCGAAGAGTCCCTCTACGGCCGGGAACGGGGGCTTGAGGCGCGGCTGTCCGCGGCGGCCCTCTATGGATTCGAGCAGGGCGGTTTCTTCGCCGCAGATATAGGCGCCGGCGCCTTTATGGACATGGAGGTCGAAGCTGAAATCGGAGCCGAAAATCTTGTCGCCCAGGAAGCCGGCGACCCGGGTCTCGCCTATGCATTTCTCGAGCAGGGCCGCCTCGCGGGCGAATTCGCCGCGTATGTAGATATAGCCGGTGCGCGCGCCTACGGCACGCCCCGCTATGGTCATGCCCTCGATCAGGAGATAGGGGTTCATCCGCATCAGTTCGCGGTCCTTGAAAGTGCCCGGCTCCCCCTCGTCGGCGTTGCAGACGATGTAGCGCTCTTTCGGGCTGTCCTTGGGTATGAACGACCATTTCAGGCCGGCCGGGAAGCCGGCGCCGCCGCGGCCGCGCAGGCCCGACTTTTTCACTTCTTCAATGATGGCGGCCGGTTCCATACGGGCGGCTTTTTCGAGCGCGGTCCAGCCGCCGGAGGCCTTGTAGCCGTCCAGCGAGACCACCTTGTGCTTGAGGAGTATCTGTTCGGCCATCATTTATGCGCCTTCGCCGCCGCCCGCAGGTCGGAGATCAGCTTGTCGAGCTTCTCGACCGTTAGGTTCTCGTGGTAATCGTCGTTGACCATCATGACCGGGGCCGTGCCGCAGGCACCCAGGCATTCGACCGCTACCAGCGTGAAAAGCCCGTCGTGGGTGGTGCCGCCTTCCTCTACGCCGAGGCGGCCCTTGAGATATTCAAGCAACTTGACCGAGCCGGCCAGATGGCAGGAGAGGTTGCGGCAGACCTGGAGAAGGTATCTGCCCCCGGGTTCGCGGCGGAACATGGTATAGAAAGTCAGCACGCCCTTTACGCGGGCGTAGGATAGCCCCAGTAGATTGGCCAGCGCCTGGGCGGCCTCGTCTGGGAAATGGCCCAGTTCGCGCTGCACTTCCTGCATCAGCGGGATCAGCGCGGCGTCGGCCCTGGGATACCTGGCTACGGTGGCGGCCACCCTGGTGTTGAATTCCGGGGAGAACTTGAAGTTCTTCATCGTTCCAGTTCCCCGCCTATCATGTTTATCTGGCCGAAAGTGGAGATGATGTCGGCGATATAGCCGCCCTTGATGAGGCGGGCCAGCCCCGCGGTCAGCGTAAAGCACGGCGGGCGCACGCGCAGGCGCCAGGGCCGGCCGGTGCCGTCGGAGACAAGGTAGAAGCCCAGCTCGCCGTTGCCGCCCTCGACGGCTTGGTACACTTCTCCGGCCGGGGGCTTCACTCCTTCGTAGGTCAGTTTGAAATGGGCCATCAGGGCCTCGATATTGCCGTAAACCTCTTCCTTGGGCGGCAGCGTCACGCCGTAGTCCGGGTGGTTCACGGGTCCGGCCGGGAGTTGTTTGAGCGCCTGCTCGACTATGCGCATGCTCTGGCGCATCTCCTCGAGGCGCACCAGGTAGCGGTCGTAATTGTCGCCGGCGTCCCCGACGGGTACGTCGAAGCTGAACCGGTCATAGACCAGGTAGGGGCTGGCCTTGCGCACGTCGTAGGGCACGCCCGAGGCGCGCAGCGCGGGGCCGGTGAAGGCCAGCGAGACGGCGTCCTCTTTCGATATCCTGCCGGTGCCGCGCAGGCGGCCGTTGAAGATGGGATTGCGGGTGAGCAGCCGGTCGGCGTCGGCTATATTGGCGCGCACCTTCTTGAATACCGCGGCGGTGTCGGCGGCGAAAGTGTCGGGCAGATCGCGGGTCACTCCCCCGACGCGGGACCAGGCCGGGGTGATGCGGCCGCCGGCTACGGCGTCGGTGAGGCGGTAAAGGTCTTCGCGGGCGTTGATCAGGTAGAAATAGACGGTGAAGGCGCCCAGTTCCATGGCGTTGGCGCCCAGGCAGGTGAGGTGGTCGGTCAGGCGCGAGAGCTCGCTCATGATGACGCGGGCGTACTTGCAGCGCTCGGGGGTCTCTATGCCCATCAGCTTCTCGACGGCCAGGGCGTAGCCTACATTGTTTATGAACGGCGAGACGTAGTTGAGGCGGTCGGTGTAGGGTATGACCTGGTTGTAAGTGACGTTCTCGCAGGTCTTCTCGAAGCCGCGGTGCAGGTAGCCGATCTCTACGTCGGCGTCCTTGATGCGCTCCCCTTCCACGCTCAGGAGTATGCGGATTATGCCGTGCATGGCCGGATGCGACGGCCCCATGTTGAGCAGCAGCCGCCCGTCGCCCGCGTTCTCGAGGCTCCAGTTCTTCGGAAGCTGATGCGCCGGTCGTTCCATCAGTCCCCGTGGTCTATCCTCGGCTGGCGGCCCTTGAGCGGGTAGTCCTTGCGCAGGGGGTGGCCCTCGAAGGAGTCGTACATCAGCAGGCGGCGCAGGTCGGGATGTCCCTTGAAATCTATGCCGTACATGTCCCAGGCCTCGCGCTCGAACCAGTCGGCCGAGAGCCATAGCGGGGCCAGGGAATCCACGGAAGGCTTTTCGCCAGGCAGGCGGGTCTTGAGGCGCAGGCGGGCACTGGCCTTCGAATTGTAGAGATGGCAGACCACCTCGAACCTTGGCTCGCGCGGCAGGTAGTCGGCGCCGCAGAGGTCCATAAGGAAGTCGAACCCCAGTTCGTTCTTCAGGAGGGAGGCGGCTTCAAGCCAGCCCTCGGGCGCTACGACGGCGGTGTCGTCGCCGCGGAAAGAGCGGGTCTCTACGACACCGCGGCCCAGTTTCGCCTTCAGCGATTCTAAAAGGTTCTCAACGGGCATGTTTCTTATCCAGCACTGATTCTTTGGACACCTTCTCCTGCAACTTGATCAGCGCGTCGAGCACGGCCTCGGGGCGCGGCGGGCAGCCGGGGATATAGATGTCGACTGGTATGATTTTATCGATGCCCTGCACGGTGGCGTAATTGTCGTAGAAGCCGCCGGAGGTGGCGCAGACGCCGAAGGAGACGACCCATTTGGGCTCGCACATCTGGTCGTAGACGCGGCGCAGCACCGGCGCCAGCTTTTCGTTTACCGTGCCCACGACGAAGAGCACGTCGGCCTGGCGGGGCGAGAAGCGCGGGTACTCGGCGCCGAAGCGGGCTATGTCGTAAGTCGAGGCCCAGGCGCTCATGAACTCCATCCCGCAGCAGGCGGTGACGAAGGGGTACTGGAAGAAGGAATACTTGCGGCCCCAGTTTATCGCCTCGTCGAGGCGGGTGGTGAGGAAGGAATTGCCGAAAAGCGTTTCTAGTCCCATTCAAGCGCGCCCCTCCTTACGGCGTAGACCAGCCCCGCGCCCAGCACCAGGATGAAAGCCGCCATCGCGGCCAGGGCGCCCGGGCCGAGCTGGCGG
>CAZVWK010000006.1:0-11114 GCA_964631475.1 uncultured Elusimicrobiaceae bacterium | reverse complement strand
AAGAGACGGCCCAGGGGTAAAGGAAGACTATCTCTATGTCGAACATGACGAAGAGGATGGCGACCAGGTAGAAATTGACTGGGATGGCGGTGGCCGATTTTTGCGCGGCCGGCATGCCGCATTCGAAGGGCAGGTCCTTGACGGCGCCTCGGCTGCGCGGGCCCAGGAGGATGGCGAGTATCGTCATTCCCCCCGCTACCGCCAGGCCGAAGCCGGCCACTATAAGCGTCGCCGCGTAGTTGTCCATACGACGTTTCATTTTATCAAAATAAGGAGGTTTTTAGGCGGCCGCGCGAAATGTTGTAGAATCGGCGATATGAAAGTCTTTCTGGCGGGCGGCGGCGGTTTTTTCGGCGAGGCTGTCGCCAGGCTCCTGGCCGGGCGCCACGAGCTGGTCATTCCCTCGCGCTCTCCTTCATCCCTTCCTCAGGACCTGCGGCCTTACGGGGCCCGGTTCATGGAGGACCTGGCGGCGGTGGTCGAGGAGCACCGGCCCGACGCCATTCTCAATCTCCTGGGCATAATCAAGGAGCGGCCGGCGGAGGGCGTTACTTTCGAGCGGGTTAATCTCGATTACACTCACAGGCTGCTGGAAGGCGCAGCGGCCGCCGGGACCCGCAGGTTCGTGCAGATTTCGGCGCTGGGGGCCGACGCCTCTTCGCCCAGCCGGTATCTGCGCGCCAAAGGGCTGGCCGAGGACGCGCTGGCCTCCTCCGGGCTGGAATGGGCGACGCTGAGGCCCTCCGTCATAGTGGGCCCGGGGCAGAAATTATTCGACGACCTGCGCGGGCTGGCCCGCTTCACTCCCGTGCTCGCCGCTCCTTCGGACCGCCTTCTTCAGCCCGTAGCTTTGTCCGACGCGGCGGAATGCGCCGTGCGGGCTCTTGAGTCGGATATCAAGTGCGAGGTGTTCGAGCTCTGCGGGCCCGAGCGGATGACCTACGCGGAGTTCTTCCGGGCTTCGCTGCGAGAACTGGGTATAAAAAGGCCGGTGCTGGGCCTGCCGCGGTCCTTATTCGCGCCGGCGCTGCCGCTGCTGGCGCTGCTGCCGGACCCGCCTATGACGCGCGACCAGTACCTTATGACGGCGGCGGACAATGTTTTCTCCGGGAAATACAGGGGGGCGGAAGACCTTCTCGGACGGGCCCTGGTCAGGGTTTTCGATTCCCCTCTTCTACAAGCTCGTTCCTGAATATCGACTCCGGCGGGTGGACGACGGAGTATTCTTCGAGAAGAACGCCCCACTTGAAGCCCTCGGCTTCCAGTCTGGTCAACTGCGCCCTTTTGCCCCCGGCCATGGCCCTGTAGGTTTTACGCAGGCAGGAATACTTCTTTCCCCCCGCCTCGAATTCGGCGGGTTCCTCCTTGCGCAGGCGGGGCAGTCCCTGCGGGTTGAACAGGGTCCCTTCCCTCAGGCGGAAGAGTTCCATGTTGTCCGGGTTGGGGATCTCCTTCCAGCCTTTGCCGTCGGGGACCTCCAGGCGGGAGGCCAGATTGTGGGATAGGTCGTATGGCCGCGGGGCGATATGCTCCCGCCAGGCCCGCCTCTCTCCGCCGCTCTCCCATTCGTTCAGGAAAATAATGGCGCCGCCCTTCGGGGCGGCCGCGACCGTGCGCGTTAGCTTGACTGGTTTTTCGCGGTAGGAGCCGGAATAGCGGTAGACGGCGTAGTCGCCTGGAGCGAAGGAGGGAGCCTTTTCCCCTCCGGAGCAGGAGCAGAGGAAGAGCAGCAGCGCCGGCAGCGCGAGGCTAGATCTCGTCCTTGCCGAGCTCATTATGTTCGAGGTAGTCGAGGGCGTTGCGGGCCGCGGCCTGCTGCGCCTCCTTTTTGTTCTTGCCGGCGCCCATGCCCAGCACCTTGCGGCCCAGGCGGACGTTGATGGTGAAGTTCTTGTCGTGTTCGGGGCCCTCGGAGCGGATGATCTCGTACTCCGGCGTACGGTGATGTTTCTTCTGTATCATCTCCTGCAACCGGCTCTTGTGGTCGGCTTCGGGTTCCTCTGGTTCCGAAGAGGAGAGCCAGCCCAGCACCAGCCTTTCGGCCTCGGCCATGCCGCCGTCGAGGTAGACCGCGGCCAGCAGGGCCTCGAGGGAGTTGGCGAGTATGCTGGCGCGCTTTTTGCCGCCGGTCTGGGCCTCGCCCACGCCGAGCAGGAGATGTTCGCCTAGGTTTATCGAACGCGCCCAGGCCGAGAGGTTTTGGCGCGAGACGAGGAAGGATTTGAGCTTGGAGAGGTGGCCTTCGTCCCTGCCGGGGTGCTCCCCGTAAAGATACCGGGCGACAGCGAGACCGAGCACGCTGTCGCCCAGGAATTCCAGCCTTTCGTTGTATTCCGCCGAATTCTTCTCGGCGGCGTAGGACTTGTGAGTGAGCGCCGTCCGCAGGAGATCCTTATCCCTGAAGGAATAACCGATGACTTCCTCTATGGGAGGCATCGCGGCGCTCCCGTGTCGTCAGCCCTTGGCGACCTTCGCGTTGATGTAGTTGACGGCCTCGCCCACGGTCTTGATCTTCTCGGCGTCTTCGTCGGGGATCTCTATGTCGAAGGCCTCTTCGAGGGCCATGACGAGCTCCACCGTGTCGAGCGAGTCCGCGCCGAGGTCCTGGACAAACTGGGCCTGGAGCGTGACGTCGGCGGCGTCCACCGCGAGCTGCTCGACGATTATCTTCTTCACTTTCTCTTCTATGTTTTCCGCCATTGTATCTCCTTACGGTCTCTTAAGTCGCTAGACTAGTCAAATCAGATGTACATTCCGCCGTTGACGGCCAGCACCTGGCCGGTTATGTAGGACGAATGGGGGCCGGCCAGGAACAGGGCGGCGCCGGCCACGTCCGCGGGCTTGCCGAAGCGCTCGAGCGGGATCAGGGCCGTGACGGCGGCCTTGGCCTCGTCCTTCAGCGCGTCGGTCATCCGCGTCTCTATGAAACCGGGGGCGATGGCGTTGACCAGCACGCCGCGGGGGGCGAATTCCTTGGCCAGGGATTTGGTCAGGCCGATGAGCCCCGCCTTGGAGGCCGCGTAGTTGGCCTGCCCCGCCTGTCCCGCCTGCCCGACTACGGACGAGATGTTTATTATGCGCCCGGTCCTGGCGCGCAGCATGACCTTCGCCGCGGCTTTGGACATCAGGAAAGAGCCCTTGAGGTTCACCGAGATGACCGCGTCGAAATCCTCGGGCTTCATACGCAGGACCAGATTGTCCTTCGTTATCCCGGCGTTGTTTACCAGGATATCCAGTTTTCCGAAAGACTTTACCGCTTCTTCGATGGCGGTTTCGCAGGAGGCGCTGTCGGTCACGTCAAGGCGCAGGCCCGAGGCTTTGGCGCCGGAGGCTGAGGCGATGCCCGCCGCGGCCGCCGAGGCCTCCTCAGCGGAAACGTCGCCGAGCAGCACGGAGGCTCCTTCGCGGGCGAAGGCGGAGGCTATCTCCAGGCCTATGCCGCGCGCGCCGCCGGTGACCAGCGCCGAAAGTCCCTCGAGCTGCTTCATGGCTTCTGCTCTTCCTCTTCCCTCTCCGGGTGCTTTTCCATGGAGGCCTTGACGGCGTCCATGCGCCGGGCTATCTGTTCGGAGAGGCCGGAGGCGGCCAGGTCGCCGGCCAGGCGTATGGCGCTGAAGATGGCCTTGGGCGTGGACTTGCCGTGGCAGATGATAGCCACGCCGTTGACTCCCAGCAGCGGGGCGCCGCCGTACTCGTCGTCGCTGAGGCGGACCTTGAGGTCGCTGAAAAGCTTCTTCATCAGCATCGCGCCTATCTTGTAGGTGAACTTGCGGTGGATCTGGTCCTTGATGAGTTTGAATATCACCTTGGCCAGGCCTTCAGAGAGCTTGAGGACGATATTTCCCGTGAAGCCGTCGGTGACTACGACGTCGGTGAGGCCGGCGGGCAGGTCCCGGCCCTCGACGGGGCCGTAGAAATTGAGGCCGACGTTCTTGAGCAGGGGGAGCGTCTCCTGCACCAGGGCGTTGCCCTTGGTCTCTTCTTCGCCTACGGAGAGCAGGCCGACCGAGGGGTTGTCCTTCTGCAGGAGCACCGAGGAATAAACGGTGCCCATCATGGCGAACTGCGCCAGATGCCAGGGCTTATTGTCGGTGTTGGCTCCGGCGTCCATCAGGACGCTGACGCCCTTGTAGGTCGGATACGGTACGGCCAGCGCGGGGCGGAGTATGCCCCTGATCCTCTTCATCTTGAGCAGCGCGGCCACCATGACGGCGCCGGAGTTGCCGGCGGAGATCATGCCGTCCGCCTTGCCGTCGCGCACCAGTTCGGCGGCGATCATCAGCGAGGAGTTGGGCTTGTTGCGGCATTCCTCGACCGGCTCGCTGGCCATCTCCACCACCTGCGGGGCGTGGACTATGGTCAGCCTGGGCGGGTTTTCCAGGCCCAGTCGGCGCAGTTCCTCCCGTATCTCGGGGTCCCTGCCTACGAGGATGACGTCGTGATCGAGGCCCCTGAGGGCCTCTATCGCGCCTTCGATGTTGGGGCGCAGCCCGAAGTCGCCGCCGTGAGCGTCGATGGCAATTCTCATGGCGGGGTTTTATTTGCCCTGCTGCTTTTCGTCCTTCTTCTTTTCCTTGCGGGGTAGCTCGACCTTGCCGTTATAGCTGCCGCAGGAGGGGCAGACCCGGTGCGGGAGGCGGGCGGCGCCGCACTGCGGGCAGCCGGAGAGCGACTTCAGCTCCAGCTTCCAGTTCTGCGCCCGGCGGGAATCCCGCCTAGAGGGTGTGTGTTTGCGTTTGGGATTAGGCATCTCATGGCTCCTTGTTCTTCAAATCGCGCAGGGCGCCGAAAGGGCCGTCCTGCCCCGGACCGCACTTGCAGGGGCCGGCGTTCAGGTCCGCTCCGCAGGAGGGGCAGAGCCCTTTGCAGCTGTCCGAGCATAAAATCTTAGCCGGGACCGCGAGCACCAGGGCCTGGCGCACCAGGTCCTCGATGTCTATTGATTCTACTGAATATTCATAAACCTCGTCAAAAGATTCGGCCAGGGAGGCCTTGAAACCGGCGTTGCATCGGTCGCAGGGCAGGGCGGCGACGGCCTTTATCCCCCCTTCCAGCAGCAGGTCTCCGCTGCCGACGGAGAAGTCGGCCTCGGCGGTGAGCGAAAGGAGGTTTCCCTTGCCCTCCAGGGCGCCCGCGAAAAGGGCGGTTTCGCAATCGATGACGCGGTGAAGCCCGCCGCCGGCCCGGATCTCGGACTGCCGGAAGAGGAAGTGCCCGTTCTTGTGCTCGTGTTTTTCGCCGTTTTCCATGGTAAGAGCGTATAAGATATTAACTATCGGCCCCCAAGTCAATCCGCTCCCGAGCCCCAACCGCCGTGAAGATCGGAATAATTGTTCAGGGGCATGGCGCGCCCTCACCCCGCAAAAACAGGGTCGCGCACACCGTGCGCGCCCTTCCCGTTCGCGCCGCTCGCGCTCGTCCGCGTCTCCGCTCCATCAGGCTAGCGATTCCGCCGGTTGTCTGCGGCGCGGACTACGTAAGCGAGAGGCTCCGAATGGTTTTGCTCCGGTGCGGGCACCCCTCCTCCGATTATCTCCTTATCTGACGCTTGGCGGGCGAGGGAGCCTGAGGTGTTTTTTCGAAGCGAACCGCCGACAGGACCCCCATAGTTGTTCCGTAAAAGATGGGATCCTGTCGTGATTGCGTACCGGGGGGTATGTCAGAAGCCGGAGCGGCGGCGGACGCGGTAGGGCGGGCGGCCGGAGGAGCCGTAGTAGGTGCGCATCAGCATCTCGGCGATGAGGCCTAGCAGGATGAACTGGATGCCGACGATGGCGAAGAAGATGGCGACCAGGAAGAGAGGCTGGTCCTTGACGAAAATGCCGTTGGCGAACTTGTTGTAGAGGGTCCAGCCCGCCATGATCACCGACGACAGTCCCAGCAGAAGCCCCGCGCCGCCGAAGACATATATCGGTTTGGACAGATAATCTCCCATGAACTTTACGGTCAGCAGGTCCAACGCCACCTTGAAGGTGCGGCCCAGACCGTACTTGGAGCCGCCGCGCAGTCGGGGGCGGTGGGCGACCGGGGTTTCTTTTATGACCGCGCCGCGGTAGCCGGCCAGCGCCGGCAGGAAGCGGTGCATCTCGCCGTAGAGCTCGAGTTCCTTGAGGAAGGAGGCACGGTAAACTTTCAGCGTACAGCCGTAGTCGCGCAGGCGTACTCCGGTCACGGCCGAGATGAGCCAGTTGGCCGCCGCCGATGGGAGCACCCGGGTGAGGAAAGGGTCTTTGCGATCCCTGCGCCAGCCGCTGACCACGTCCGCGCCGTCCCTGGCCGTCGCCAGCATCGCCGGGAGGTCGGCCGGGCCGTTCTGCAGGTCGCCGTCCAGCGCGGCGATGTACTCCCCGCGCGCCGCGGCTATGCCCGCGCTCAGCGCCGCGGTCTGGCCGAAATTGCGGGCAAGCGAAAGGGCCCGGCATCCGGGCTCCGCGTCGGCCAGGCCCGAGAGGAGTTCCCAGGTCCCGTCGGTCGAGCCGTCGTCCACCCAGACGCATTCCCATTCCCCGTCGAGAGGTTTGAGCGCGGCCTTAAGTTCCTCCCAGAGTTGCAGGACATTGTCACGCTCGTTGAAGACGGGGATGATGACGGAAAGTTCGAGACTCATTGCTTTTCCCCCAGAAGAGCGAGGTAGAGGCGCTCCTGCGCCCGCACCATCGCGTCGATGTCGAATTCGGAGAGGTCGGTCGCGCGCGCCCCGTCGGCAAGCCGGCGGCGCAGTTCCCGGTCGCGTATCAGGCGCGAGATGTTCTCCGCCATCGCGGAGGTGTCGCCGCGCCTGACCAGGAAGCCGTTCTTCCCGTCGCGGAGTATGTCGCGCACCCCGTCCGCGTCGTAACATACGGCCGGAAGGCCAGTGGCCAGGGCCTCCACCAGACTGCGCGGGAGTCCTTCCCAAAGCGAGGTCATGGCAAAGATGTCCGCGGCGGCCAGTATCGCCGCCGAATCCCTTCTCCAGCCCGGCAGGAAGAGCCGGCCTTTGAGCGAAGGGTGCTCCGCCAGCCGCCGGTCGTCCGGGGACATCTCTCCTCCGCCGATGAAGACGAAGGCCGCGTCGGGGTGCCGCTCCGCCGCCAGCCGCGCGGATATAAAGAAATCGCCGGGGTTCTTCTGGGGCTTGAGGTTGCCGATGGAGACCACCAGCGGCGCGCCGCAGGGGACCCCCAGTTCGGACCTCTTTTCCGCGCGCTGGTCGGGCGCCGGGTAGGCGGAGAGCTTTATGCCGCTGCGCACCAGCGCGTAGCGGGACTTGTCGCCTATGCCGAGCCCGGAGGCCTCGGACATGTTCGCGGAGGAGACGAAGACAAGCGCGTCGGAGAGCCTGGCGCAGAACTTCTCCAGCAGGACGTAGAAGAGTCGCGCGGGCGCGGGCTGCCTGTCGTTGAAGCCGAACCCGTGGAAGGTGTGCACCACCGCCGGCACGCCGGCGAAGAAGGCGGCAAGCCGCCCCAGGATGCCGGCCTTGGAGGAATGAGTGTGGACGACGTCGGGCTTGAGTCTCCTCATCGTACTGCGCAGTTCGAAGAAGGCGCGCAGGTCCTCCAGGGGCTTTATCTCCCGTCCCAGGTGGCGCAGCGGCAGCGTTACGTCGTCGGGAGCCTCCTTCTGGAGTTCTCCCCCGTGCCCGCAGGCCAGGAAGGCCGAAAACCGTTCCTTGTCCAGGTTCTTTACGGTGTAAAGGGTGTTGGCCTGGGCGCCGCCCAGGTCCAGCCGGGTTATCACGTGCAGAACTCGTACGAATGACATCGGGTGCGGCTCTAGCGCTTGCCGGTATCTCCCGTCAGGGTCAGGCCGGGGAAATAATGGCGGAGGATCTCCCTGTATTTCCAGCCGAGCCCGCCGGCAAGGCCCCTGCCGCCCGCGACGCAGTATCCCCGCCCCTCGCCGGTCCCGAGGCCTTTTACGAAGAAAGCGGAAGGGAATTTCCCGGAGAAGAGGGGGCGAATCGTGAACAACGGGGAGCGCAGCGTGCCGGCCGAGAGGACAGCCGAAATCTCCTTGAAACCCTTGATTTCGGCCGTGCCGGCGGTGCCTTCCAGCCGGAGGGCCTGTACTTTGCCGGACGCGCTGCGGGCGAGCGTCCGGATATTGCGCAGCTTCCCTATCTTGTGCTTCCTGTTGGCTCTGTCCTCTATCCAGCGGGGCTCCAGCATGAGCGTCCAAGTGGCGTCGGAAGCGTAGGCTTTGTCCGGAGGCAGGCAGTACATGCTGTCCGGAGGGCCTCTGTGGAGGTGGCGGGAAAGAGTGAAGGGGCTGAGGTCCGCGGGCAGCGGGTTGAGGTCGCTGACGCCACCCTCAGTGAAACCGCCGCAGGAGGGAGCGTATTCGCCAGCCTGCATTAGCCCGGCGCCGGACAGGGTCTGCTCCCTGGTGGCGGCGGCGGCGTCCGCCGCCTCGCCGGTCTCGGTGTTTATGCCGTCGAAGCGCTGGCAGTGGGCGGAGTCGCAGAGGTGGAAGCCGTCCCTAGAATGCCGCATCGAGGCCTTCAGGCCGCGAAGCCGGGTCCGCAGTACGACAGAGAGCGCCTTCAGGGATTCCGGGTTGCGGTCGCCTTCGGAAGTGCGCGCGGTCATGGCTGGCAGGACGTTCTCCAGGGGTACGCGGTTTATCAGCACGAACCCCTCGCGGCGTAGATTGACCAGGAGTTCGCCCGTGACTTCCCTGTCGCCCCGGTTAACGCCTCCTCCCTCCGCGTCCGCGTCCGCGCTTTTTATGAGTATTACCCCGCCGGGGGTCCTGGGGACGAGGCGGAAAGTGTTGCGGGTGGAGTAGACGGTATTGGCGGCCGTGTCCTTGACCTCATAAATGCGGTTGAAGGGATTGTAGGCGGCGGTCCATTGCGCGCCGGAAGGGCCTTCCGCGGTCCTCCCCAGCCGGGAGTCCTCTATGGAGAACGGCGTGTTGCAGATGAAGCTGAAGGAGCGTATAGTCGAAGGAACCCCGCCTTCGTCGGCGAAAAGGGCGATGTCCGCCTCCTCCCCTTTATCCAGCTTTACGGGATTCGTGTGTACCGGCCAGGCCATGCGCGTCCAATAGAGCATGTTGCGGTGGTCTCCCTTCGCCTGCCGGGAGAGCTTTTCCTTTTTTTTCAGGAAAAACTTTTCCCCGGGGTCTATCTCTGCGAGGGTGTAGTAGGTCTGCCAGGCGGGGACATAGTAGCCGACCTTCTCGTAGACGCGTGCCAGGTCGACCGCGGCCTGGAAGTTCTTGGGGTCGTAGAGCAGAGCTTCCTTCAGGAAGGTGACCGAGTGCTGTCTTCTCTTGAGAAGCTCGAAATTGCGGCTGATGCGCACTGCCGAGGGGACGAGGAGGTAGGGATAGGACTGGTAGATGCCGCGGTAGAGGTCGATCGCCTCGGCCGGGCCTTTCAGCCCCTCCTCCGCCATCGCCAGCGCAAAGCGCGTGTGCGACAGGAGGTCCCGGTCCGCGGTAAGAGTCAGGGTTCTCTCCAGCGCCTTGCGGGCCCCCGCGTGGTCCTCCAGGGCCAGAAGGTTCCAGCCTTTTTCATACCAGGCGTGCGGATCCTCTTGCGCGGCTATGCCGGCGCGGTCCAGCCAGACGAGGGCCTCCTGCGGTTTGCCGGCCTCCGCCAGCAGCACGGCCGCGTCGCGCATCGCCGAAGAGGCCAGCGCGGTCCCGGAGGACATGAAGGCTGAGTATTTGAACCCTTCGATAGCGTCGTCCGGACGGCCGTCGAGCCAGGCCCGCACCGCCCCCCGGTACACCGACTCGGGACTTTCCATCCCGGCGCTGCCGGCTGCGGGCGGCGGCGCTGCGGTTATTAATAAGGAGAACAGCAGTGCGTGTTTCATCGGGCACTAATTTAGCAATTATGCCCGGCCTCGGCAAGGACGGACGCTCCGCGTTTTGCAATCCGAAAGTTTTTTATGTAAAATAAATTTATCGGGCCATTAGCTCAACGGTAGAGCAGACGCCTCTTAAGCGTAAGGTTACAGGTTCGAATCCCGTATGGCCCAAAAATATAGCAGGCGCCGTCCCGATGCCGGCGCGACAGGGAAAAAAGTGCGATAGCAGCCGAAAAACCCCGTTCGTAAAACGGGGTTTTTATCTGCCGGAGACACGCCGCTGCAGTCAAGGATTCCGGCGCCAGAGTGGTGGAATGGCAGACACGCACGGCTTAGGACCGTGTGCCGAAAGGCGTGGAGGTTCGAGTCCTCTCTCTGGCACTCCGATCTCATCGATAACCCCAGGAGGAAAAATGCCAGTCACTCTCTCTTACGGAGACAAAATAAAGAAAATAAAGGCCGAAGGCTGCGTGCACGTTTACGCCGTCGATTCCGGCAAAGACGTTCTCGCTTCGGCGCAGGAGCAGGCGCTGGTCCGCCTGCAGGCCGTGGTAACGCTGCCGGGCTTCCGCCAGGGCAAAGTCCCGCTGGCGATGATCAAGGAGCAGTTCCCCTCCATGGTCCGCGACGAGGCCCTGGATATCCTGGCCAAGGCCGCGCTGCCCGAGATCATCAAGGCCGAGAGCGCCGTCCCGGTGGTCACCCCGCTGATGACCAACGTAAAGTACGAGGCCGGCAAAACGGCCTATTTCGAGGTGCAGCTGGAGTGCAGCCCGAAGCTGGAGCCCAGGAATTACGAGAAAATCAAGGCCGTGCGGCGCGTCAAGAAGATAGCCGACGCGGAGGTGGACAAGTATATCGATCAGTTGCGCGAGTACAACGCTTACCTTAAGCCGGTGGAGGACGCCCCTATAGCCGCCAGCCACTTCGTCGTGGTGGATTACGAGACCTGGGAGAACGGCGAGAAAGTCGCCGACGGCGACGTGAAAGGCGAAATCGTGG
This sequence comes from uncultured Elusimicrobiaceae bacterium, assembly GCA_964631475.1. Classification (GTDB taxonomy): domain Bacteria; phylum Elusimicrobiota; class Elusimicrobia; order Elusimicrobiales; family UBA9959; genus UBA2231. The sequence continues at coordinate 306 of CAZVWK010000006.1, read as the reverse complement.
ACATGTCCGCCCCGCAGACCGTGGCGGGCCTGGCCGAGAAACTGCTGGGCTCCAAAAAGGGCGACACCGTCGATTTCGATTCCGAGTTCGGCGGCCGCAAGCTGAAGTTCAAGGCGCGCGTGCAGGACGTCAAGGAGAAGGTCGTGCCCGCCGTCGACGAGGCCTTCCTGGGCCACGCCGGCGTTAAGACCGCGGAGGAGCTCAAGGCGAACGTCCGCAGGCTGCTCGAGCGCGGCGAGACCGAGCGTACCGAGAAGGAACTGCTCGCCCAGATAGAGGACCACCTCATAAAGAACAACCCGATGT
>CAZVWK010000005.1:20777-48752 GCA_964631475.1 uncultured Elusimicrobiaceae bacterium | reverse complement strand
CATTTCTATTTGCCGCAAACAGGACATTTTAAAAAAATCGCTACAGGATAATTCTCGGATTTGGAAACGGGCGCTAAAAAATCTAGAATGTACCGTCTGTAATCGCGTATGCACAGGAACATAGCCGAGATACTTATAGAGCCGGAACGCCTCCGGGCCCGCATAGGGGAGCTGGCGGAGAAAATATCCGCCGATTATCACGGCAGGACGCTTTCGCTCATCGGCGTGCTCAAAGGCAGCGTCCTGTTCCTGTCGGACCTGCTCAAGGGCCTCAAGCTCGACGCGCACGTCGATTTCATGATGGTGTCCTCGTATTCCGGGCAGAGATCGACCGGCGTGGTCCGCACGCTGCTCGACCTCAAGGAAAGCATAGAGGGCCGCGACGTGCTGGTGGTCGAGGATATCGTAGACTCCGGGCTGACGGTGGACTACCTGCTCAAGAATCTCAGGACCCGCCGCCCGCGCTCGGTCGAGGTGTGCACGCTGCTCGACAAGCCGTCCTGCCGGGCGGTCAAGGTCCCTATACGCTACAAGGGTTTCGAGATCCCCGACAAGTTCGTGGTAGGCTACGGGCTGGATTACAACGAGCTTTACAGGAACCTGCCTTATATAGGCGTCCTGAAACCATCCGCGATAAAAGGAAAGTAAATGCAAGGCAACAAGAATTTCAGGCAGCTGCTCTTCTGGGGGCTCGCTTTCATGCTCTTTGCCGCGGTCTACCAGAACCTGCGGCAGATCGACAAGGAGCGCGACCTCCCGTATTCGGAATTCAAGCAGAAACTCCGCGACAAGCAGGTAGAGAGCGTCACCGTGCGCCCCGACCTGATAAGGGGAGAGGTCCGCGAGGGCGGAAAGACCGTGAAATTCCGCACGCTCCCGTTGCCGGATAACGGCCTCATTTCCGACATGGAGGCCGCAGGAGTCAAGAGCTTCGCCGGCACCGCCGACCGCAGCTGGGTCACGGCGCTGATAATGAACCTCGGCTGGATAGCCATCTTCATCTTCCTCTGGTGGTTCCTCTTCCTGCGCCAGGCCCAGATGGGCGGCAAGCAGGCCATGTCCTTCGGCAAGTCCAAGGCCAAGCAGCAGGACTTGCGCAAGCAGAAGATTACCTTCAAGGACGTCGCCGGCTGCGACGAAACCAAGGAGGAGTTGAACGACATAGTCGATTATCTCAAGAACCCTAAGAAATACCAGACCCTGGGCGGCGAACTGCCCAAGGGGGTGCTGCTCTACGGCCCTCCCGGCACCGGCAAGACGCTGCTGGCCCGCGCCGTCGCCGGCGAGGCCGGCGTGCCGTTCTTCACCTCCTCCGGCTCGGAATTCGTCGAGATGTTCGTCGGCGTAGGCGCCAGCCGCGTGCGCGACCTCTTCGAGCGCGCCAAGAAGAGCGCCCCTGCGATAGTCTTCGTCGACGAGCTCGACGCCGTGGCCCGCGCCAGGTTCGCCGGAATCGGCGGCGGCCACGACGAGCGCGAACAGACCCTCAACCAGATGCTGGTGGAGCTCGACGGCTTCGATTCCAAGCAGGGGATAATTCTCATCGGCGCCACCAACCGCCCCGACGTGCTGGACCCCGCGCTGCTGCGGCCCGGCCGCTTCGACCGCCGCATCAACGTGCCGGCGCCCGACCTCAAGGGCCGCGAGGAAGTGCTGCGGGTCCACGCTAAAAAAGTGAAGATGGCCCCCGAGGCCGACCTAGCCGTGATCGCCCGCAACACGCCCGGCTTCGTCGGCGCGGACCTCGCCAATATCGTCAACGAGGCCGCCATCCTGGCCGCCAAGAAAGGGAAGAGCGCGGTGGAGATGCCCGAACTGGAAGAGGCCATCGAGAAGATGATGGCCGGCCCGCAACGGCGCTCGCGGCTCATCTCCGGAAGGGAGAAGAAGATCGTGGCCTACCACGAGGCCGGCCACGCCCTCGTCGCTAAAATGCTGCCCGGCTGCGACCCGGTGCACAAGATCTCCATAATCCCGCGCGGGCCCGCGCTGGGCTACACACTGCAGCTGCCGGTAGAGGACCGCTACCTGACCAGCCGCACCGACATCCTCAACCGCCTCAGCGTGCTGCTGGGGGGGCGCGCGGCCGAGGAGACCATCTTCGGCGAACTGACCACCGGCGCGCACGACGATCTCTCCAAGGTGACGGCGTACGCGATGAAAATGGTGACGGAGTTCGGCATGAGCGATAAGATTGGCCCCATCTCTCTCAAGAAGGACGAGAGCGAGGTCTTCCTCGGCCGCGACATAGTGCGCCAGCCCGGCTACTCCAACGAGACGGCGCGCAGCGTGGACGAGGAAGTTAAGCGCATCATAAGCGAGTGCCACCACAAAGCCAAATCGCTGCTGATGGAGAACAAGAGGACGCTGGACTCCCTGGCCAACGGGCTCATGGAGAAAGAAATCCTAGATGCCGCGGAGATAGCCGCCATTTTCGAGCCCTCGGCCGCCGCTGACGCTGCGGAGCCGGGGGCGGAGGCCGCCGCCTGACCGATGGACTTCAAGAACTACCTAGTCAACGCCCTGGACGTCTTCGCGGTATACTACATAGTGTACCGCCTGATCCTGCTCATAAAGGGTACCAGGGCCATGCAGGTGGTCTGGGGCGTTTTCATACTCGCGGTCATCACCTCGCTGGCCAAGCTGCTGCATTTCTCCGCTACGGTCTGGCTACTGCAACAGTTCTGGCTGGCCGGTATCTTCCTGCTTATCGTAGTCTTCCAGCCGGAGATACGCTTCGCCCTGGCGAATATCGGCGCGAACCCGCTGGGCCGCATACTGGTGCCGCAGGAGTACCGCTTCATCAGCGAGCTGGTCGCGGCCGTGCGCTCTGCGGCCGAGAGCCGCACGGGCATACTCGTGGTGCTGGAGCAGGATATGGGGCTGCGCGACATAATAGAGAGCGGGACGCGCATAAACGGCGAGGTCTCCACCGACCTGCTGCTGACCATCTTCCACCCCAAGACCCCGCTGCACGACGGGGCAGCCGTCATAGCCAACAACCGTATCGTGGCCGCCGGCTGCATACTGCCGCTGACGGAGCAGCAGGAGATCTCCAAGATACTCGGCATGAGGCACCGGGCCGCCCTGGGGCTGAGCGAGATAGCGGACGCCCTCGTGGTGGTGGTTTCGGAGGAGAACGGCACCGTTTCGCTGGCCCGCAACGGGAAACTGCAGCGGCATGTGGACACGGACGACCTCGAAAAGATGCTCTACGAACTCTACCGCTCCAAGGCGGAGAAGACCCTGCTCCGCAGGGGCGCCCGCCCGGAGACGGGCAAGCAGGCCGCTGCCGGCCAAGAGGGCGGCGTCAAATGAACTTCCGCGAACTCTTCACGCGCAACTGGGAGATAAAGTTTCTTTCCCTGGTGATAGCGCTGCTGATCTGGTACTTCATCGTCGGCGGCTGAGCTGGGTCAGCGCCGGCCTTCCATCCCGTCCACCCAGTCCTGTGCCTGGCGTACGCCCGGCAGCGTCTGCGCGCCCGCGCGCCTGCGCGCCGCCCACCAGGCGGCCTTCAACGCGCGAAGCGCCCAGGCTGGAGCGAAAGTCGCGGCGTATTTCAGCGCGAAGGAGGGCCCCCTCCCGGATGTCTCCAGCAGGCATTCCCTGGCCCTGAGGGTGCGGGCGTTCTTCAGGAACACCGAATAATACTGGCCGTAGACGTGGTCCCGGAGTTCGCGCTCGGCCGCCGGCGGAGGGGCCGCCGTGCGCATCGCTTCCAGGAAATCCTTTATCCCGTCGTCCCACTTTAGAGTCAGGCTGGCGGGCGAGCCGGAGAGAGTGTGTATCCGGTAGAGCGAAAGCGGCTCGGGAATGAAGTCGGCGGGGAAATCCCTGAGTATCCTGACGTAAAGTTCCATGTCTTCCAGGTGGCTCATGTCTTCCCGGAACGGGCCGGCTTTTTCGAGCGCCCCGCGTAGCAGGGCGACATTGGTCGTCACGTAGGGCAGCCAGCGTTCGGAGATGGCCATATAGGCGGGCAGCCTGCCGGACGGGACCTGCCTGCCTGCGGCCGCGAACCTGCCGGTCACGCGCGAGTCGCGCATTATGTAGCCGTCCGAAAAGATGAAGCCGGCGGCGGGATTCTCCCCGGCCTTGCGGGCGAAGGCCTCCAGCCTGCCCGGCAGCCAGAGGTCGTCGGCGTCCAGGAAGGTCACGTATCTGGACGAGGAGCGGGCTATGGCGTAGTTGCGCGCGTAGGCCTGCCGGCGGTTGACATCGAAACGGACGAAATTCCAGCCCGGACGCCCCGAAAATTCGCGAAAGACATCCGGCGTGGAGTCCGTCGAGCCGTCGTCTATGATGAAGGCTTCGTAGTCCCGAAACGTCTGCGCGTCTAGGCTCCTCAGCGTTATCCTGAGCAGGTCCGCCCTGTTGTGTGTCGGTATGATGACGGTGAAAAAAGCGGAGCCGCCCATGTCAGCCTGCCCGTCCTTTCTCTTTTCCCTTCAGCCCGGCGGCCAGCAGCGACAGGGCCCGCAGGACGCCGCCGGGCGCCCCGGCGATGAAAGCGGCGGCGCCGTAAGAAAAAAATCTGGGGATGAGCTCCAGCGCGGGCCGGACGCGGCCCCTGCGCAGAAGTATGAAGAAGGAGAAGGTCAGGCTGTTCACGGACTTCCGCCTGAACCCCCGGCTGAGCTGTATGCCGCCGTAATCTACGGGGGGCAGCGGTTCCCGAAGCGCGGCGAAGACCTTTCCGACAGCGGCGCGCAGGGCGGTTTCCGGCTCATACTCCGCCCTGGCCCGCCGGTGGGCCTTCGCCGCCATGGCCTCTCTCTCCTCCGGAGAAGAAAGGTAGTGCCTGATTTTCTCCAGCAGCTCCTGCTTGTTGTGAAAGACCGCTATTTCCTCTCCCGGCCGGAAAAGCGTTTCCAGGGCGGGCGAGTATTCGGTCAGGCAGAAAGCTCCGGCCAGCGCCGCTTCCACGGGCCTGCCCGTGTTCTGCCTCACCCGCCTGAGAAGGGGCTCGTCTCCGTTTATCCAGGACCCCGAGGCCACGCGGCTGAAATTAACGACTATCCTGCTCCTGCAGAAGAACTCGCCCATTTTCTCGAAGGGAACCGGCCCCCCAGGAGTTCCGGGGCCGAAAACGGAGACCTTTATCCCGTTCGCCGCCAGAAAATCCAGGGCCTCCTTCCTGCCGGGCTTGGTGAGGTCCCCGATAAAGAGAGCGTCCATGTCTTTTTCAGTTTTCACCGGCTCCAGCCTGTTGGAGAGCACGATGTCAAGGTGGTAGACGGCCCTCACCCCCAGGCGTCTGTAGGCGTGCACCGCCAGGGGGTCGTTAGTGACCACCAGGTCCGCCGCCTGCGCGTAGTAGCGGGCGTGAACGTCGAAATAGGTCGGGTCGTCGGCCAGCCACAGGACCACCTTCGTCCTGTCCCGCAGGGAAGCGTAGAAGCCGACGGAGAGCTGGAAATCGGAGGCGAAAGGGAAAAGTATCACGACGGATATTTTTTCCGAGGATATTATCCCGCGAATCCTCTCCTCCGTGGCGGTTATGCCATGGGTGTGCAGGTGTTCCGAATAATTCAGAGGGACGGCCCGGCGCACTAGGCGGCCCAGTGCCTCCATCCTGTCCTCGAACGCCCTGTCGGGGTAAAGTAGCAGCAGTGCCGCGTCTTCCGGTCCTGTGGTCATTTATAGCATCCTCCGTCCCCCGGCCCCGTGCGCGTGAAAGCGCGGAGTTTTTTCAGATCCTCAGCGGAAACTCCGCCCAGTGTTATTATGGCCGCCGCGTAGACGGCGGCGCCCGAGGCTATGCCGGCGGCCAGCCCGAAGCCGGGCATGAAGTGCAGGGCGGCCGCCATCAGGGCGGAGGCCGCCAGGGGTTTAAGCGCGGAGGAGAAGCAGAGCGGGGCTATCCTGCGCGCCTCCCAGGCGAACACCGCGTTGGAGACCGCTATCCCGGCAGTAGTGGCGGCGGCTAGGCCGATGGCACCGTAGCGCGGTATCAGCGCGAAGCTGAGCGCCACGGTAAGGACGGCCTGGAAAGTCCCCAGGAAGATCACCCTGTCCTGCCTGTGCGAGGCGAAGAGAAAGAGTATGAACAGGTTCATCAGGAATACCAGGTAGGGAACCGGCGCGAGCAATGACAGAATCAGGGCCGAACCGGAGAAAGTCGCGCTGTAGAGCGTTGAGATCACGGGTTCGGCGAGCATGAATACGCCGGTAAGGGCGGGGAAGGCCAGCAGCGCCGTCCAGCGGAGCGCCTGGTCCATGGTCCTCCTGGCGGATTCCGGGTCGCGGAGGTGCTCGCGCGCTATCGCCGGGAAGACGGCGGCGGCGTAGGCCGTCATCGTCTCCGCGAAAATCCATATTATCTTGTGCGCCGCTGAAAAGTAGCCCACCTGTTCCGGGCCCGACATGAAGCCGAGTATGGTGACGCCGGCGTTGAGCGTTATGACCGAGGTGACGCCCCAGGCGGCCGCGGGAAGGGCCTGCCTCACGGTCTCGAGCGACACCTTCATGCTTACGCGCAGGGTGAAGTCGGGGCGCAGCTTCTTCAGCGAGCGGTAGAGATAGGCCACCGCGCCGCCCTGGGCGGCCAGCAGGACGAACGGCACGAGCCGGAGGTCCTCCCCGCCGTTAACGGCCAGGAAGATAAGCGTCATGTAGATCAGCCCCTGTATAACGGAGGCCAGACCCTGGTATTCCATTTTTTCCAGACCCTGGAAAACCCATTCCATCGGCAGGACATTGGAGGTGAAGATCGTGAGGCCGTAAAAAAGCACCAGCCGCTTCATTTCGGGGTCCTGGCCCGTGAAAGGCAGCGTGGCCGCCAACAGCAGGAAGGCCGCGGCTCCCAGCATCAGTTTCAGGCTGAGTATCCTGTCCACCGTGTCCGCCATCTCCGCCGGCCGCTGGCTGATGTCGCGCGTCCCTATCGCGTTGACGCAGAGGTGGGCCAGCATCGCGAAATAACTTATGAACGCCAGCGCGAAATTTATCTTCCCGAAATCCCCCGGCCCGAGGACCCTGGCCAGGTACACCACCGTCAGCAGCCCCGTAATCTTGGAGACCGCGTTGGCGGCGGTGAGAGAGAAGAAATTCTTCAGGATGGTGGAGGTCCCGCTCATCGCTGAAAAGTATATCAAAATGGCCGCCCATGCAAGGGCGGACCGGCAAATATATTAGAATGTCGGGATGGCGAGGATATTCGCGCACAGGGGAGGGGCTCTGAGAGCCCCGGAGAACACGGTCGCGGCCTTCAAAAGGGCGTTCGCCGACGGCGCGCACGGCGCCGAATGCGACGTGCGGGTGACGGCTGACGGCGAGTTCGTGCTTTTCCACGACGAGGACGCCCGCCGGCTGACCGGCTTCGGCCGGAAGGTCTCCTCGATGAAATGGAAGGACCTCTCGAAGCTGCGGGTGCTGGGGCGCGAGCCCGTGGCTCACCTCGACGATCTGCTGGACCTGCTCGCCTCCCGGCGGGACAAGACCTGCTATTTCGAGCTCTGCTTCACCGACCCGGTGCTGGCCGGGCGGCTCTATTACCGTCTCAAGGGCACGGGTTTCGCCGACCGCCTGTACGCGCTGGTCTTCGCCCACCGCAAGGGCCTGCTCGAAGGCGTCAAGAGGATATGCCCGGAACTGGGCGCCGCGGTCATGCCGCTCCTGCCCTGGAACATAAGCCGCACGGCCCTGGAGGCCGGGGCCGACGCCGTCTGCGCGGGCTGGATAGACCGGGCCTGGGTCCGCGGACTTTTCAAGGCCTCCGCTTTGGCCTTTGACCTAGCCGACCAGTTGGTGATAGCTTCGGAGCTTGGGCTGAAACTGAGCGGGGGCATAGCCAACGACCCGGCTGACGTCCGCTGGCTCATGGGCCGCGGTTTCGATTCCATCTGGACCGACGACGTCCCAATGGCGCTTGAAGCCGCTTATACTGAAGGCATGGCTGCTTTCAGGGAGGATAACCGATGATTAAAATTGCGTTCTGGGCCATACTCGTCCTGTCCGGCGCCTACTGGGGCTTTCTTAAATACCCGGACCTGTTGTTCAAGCATTCGGTCGAGCACAGGAACTTCGTCCTGCGTTCCGCCTCCCCGGTCGGCAAACCTGCCGGCGAGCTACTGGACAAAGTCATTGAAAAGCTGGAATCCTCACAGGTCTATTCCCCGGAAAGGAAGTTCGAGGTATACCTGGCGGGACCCGGCTTACCCTACACCCTGATGACGCCCTTCTGCGGCGACGATAAGGGATGCAGTTATTCGCTTATCGCGGACAGGATAGTCCTGCCGGTCTCCGACCCGGCCGATTCCGGCGCGGCGGTGCTGGTGCGCCAGGCCATATACGACCTGGTCCAGGAGAAGATGCCGCCGCTGGAATACCATTTCCTGAAGGACTGGAAAATGGAGGGCTACGCGGAGAGCGTCGGGGGGGAAAGCGTCGGTTACGCGGCCTCCGCCGTCTGCGGCGACGACAATATTCCGGAGGATTTCCGCCTCAAACTCGAGAAGAGACTGGTCGTGGAGATTCTGATGTCGGACGACAGAATCGGCTTCATGGCCCTGCTCGACGCCAACTACGCATACGAGCACGCGCGGAAGCGCATGATGCTGAGGCACTGCGGAAAATGAGCGCGGCCGACATCGCCTATTACGGGGTACTAGGGGCGCCGCTTTTCAAGGTGGTCGGAATGGGGGGGCGGCTTCGCTGGCCGCGGCCGCGGCCGTCCCGCTGCTCAACCGCAGAGGTCTTTCCATACCGCTGAAATCCCATTTCCGCCTGGCGTGGACGGGGCTGATCCTGGCCGCGGCGCACATCTCGCTGGTGCTGGCGGCCTGACCTACCAGAAGCCGGGGACCAGCCGGCTTCTTACCTTCAGCGCGTAGTCGGCATACCCGGGAAGCTCCCTGGCCAGCATCCCGTCCTCCAGCCGCGTCCTTATCACGAAAAGCAGTATCCCGGCAAGCGCCGGCGCGGCGCCGGCGGCCGAGCCCAGCGTCGCGGGTATCGCGGCGAGCTGCAGGCAGGCTCCCGCGTAGCCCGGATGGCGTATCCAGCGGTACGGGCCCCCGGTCTGCGGAGACTGCCCCCTATCCTGCTGCGTCCTGGAAACCGACGAGAAGAAAGCGTTGGAGGCCATGGCGTAGAGGAACAGGGCGCCGCCGGCGCCGTAGAGCAGCAGGCCCGGAACGGCCGCCGCCGTCCTGAAATCCCCCGCGTCGCCCAGGTATCCGCGCTCCAGCGCGGATACGAGGATGGCCGCGTAGACGGACCACTGGGCGGCCGGGGCCAGGATGCGGTCCCAGAACACGGCTTTCCCGCCCGGTTCGCGCCTTTCCAGCGTAAGCGACGGATTTCGGGCGAGTATAAGGCAATGGGCCGCGGAAGAGGCCAGCAGCAGCGAAAAGAAAGCCCATCCCTGCGGGAATCCGAACCCGCCCGAAGGTGGGAACACTATCAGGAAATGGAACAACAGGTTCATCCAGGACTTAAGAAGGAGCTTGGCCGCGGCCGCGCAGTCTTTCACATAGTGATTATAACAAAACCCAGCTTTCGCGGGTCTCCGGATATCGGCGGAGGGAGTCCGATACCGCCGACAAGCCAGGCGGCTGGCTTCCTTTTCGCCTTGGCTTTTGCAAGAAAGGCCCCCGCCGGGGCGGGGGCCTTTCAAATCTTCGGAGGGAGTGGGATTCGAACCCACGGTACGGGTTAACCGTACACCGGTTTTCAAGACCGGCGCCTTAAACCGCTCGGCCATCCCTCCATGCTCCAATTATACAAAACGGGTGAGCGCGGGACTCGGCTCATCTATATTAATGATATAATTTTAAAGCAATGAGGAAACTTTTCGGCACCGATGGCATAAGGGGCATGGCCGGCCGGCATCCCTTCGAGCCCGCCTTCGTGAAAAAAATAGGCTTCGCCGCCGCCAGCGTGGCCTCCGCCAGGCTCAATGGCTCCCGCAAGGCGAAACCGTCCGTCATAATAGGCATGGATTCACGCGGGTCCGGCCCGTCAATAAAGGCCGCCCTCGCGGAGGGGCTGGCCGCCGGCGGCTTCGAGATCCTGGACCTCGGACTCATTCCGACTCCCGCCGTTTCCTACCTGGTAAAGCGGGAGGGGGCGGACCTAGGCGTGGTCATCTCGGCCAGCCACAATCCGCCGGAATTCAACGGCATCAAGTTCTTCTCCGCCGACGGGCTGAAGCTCTCCGACGACGACGAGGTTTCCGTGGAGAGGCTGCTGGCCTCGGCTGACCTCGCGGTCCCGTCCGCCGCGCCAGGGATAAGGAAGTCGGATTTCTCGGCGGATTACGAGGAGTTCCTGCTCTCGACCCTGCCCCCCGGCTTCACTCTGGACGGCTTGAAGGTGGTGCTCGACTGCGCCAACGGCGCGGCCAGCGAGCTGGCCCCGAAGATCTTCAGGAAGCTCGGCGCCGAGATAAAGGTCATAGGCGCCAGCCCGGACGGGACCAATATAAACGTCGGCTGCGGGGCGCTGGAGACCGGCCCGATGCGCGCCGAGACCGCCGCCTGGGGCGCCTGGTGCGGCGTCAGCTTCGACGGCGACGCCGACCGCTGCATGCTCTCCGACGAGAAGGGCCGCCTGCTCGACGGGGACGATATAATCTCCATAGCCGCGACGCACCTCAAGGCCGGCGGCAGGCTCAAAAATTCCAGGGTCGTGCTTACGCTGATGTCCAACTGCGGGCTCATAAAGCACCTCCATACTATGGGGATCGGCGTTACGCAGGTCGCGGTCGGGGACAAGAACGTCGCCGAGGCCATGGAGAAAGAAGATCTCAGCCTGGGCGGCGAGTCCAGCGGGCACACTATATTCCGGGAGTTCGCTCCCACTGGCGACGGCCTGCTGACTGCGCTGCAGGCGATGGCCGCCGCCCGCGACGACGGCCGTCCCATGAGCGCCCACGCCTTCTGGAAGCGCTTCCCGCAGGAGGTCCGCTCTCTGAAAGTGGAGGCCAAGCCCCCGTTGGAGGACATCCCCGGCTTCACGGAGATGATAGAGGCCTGGGAGCGGCGGATGGGCGGCGAGGGGCGCATCTTCGTCCGTTACTCGGGTACCGAACCGCTGCTGCGCGTGCTGGTGGAGGGGGAGGACGGCGGGCTGGTGAAAGAGATAGCCGACGGGATAATAGGATTTTACGGCAGGAAGTCGGGCCGCGCAGCGGCCGGAGGAGCCCAGGGGGGCGCGCCGGGCCGCCATAACGTGGAGGGGAAATGAAAAAGGTGAAACTCGGAGTCAACATAGATCATGTCTGCACCGTAAGGCAGGCGCGCGGGGAGAAGACCCCGGACCCCGTGGAGGCCGCGCGCGTGGCGCTGGCCGCCGGGGCCGAGATGATAGTCATGCACCTGCGCGGCGACCGCCGCCACGTGCAGGACGCGGACGTAGAGAGGGTGCGGGCCGAGGTCAAGGGCATTCTGCACCTGGAGATGGCCGCCACCGCCGAGATGGAGAAGTTCGCGCTCAAGGCCAAGCCCGATTCGGTCTGCCTTGTCCCTGAATCGCCCGGCGAACTCACTACCCAGGGCGGTATAAAGCTTTCCGGCAAGAACGCCGAGCTGGAGCGCGTCATAAAATCCCTTTCCGGCGCCGGCATCGAGGTCGCCGTTTTCACCGATCCGGAGCCGGAGGCTATACGCAAGGTCCACAAGCTGGGCGCCGACTCCATAGAGCTCTGCACCAGCGCCTATTCCTCGTCCTGGGGCAAGAAGCTGCAGGCCAGGGAGCTGGAGCGGCTGCAGCTGGCCTCGTTCCTGGTCAAGGAACTGAAGATGGGCCTGCACGCCGGCCACGGCCTGGATTACTATAATGTCGGGCAGGTCGCCCGCATAGAGGGCATGGACTGCCTGAACATAGGCTACGCCATAATTTCCCGCGCCATCTTCACCGGCCTTCGCTCGGCCGTAGCCGAGATGAAGCGCCTGATGCAATAAGGAGGCCGTAGCGGCGGCGGGGGACACCATGCGGCATGGTGTCCCGGTACCATACTAAACCATGTGCGGAATAGTCGGATATGTCGGTTCGCGTAATTCTTCCGAGGTCCTCGTCGAGGGCCTTCGCCGCCTGGAGTACAGGGGCTACGATTCCTGCGGCATCGCCTCCGTCAGGGACAAGGGCGGCCTTTATCTCAAGCGCGTCAGCGGGCGTATAGACGCTCTCAAAAGCCTGGTGGACTCGGACCCGCCGAAGGCTCCCGGCGCCGGCATAGGACACACCCGCTGGGCCACCCACGGCGTCCCTTCCGAGGACAACGCCCATCCGCATACCGACTGCGCCGGCGAGATAGTGCTCGTCCATAACGGCATCATCGAGAATTACCTGGAACTGCGCGAGAAACTCGCCGGCTCCGGCCACGATTTCAAGTCCGAGACCGACACCGAAGCGGCCGTCCACCTGCTGGAGCGGAACGTGACGGCGCTGTCCGCCCGCTCTTCTTCGGGCATGCCGGAGCCGGTCTTCTTCGAGGCTTTCCGCCGGACGCTGGCCGAGCTCAAGGGCTCTTTCGCCATCGCCGCGGTCTGGGACAAATGCCCCGGCGTCATAATGACCGCCCGTATGCACAGCCCGCTGGTCCTGGGCCTGGGAGAGGGGGAGACTTTCGTCGCCTCCGACGTTTCGGCCTTCCTTAAATTCACCCGCAAGGCCGTCTTCCTCAACGACGGGGATATCGCCGTGGTCCGAGCGGGGGGGGGCGAATTCTTCGATTTCTCCGGCAAGAAGATGCCGCGCGACTCCGTGAACATACAGTGGGATTCCACCATGGCTGAGAAGGGCGGCTACCGCCACTTCATGCTGAAAGAGATACACGAGCAGGCCTCTTCGGTCGAGAACACCCTGCGCGGCCGCCTGCTGCCGCTCAAAGAGGATACGCTGGCCAGGGAGATAAACCTGGACCCGAAAGTGCTCTGCTGCGTGAAGAACGTCCAGTTCCTCGCCTGCGGCACCGCGTATCACGCGGGCCTCGTCGGAAAGTACGCGCTGGAGAACTTCCAGGTCCCCGCCCAGGCGGACCTCGCCTCCGAGTTCAGCGACCGCTCCAAGCTCATAGGCCCTGATACGCTCGCGGTCGCGATCAGCCAGTCCGGCGAGACCGCCGACACGATACACGCCGTGCGCGAGGCGAAGGCCGCCGGCGCGCGGGTGCTGGCCATAACCAACACGGTCGGCTCCACGCTCACGCGCGAAGCCGACTGGGTGCTCTACACCCACTGCGGCCCCGAGATAGGCGTCGCCTCCACCAAGGCTTTCGTCGGGCAGCTGGCCGCCATCTACGTCCTGGCGGCCCATTTCGCCGCGGCCCGCAAGGCCGTCTTCGATTCCGACGCGCGCGCTTTCGCCGCCGAGCTTCTCAAGGTCCCGCGCCTCATAGAGGACGCCCTGGCGATGGAGAAGGAGATAGAGTCCCTGGCGAAGCGTTACGCCGACCGGGAGCATTTCCTGTTCATAGCCCGGCACATCAATTACCCTATAGCTCTCGAAGGGGCGCTGAAGATCAAGGAGATCTCCTACGTGCACGCCGAAGGCTACGCCGCCGGCGAGATGAAGCACGGCCCCATCGCCATCATCGACAAGGGCATGCCCGTCCTGGCCGTCGCGACCACTTCGCGCGCGCTCAAGCTGATGGCCGGCAACATGCAGGAGGCGGGAGCGCGCGGCGCCGAGGTGGTGGCCATCGTGGACAAGGAGTCCCGCGGCCAAGTCCGCGCCTCGCGCTACATAGAGGTCCCCCAGGCGCCAGAGATACTCTCGCCGCTCGTCAACGTGATCCCGCTGCAGCTCTTCTCCTACTATTCGGCCCTGGCCCGCGGCTGCGACATAGACAAGCCGCGCAACCTGGCCAAGAGCGTGACGGTGCGCTGATGGGCTCCCGCGGTAAGCCGGGTGCTTTCGTTCCGGGCCTCGGTATAGACATAGTCGAGGTTTCCCGCGTGCGCAGGCTGGCCTCCCGCAGGCCCTCCTTCCTGACCCGTTTCTTCACTCCCGGAGAGATAGAGTACTGCAGCGCCTCGGCCAACCGCTATGAGCGGATAGCTGCGCGCTTCGCCGCCAAGGAGGCGGTCATAAAGGCGCTCGACGACAGGAGCCTGCCTCTCAAGTCCATCGAGATAATCAAGAGCGGCTCCGGGCGCCCCTCGGTGAAGATAAGCGCGCGGTGCTACTCCCGGGCTCGCATCGAGCTTTCCCTTACTCATACTTCCGCGTACGCCTGCGCGGCGGCGCTGGCCTGGCGAAAATGAAAATACGGACAGATTCCGCGCCGGAGTTGCTGCGCCTGCTGCCGCCCCGGCCCCGCCTGGCGCATAAAGGGGATTTCGGGCGGCTGCTGGTGATAGCCGGCTCGCGCGGCATGAGCGGCGCGGCCGTCGTCTGCGCCCGCGCCGCGCTGCGCGCCGGCGCGGGGCTTGTGACGGTCGCCCTGCCGGACTCCGGGCTGGCCGTCGTGGCGGCCGCGGTGCCGGAAGCGATGACGCTCTCCCTGCCGGGCGGGGATTTTTTCCGCGAGAGCGCGTCGCGGGCGTTGTGCAGGGCCGCTTCCTCCGGGAATTACGACCTGGCCTTGATAGGCCCGGGGCTTTCGACGAAGTCCGCTCCTTTCGCCCTCAAGGCGCTGCGCGGTCTGCGCCTGCCCTGCGTAGTGGACGCCGACGCCCTCAACGCCCTGGCCGCGTCCGGCTGGAAAGGCGGCGGCATACTGAACGGCGCGCCTGCCGTCTTCACTCCCCATCCCGGAGAGTTCGGCAGGCTTTTTCCGGGCTTCCGCGGAGGACGCCCGGAGGCCGCGGCGGCGCTGTCCGCGCGCGGCGTCGTCGCCGTGCTCAAGGGCCCCGGCACCCTCATAGCCTGCGGAGACAGGATGTGGAAAAGCGCCGTCGGCGGTCCGGAACTCGCCAAGGGCGGTTCGGGCGACGCCCTGGCGGGTTTCATCGGCGGCTTGTGGGCGCAGCTCGGCCGCCGGGACGGCTTTACCTGGGATACGGCCTGCCACTCGGCGCGCCTCGGGGTCTGGCTGCACGGGACTTCCGGCGCCCTCGCGGCGCGCCGGCTGAACGCCAGGAGCGTGACGGCTTCCGACATCATAGAAGCGCTGCCCGCCGCTTTCCGGAGGCTGGAGAGATGAAGAAGTCCCGCGCCGAGGACGCCCTGATAGAGCGCATAGAGCGCGCCTTCCCCGCCGGCCGCGGGCCGCTGCTGCTGGGCCCCGGCGACGACGCCGCGGTGCTCAGGGTGCGCCCGGGCCGCCGCCTCGTAGCCACCGTGGACGAGATGCGCGAGGGCGCGCATTTCCTGGATTCTTTTTCTTCACCGGAACTCATAGCCGGCAAGCTGCTGCGGATGAACCTGAGCGACCTGGCCGCTATGGGCGAAGTGCGGCCGCTGGCGCTGCTCACCGCCGCCGGCCTGCCTCGCTCCGCCAGCGGAGACTGGGCGCGGCGGTTCATAAAGGCGCTGCGCGCGGAGGCGCGCCGGTTCGGCGTGGCCGTGGCCGGCGGTAATATCTCCCGTTCGGATAAAAAACATTTTTCGATGACGCTGCTGGGCGAATGCCGCGGCTTCGTCACCAGGTACGGCGCCCGCCCGGGCGACCTTGTCTACTCGCTCGGGCCGCTTGGCCTTTCTCGCGCCGGCCTGGAACTGCTCATGTCGAAGGGAGCCCCGCGCCGCGGCTTCTCCGGGCTTATCGGCGCCTTCTGGCGTCCGCGCCCGATGCTGGCCGAGGGAGCCCTGATCGGCCGCCGCGGGCTGGCGTCGGCCATGCTGGACAATTCCGACGGGCTCTACCGCAGCCTCGGCATAATCGCCAGGCTCTCGCGCTGCCGGATCAGGGTCCGCCTGCCGGAGGAGGCCTGTTCCCCGGGCCTGAGGCGCTGGGCCGCGGCCAAAAGGAAGGACTGGCGGCTTTACGCCCTCGCCGGCGGCGAGGATTACGGGCTCGTCTTTTCCTGCCGGCCTTCGAAGGCGGCGCTGCTCCGCCGGCTGCTGCCTGACGCGCTGCTGGTGGGCGAAGTTCTCAAAGGCAGGGGCGTGGAGTTGGAGGATTATGGCGGCGAAATCCCCGTCTTCGAGCATTTTTAAGACGGACGGTCCGGAAGGGACCCGGCGTCTCGCCGCCGCCTTCGCCCGCTCGGCCCGGGGCGGCGAATGCCTGCTTCTTACCGGGCCCATCGGCGCCGGCAAGACGGAGTTCGTCAAAGGCCTGGCGGCGGCGCTGGGTTCCGGGGATTCTCCGGTCAGCGCCAGCTTCAATATCCTGAGGACTTACGGCGGCCGGCTGAAAGTTTTCCATTTCGACCTTTTCAGGCTGGGCGCAGGGGAACTGGAGAACACCGGCTTCGCCGATTACGCCGGCCGGGCGGACGGCATAATGGCGGTGGAGTGGGGCGAAGGAATAAGGGAGACCGTTTACGGCGCGGAAAGGGTGGAACTGGATTTCAGGCTGGCCGGCGGGGATGCGAGGGAAATACGCGCCTCCGCCTCCGGCGCGGGTCACGCGGCCGCGCTGGCGCGGATGGAGAAGGAATGGCGCAGAAAAAAGAAGTGACGCTTTCGATATGCACCAGCGGCGGCCGGCTCAAACTGGGGCTGGCCGCCGGCCGCGGACATAGCCGCCCTGATCCGGCTGCGGGCAAGGTTCACTCCCTTAGCGTCAGGGAGCCCAACCAGGAGAAACGGCTTTTCCTCTCGCTCGACCGCCTTCTCAAAAAAGCCGGCGCGCGCCTGGAGGACGTCTCCGGGGTCTGCGCCGTGCGGGGGCCCGGCCGCTTCACCGGAATCCGGATAGGCCTCACGCTGGCCGGTTCGCTGGAACTGCTGCTCGGCTGCCGCGCGCGCGGCGTCACCGTTTTCGAAGTGCTGGCCCTCGCCGCCGCCCCGCTGCTGCCGGCCGGCGGTAAACTGGCGGTGCTGCTGCACGCCTTCAAGGACGAATACTTCGTGCAGTTCTACCGCGTTGCTCCCGGCGGAAAAGTCCCCGAAGCGCTCGGCGCGCCGGTCTGGCTGCCAGAAGAGGGAGCCAGGGAACTGCTGGCCGCTGCGAACCCGGGCCTCTGCGTGGCCGACGCAGAGGAGAAACCGGGAATATACTCGCTCGCCCCGGAAGGCTGCGTCAAGGCCCCTCCCGCCGTCTCTCTGGTCACGCCGGAGGCGGTCATGGCCGCCGGGGAGTTTTTCGGAGGGCCGCCTGAACCGCTTTATCTAAAGCCGGCCAAATACGAACTGGACGCCAAAGCCAGTGCCCGGGGCCGCAAAAAATGACGGTGCGCCGAGCCTTCGAAAAGGATATCCCGGCGCTGGCCGCCATCGAGGCGGCCTGGCCCGGCTATCCGGCCTGGGGAGAGAAAGGCCTGCGCGAGGAACTGGCCAAGCCTTCTTCGGTCACGCTGGTGGCCGAACAGGACGGCGTCCCGGCCGGTTTCATCAATTTCTGGATAGTGCGGCCCGAGGCGCAGATAAATTCGCTGGCGGTTTCTGCCGCCTGGCTGCGCCGCGGCGCCGCCCGCGCCCTTATAGGGAAATGCTCCGAATACGCCCGCAAGAGCGCCTGCACTTCCGTCACGCTGGAAGTGGGGGAGAACAACGCCCCTGCCAGGGCCCTCTACGCCGCCGAGGGCTTCAAGGTGGAAGGCCGCCGGCCCAGGTTTTATAATAACGCGGAGGACGCGCTGCTGATGAGAAAAGCGCTTCCTTCCGGGGAGAAGACATGAGGAACCTCACGTTCGCTTTCATCCTGCTGGCCGCGCCCGCCGCGGCCGCCGCCGATAAGTCCGCCTACCTGCACTTCATGACCGGGGTCTCGCGCGAGCGAAAAGGGGATTACGACGCGGCGATGGGCGAATACAAAGCGGCCATGCTGCTGGACCCGCAGTCCGTCTATGTCCGCCGCCAGGCCATAAACCTGGCGCTGCACGTGGGCCGCGTGGCCGAGGCGGAGGCCTGGGCGGAGCACATAATAAACGCCGACCCGCCCTCGGCAGACAACTGGATACTCTACGGCAACGTGCGCTGGGCGAAGAACGACATCGAAGGCGCGCTACGTGCCTTTACGAAGGCCGTGGAGCTGGAGCCGGAGAACGACGAGGCGGTCTACCAGCTGGCCGGCGCCAACAGCACGCGCGATCCGGACGCCAGTATAAAATACCTGGAGCGCTACGCCGGGCTGCGTCCCGACGCGGCGGCCGAAACCTATTTCCAGATAGCCACGCTGCACAGCATGCGCGGCCGAAGCGAACAGGCGAAAGACTATATGCTCAAGTCCGCGGCGGAGGACCCCTATTACCTGCAGCCGCGCTTCGCGCTGGCTAACCATTACGAATTGAACGGGGATACCGCGGCCGCCGTCGCGCAGTACGAGGAACTCGCCGATCTCGACCCCTCCAACAAGGAATTGTTCAACCACCTCGGCGCCCTGCTGGCGGGGCCGGCCGTGGGCGACGCCGCCCGCGCCGAAAAATATTTCCTCAAGGCCAACGCCCTGGACCCCTCCGACCCTGATTCCTGCTTCTGGCTTTCCCTCATAGCCGAGCAGCGTGATGATTACGCCTCGGCCGTGGCCTATATGGAGCGGTCCTCCGGGCTTAAGGATACTCCCGGCCTCGTCATGAGGCTGGCCTATTACTACAGCCAGGCCCGCCAGCCGGAGAAGGCCGTAAAGCTGCTGGAGGAGGCGCACGCGAGGTGGCCGAAGAACGACGAGATAGCCTATTTCCTGGCGCTGGGACTCGACGATACCGGCAAGACGAGGCGGGCGCTGGAGCTTATGCGCAGAATCATCGCTTCCTCTCCGGGCTACCGCGAAGCCAAGATGCAGTACGCCATAATTTCGGAAAGAGAGGGGGACATCGCGGCGGCCGAGCAGCAGTTCAGGATCATACTGTCCTCCGAGCCCGATAACGCCGTGGTGCTGAATTATCTCGGCTATTCCCTGGCCGACAGGGGGCTGAAACTCGACGAGGCGGAAACTTTCATCCGCCGGGCGCTCGTTCTCGAGCCAGGCAACGGCGCCTATATCGATTCGCTCGGCTGGGTCCTTTATAAAAAAGGCCGGCACGCCGAAGCGCTGGAAAAACTTCTTGAGGCCGCCCGCCTGATGAACGCGGACCCGGTCATCCGGGAACATGTCGGAGACGCCTATTCCGCGCTGGGCCGCCCACGGGAGGCCGTATCGGCCTGGACCTTATCCCTGCAACTGAACAACGACGCCAAGCGTCTTCCCGCGGTGCGCGGCAGGCTTTTCGCGGAGCTGGGAAAGCTGCCGCCGTCCGAGGCCGGCCCGCTTCTCGCGGGCGCCATCTCGCGTTTCCTGCCGGCCGGTTCCGGCTACGCTTCTTTCTGCAGGCTGGAAGTTTCGTCCTTCGGGCGTAGCCTTAAGTTCGACGGCGTCATCAATTACGCCGCCCCCGACGAGTTCACCTTCACGATAACGGGCCCGCTGCTGGCTCCTCTCTGGAAGATACGGGTGCGGGGCGGCGCCGTGGAGATGGACGAGCCGTCCGCCCTGGAGGGCAGGGCCCGGGAGGGGTTCGTCTACTGGGCGCCCGCCCTGGCAGCGGAGCTGAAATATTTCTACTCCGGCTCTTTTTTCTCGGAGCCGGGACTTGTCTTCGAGGGAGGCAGCCGCTCTTCGTCGCTGCGGTCGGGGAAGAAAAAAGCGGTCCTGGACGAGACAGGCGCCAGGCTCGGATCGCTCGATACCGGCGGGGGAGTTACTCTCTCCTTCGGCGGCTATTTCGCCCGGAAAGGGTACTGGCTCCCTGGCGAGATAGACATAAAGATACCTTCGGCCAGGCTCAAGCTGACGGTGGACCGGCTGCAGGTCAATATCCCCGAGGAAAACCCGCTCTTCGCTCCCGCGCCGGCCTTCGAATGAAGAGCGTCTCAGTGCCGTCGCGGGCCAAGGTGAACCTCTTCCTGGAAGTCACCGGGAAAAGGCCCGACGGCTACCACGAGCTGCTGACGCTCTTCGGCAGGATAAGCCTGGCCGATTCGCTGACGCTGCGCCTTTCCGGGAATCCCGGGATCAGGCTGACTGTCGAGAATAAATCCAATTTCATTCCTATCCCCCGGGAGAAGAACCTGGCCTGGCGGGCCGCCGACTCTTTTTACCGGGCTTTCCGGCTTTCGCCGGCGCTGGACATGCGGCTGGTCAAACGCATTCCCTCGGGCGCGGGCCTGGGCGGCGGTTCGTCCAACGCCGCGGCCGTTCTCGAAGGGCTCTCCCGGCTGCACCGGCGCCGCTCTCCGGCCGACCGGCGAAAGCTGCTCCGCCTGGCCGCGCGGCTGGGTTCCGACGTCCCTTTCTTCCTGGCCGGCTCCGTTTTCTGCGAGGGCCGGGGCCGCGGAGAGAAGCTCAGGCCCATGCCGCTGCGGCCAGGGCGGGCCGCCCTGGTCATATATTTTCCCGGCTTCCCGGTGCCTACGCCGGGCGTTTACGCCGCCCTTAAGCGACCGGGGCCGCGCGAAGTCTCCGCTTCCGGGCGTTTATACCGGCGTTTATTGTCCGCGCTGCGC
The DNA here is from genome assembly GCA_964631475.1 of uncultured Elusimicrobiaceae bacterium. GTDB lineage: Bacteria > Elusimicrobiota > Elusimicrobia > Elusimicrobiales > UBA9959 > UBA2231. The sequence goes on along the minus strand of CAZVWK010000005.1, from coordinate 28,271 downwards.
TCCGGCGCCGGCCCGTCGTCCTGGGCCCCGCTGATGCTGAACCGACTGGAGGACCCGGTTCTGCCCGCGCGCCCCGCCATAGCCCGGGCCCGCTCGCGCCTGGCGGCGCGGCGGGGACGCTGATGTCCGGTTCCGGTTCCACGGTCTTCGCCGTTGCCGGAAGCCGCGCGCAAGCCGCCCGGCTGGCGCGCGCTCTTAAACCTTGCAAAGGCATGGTTTTTTTGGCAGAATTTGCCTGACGGCAGGGGTCGTCGATTCAACGAAGTAAGTCGCTGGCGTCTACGGGGGCTGCGCGCCTAATGACTCTGTAGCGGGGGCTCTTACAACTGGGGGAAGGGATGGAAATCACCGAGGTACGCATACATCTGCGCAACGAGGCCAGGCTGAAGGCCTTCGCGACGGTAACTTTCGACAGCGCCTTCGTGGTGCACAACATGAAGGTAGTGAACGGGAACAAGGGGCTGATAGTCTGCATGCCGTCGAGGAAGATAAAGGACGGCACCTACAAGGATATCGCCCACCCGATCAGCAACGAGTTCCGCGGCCGGCTGGAAGCGATTATACTGGGCGAGTACAACAAGGAACTGGCCAGGGCCGAGGCGTCCGGCGGCATACCGGCGCCTACAGGCGCCGAAGAAGACTGAGCCCTTCCGATTCCTGGCCAGGCGCCCGGCCGTGTCCCGTTGCGCGGCGGAATCAAGTATACTGTCCCCCGATTTATTCCCGGGTGGTGTAACGGTAGCACAACCGACTTTGACTCGGTTAGACATGGTTCAAATCCATGCCCGGGAGCCAATTGAGGAGATCTATGCCGGGGGCATGGCGGTGTGGGCGCATGCAAAACACGCGGTCTCGCGTAGCCGCTCCCCGCTCGGTCTCCGCGCTTGCGATGCTCGCGGCATCGGCGTGGGACATCATGCGGCACGGTGTCCCGGTATCGGTTACGCCCACGCGAATCCTCACGGCGGTTCCACCGGCCGTCTCCTTATGGGAAGTTCAAATAAGAAATCATGGACCGTCTATATAGTCCGCTGCGCCAACGGGACGCTGTATACCGGCATAACCAATGACCTGGCCTGCCGCATAGCCGACCATAACGCCGGCAGGGGAGCCAAATACACCGCCGCCTTCGGCCCGGTGTCTCTGATGTGGAAAAGGCGCAAAAAAGACCGGTCTTCGGCCTCCAAACTGGAGTCGGCTGTCAAGAAGCTTTCCAGGCCCGAAAAAGAGGCCCTTATTTCCCGCCCCGCCGCCCGATTTAGTAGACTGTAGGCAGATAACCGAGCCTCCTTTCCAACGGATGCCTGAAAAAAAAGAACTCTGCGCTCTTATACTCGCCGCCGGCATGGGGACGAGGATGAAGTCCGCGCTCCCCAAAGTCCTGCACGAACTGGGCGACCTGCCGCTGGCCGCCCGCGTAATAAAGAAGGCCGCCGCCCTCGGCCCGGCGCGTATCGTTGTGGTGGTCGGGCATAAAGGGGAAATGGTCCGCGAGCGCCTTGGCGCCTGGTTGCGGAAGAATCCCGTCGGGGCGGAAGTCGTTTTCGTGATGCAGAAGTCGCTGACCGGCAGCGGCCGGGCCGTACAGGAGGCCGCGGTTGCGATAAAGGGCTTTGCCCACACGCTGATAATCTGCGGCGACGCGCCGCTCTTCCGTCCCGCCACGCTTAAAAAACTCTCATCCTTCTATTTCCGGAACCGCCCGGGCTGCGTTGTAATGACGGCCGACCTGGAGGATCCCGGCAGCTATGGCCGGATAATACGCGGGCATGGCGGAGCGGTAAAAGCCATAGTAGAGGCCTCGGACGCCTCGCCCGGGGAACTGGCCGTCAAGGAAGTCAATTCCGGAACCTATTTCTTTCATACTCCGTCCTTGCTGCAAGCGCTCGGGACCCTCAAGCCCAAAGGCCCCAAGCGGGAATACTACCTGACCGACACGCTGGAGGCCATACTGGCCGCCGGCGGGCGGGTGTTGGCCGTGAAAGCCGCGGACGAGAGCGAGATAGCCGGTATAAATTCCAGAAAAGACCTGGCTGGAGCCTATAAAATGCTGAACAGCCGCGTTATCGAAGAGCTGATGGAAAATGGCGTCACCGTCAAGGACCCTTCCGCCGCCTACATAGAGGAAGGCGTTAAGATCGGCCCCGACACCGTCATCTACCCCGGCGTGCACATAAAGGGCTCGACCGTCATCGGCTCCGGCTGCCGCATCGGCCCGTCGGCCGTCATAGAGGACTGCCGCATCGAGGACGGCTGCGAAGTGAAATTCTCCTGCTTCCTGACCGGCAGCCGCCTGAGAAAAAACTCAGTCGTGGGGCCGTTCGCCCACCTGCGCCCCGGCGCGGACATCGGCCCGTCGGCCAAGGTCGGCAATTTCTCCGAGGTCAAGAAGTCGCGCGTCGGGCGCGGCTCCAGGGTCCCTCACCTGAGCTATGTCGGCGACACTACGATGGGCGAGAAAGTCAATCTCGGCGCCGGCACCATCACCTGCAATTACGACGGGAAGAACAAGCACAGGACCGTGATAGGCGACGGCGCCTTCATAGGCTCCAATACGAACCTGGTGGCACCGGTGAGGATAGGCAAAGGCTCCCTGATAGCGGCGGGTTCCACCATAACCGAGAACGTTCCCGCGGGGGCGCTGGCCCTGGCCCGCTCGCGGCAGGTGCTCAAGAAAAGAAAGGGGATCTGAAAATGGTTGACTCCTGGAAGACCGGCCCGCTCCGCATATTCACCGGCAGCGCGAATCCCGCGCTGGCGCAGAAAATCTGCGACGCCCTCAGCGTCCCGCTCGGCCAGGCCAAGACCGGCCGTTTCGCCGACGGCGAGATAGACGTGCAGATTATGGAGAACGTGCGCGGCTGCGACTGCTACGTCATACAGCCCACCTGCCCGCCCGTCAACGAGAACCTGATGGAACTCCTGATAATGCTGGACGCCCTTCGCCGGGCCTCGGCCGGCAGGATAACCGCGGTCATCCCCTACTACGGCTATGGCCGGGCCGACCGCAAGCCGGCCCCCCGCGTGGCTATAGCGGCCAAACTGGTAGCCAACCTGATAACCTCGGCCGGCGCCAACCGGGTCATAGCAATAGACCTGCACGCCGCCCAGATACAGGGCTTCTTCGATATCCCCATGGACCACCTCTACGCCAGGCCCGTGGTGCTGGATTATGTCCGCGAGCGGAAGATGTCCAACTTTATCGTGGTCTCGCCCGACATGGGCAGCGTGGAGCGCGCCCGGTCCTTTGCTAAAAGGCTGGACGCGGGCCTGGTCATCATAGACAAGCGCCGCCCGCGCCCGAACGTCGCCTCGGTCTACAACATCATAGGCTCGGTCGAGGGCAAGCACTGCCTTATCTTCGACGATCTGGTGGACACCGCCGGGACCCTGACCGCGGTGGCGGCCGCGATAACCGAGCGCGGGGCCTCCGGGATAACCACTTTTTGTACCCACGGCGTGCTTTCCCGGGACGCGGTGGAGCGGATAGAGGCCTCCCCCATAAGCGAGTTGGTCCTGACCGACACTATACCGGTGGCCTCAAAAAGTGCTAAAATCAAGACCGTCACCGTGGCCCCGCTTCTGGCCGAAGCCATTAAACGCAACCACGGGGGCCATTCCATAAGCGAGCTTTTCTATTGAGAGGCCGGCTTTTTTCCAGCGGTTCAGGAGGAAGTGATGCAACAGGTCAACGTTTCAGCCCAGCCCCGCGAGAAAACGGGAGGCAAGGGCGCAATAAGTTACGTGCTCGGCAATGGCATGATCCCGGCCGTGGTTTACGGCGGCGAGAAGAAGCCCGTCTCCGTCATGGTGGGGGAGAAGGAGATCGCCGGGGTGCTCAAGTTCGGCGACAACGCCCTCATAAAGCTCAAGTACGGGTCCGAAGAGGACAACGTCGTCATAAAACTGGTGCAGCGCCACGTCGTGACGGACCGCGTAATACACCTTGACTTTCAGCGCATAAAACTGACCGACAAGATGAAGTTCAAGGTCCACGTCAAACTGGTGGGCGAGCCCCATGGCGTGAAGATCCAGGGCGGAATCATGGAACACGCCATGCGCGAATTCAACATACTCTGCCTGCCGACTGAGATCCCCAAGGAGATCGAGGTCGACGTGACGGCGCTCAAGATAGGCGATTCCATACGCGTCAGGGACGTCAAAGCCAAGGTTGAACTGACCGACGACCCGAGCCTCGTGGTGGTCAGCGTGATAGCCGCCAAGGAAGAGGTCGTAGAGACCCCCGCGGCCGCCGCCGGCGCCGCCGAGCCCGAGGTTATAGCCAAGGGCAAGAAGGACGAGGAAGGCGCGGCCCCCGCCGCCGGAGCCAAGCCCGCCGCCGGAGCCAAGCCGGAAGAGAAGAAGGCCGAGACCAAGAAATAAGGCGGCCTGCGCGGGGCGGGAGCGGAACCTTTCCGTTTCCCGCCCCGTCTTCATTTCAGGGGTCAGGGGAGAAGGGTGGAAAAGGTCAGAATACTGGCGGCGCTGGGCAACCCGGGGCCGGAATACGCCGGGACACGGCATAACCTTGGCTTCATGCTGGCCGACCGCTTGGCCTCCGAAGCCGGCTCCGTCTGGCGCGGTTGGAAAGGCGAGGGGGAATGCGCCGAGGCGGTTCTGGGGGGGATTAAGGTCTGGCTTTTCAAGCCGATGACCTACATGAACAACTCGGGGCTTCCGCTCAGGCGTTTCGCGGAAATGAAGGGCGCCGCTCTCTCCGGGCTGCTGGTATGCTACGATGAACTGGCGCTGCCTTTCGGTTCGCTGCGGGTGCGGCCGGACGGCTCCAGCGGCGGCCATAAGGGGCTCGCCTCCATACTAAACCATTTAGGGACCCAGGAAATCGCCCGCCTGCGGATGGGCATAGGCCCCAGGCCGGAGCGTCGGGACGCAAGCGACTTCGTGTTGGGCAATTTCTCAAAGGAGGAGCGTTTGGTCCTGCCAGCTTTCCTGGACAGGGCGGCCGCCGCGGCCGCGGAGGTTTTCTGCGGAGGCGTGGAAAAAGCGATGAACGCTTTCAATAATACAATTTAACGTCCCTCCCCTCATCAAGATAGCGCTGGGGTTTTTTTTCCTGGCGGCCGGCATGGGCTATCTCTATAAGCCGGACCTGATGCTCAAGCTCAACAAGGTGCTGCGCGAGACCGTGCTGAACGACTCCTGGGTGGCCCTCAACCGGCGGAGCGTAGGCCTGCTGCTTGCGCTGCTGGGTGCCCTGCTGCTGTATATGGGCTTCGACCGCCTGGATCCCATCCATCACTGATCCCGCTCGCGACAAAAAAAGACCGCCGGGGTGGGTTCCCCGGCGGTCCTGTTTCCGGGCGTTACGGGACTTATCCGGTCTTCAAAGGACTGCCTTTTCCTCCGCCGTTCACAAGGAAAAGCCAGACCAGTTTGTCGGTCGATTTCATTATCTCCCGCCAGGGTCTGCCTTTCACTTCCGGAACAGGCCCCCGTCCTCGGGCTTTATCCTTGTCGTATTTCCGGGAAAGCTCTTCCCAAGTCATTTTGCCCCCTCTTTGGTCCCCGGCTTCGGGCGCTGAAGCGTAGGGAACCACCCTGTAAACAGTATAGCGCCGGTTCTGCCCCCCGGGCAGGGCCGTCGGGCCCAATGCGGAGTAGGCCAAAGGTCCCCGCCTCTAACGGTCCAGCAGGAAATCGCAGCCCTTATCGGCCAGGAACACGTCCCTCTCCAGAGAGCCGTAAAGGTCTCCCGGTCTCGGGGCCCCTATCTCCCCGTGGGTGTTCAGAAACGCTTCCAGCCGCAGCCTGAGCGGCAGCAGTTCGGGCAGGATCAGGTCGGAGCTGTCCATCGAATACTCAAGGGGGAACGAGGGGTTTATGACCTTCCGTACCGCGAAAGGGACGCCGCCCTCGCCCCGGGCTACAATGAAAAGCATGGTGTTCGGCTTCGGCCGGAACCCGGCCGAGGCAGGGGCCAAGCCCACGGTGCCGGAAACACTGAAAAAAGTCCTGAAAAGGTGGGGGTGCAGGTACCAGGCCGCCGCGGCCGCGCCGGCCAGGAGGAGGAAGAAATAGAACCGCTTTTTCCTGAGCATCCCGGTATGATTCTATAAAATAGGCGGCCGGATGCGTAACAATCATTTAATATTCATTTAACAATCCCTTTATTGAATAGGGGGTCGGGTCATGTTAAACTGTTAGAGCCGAATTTACCGAGGTGAACTATGGCCGACGAATATAACGAGCTCGAACAGCTGGTCAACGACGTTACCAGCATAGACACGGCGAGGATGACGCTGCGCTGGGCGCTGGAGCGCCTCAACGGCATCGAAAAAGAGCGCGCCGAGCTCAAGAAGAACCTCGGCCTTTCCGAGGGGGACCGCAAGCAGCTCGAGTCCCGCGTGCGCGAGCTGGAGGAGTCCTTCCGCAGCCGTTCCAAAACTCTCGACGAAAAAGAAGGCTTTTATTCCAAGCTGGAAGCCACCATGTCCCTCCTTGGGGAGGGTAAGCTCGACCTGCAGCAGCTGCTGCGCAAGGAGAGCCGCCTCGACCAGCTCCGCGCCGCCCTCGAGGAGGAGTACCAGTCTAAGTTCGAGGAGCTCGACCGGAAGCAGAAGGGCGTCATCGAGCGCTGGAACCAGCGCCTGCTCGACGTCGAGACCCAGTACGCCGCGCGCCTGAGCGAGGCGCAGGCCAAATACGATTCGCTCCGCTCGGAAGTAGAGGCCGAGCACCAGTCCCGCCTCACCACTCTGGAAAAGAACTATAAGTCCAAGGAAGCCGAACTGAAAGTCCGCATAGAGATGCTGGAGAAATCGGTGCGCGGTTCCGAAGGCGGCATCGAGTCCCGCCGCAAGGAGCTCGAGAGTGAGTTCCTGGCCAAGAAGACCGAACTCGAGGGGAATTTCCGCCGCCTGCGCTCCGAGCTGGAGGCCTCGCTGGACGCCAGGATGCGCTCGGTGGACGCCGAGCACGCGCAGCAGCTCCGCTCTCTGGAATCGACCTGGGCCGTAGAGCGCTCCCGTCTGGTGGACGAGCAGCGGGTGCGCGAGGAACAGTTCCGGAACGCGCAGGAGAAGATCCGCGAGCTCGAGAACTCTATGGCTTCAGTGCAGGAACGGACCGCGGATGAGGTCATGCGTCAGTTGGCGAAGAAGGACGAATTTTTCCGCGCGCGCGTGGCCGAGATGGAGTCCGCGACCGCCGCTTTCGCCGCCCGCGAGGCCGAACTGGCCGCCTCCTACGAAGACGCCCTTGAAAAAAGGTCCTCCGAGATGGAGCGGCGTTATTCGGCGCAGATCTCCGCGCTGGAAACGGAACTCGAAGCCGAGCGCGCCAGGGGAGCGGCGATACGGCTGGAGTCCCAGAAAAGGGCGTCGGCCGTATCCTCGGAGTCGGCTGAGCGCATAAAGGAACTTGAGAACAAGATTGTAGCTCTGGAGGCCGGCGCGCGCGCCGAGCGCGACGCGGCCCTGGCGTCCGCCCACGAAACTTTCAAGGCGCGCGAAGAAGAGTTCTCCGCCGCCCTTG
>CAZVWK010000005.1:0-20677 GCA_964631475.1 uncultured Elusimicrobiaceae bacterium | reverse complement strand
ACGCTGGCCCTGCGCACGACGCACGCCGCCGAGCTGGACGCCCGCGCGCGCGCCGCGGTAGAGAAAGCCACCGAGGGCCTGGTGAGGAAGATAGCGATGGCGGAGGACGAGATCGCCTCCATGCGCGACAACTACGAGCTGGAGCTGTCCAAGTCCAGCGAAGCCGCAGCAGCCGAGAAGGACAGGCTGCTGGCCGAGCTCGCCAAGCGGGAGAAATACACGGAAGCCGCGGGACTTAAGATAGCCGACCTGGAGAGGCAGCTCATCGCCCACAGGCAGGAAGCCGCCGAGATCGTGGTCAGGCAACTGGCCGAACAGGAGGAGAAGTTTAAGGACGTAATCGCCGAGTTCCAGAAGCGGCAACTGGAGCTGGAAGATGGCTACTTTAAGCAGGTGGAGCAGACCCGCAAGGATTACGAGGAGCGCCTAGCGCGGCTGGAAGAACTGGCCGTCAGCAAGGACAGGATGCTCAGGGAGCGCGAATCCGTTTACGGGCGCAAGCAGCTGGACCTGGACGCCCGGCAGGCCGAACTGGCGACCCGGGCCGCGGCCATCGACCGGGAGATAGGCGAGATGCGCCGCGCCGACGCCGCCAGGGAAAGGGACCTCGAGGCGCGCCGGCTGGAACTGGACAGGGAATACGCGCGCAAGTCCGCTGAACTGGAGAAAATGCGCATAGAACTCTCCCGCGCCATAGCCGAGTACAAGGGCAAGAAATAATATGGAAAAGGAAAAAGCCGTCAAATGCGTGCCGCTCGACCTGGTGCGCAATCTTCAGGCCCTCTCCAAGCGGCTCTGGGACGAGAAGAACCCGGCCGCCGTGCACGTCAGCGCGCTTATAGAAGAGTTCGGCGACGAGGTTACCTCGATGGAAAAGGTGCTGGGCGAGTACGAATCCGGTTACGCCGGCCGGCTGGCCATCGCAGAGCGCGAGCACGCCGAGAAGGCCGCAGTGCTGGAGGCCCAGATAAGCGACCTGAAAGAAATGGTCGCCGCCGCCGACGCCGAGCGCGCCGGGCTGCATAAGAAAGTGGCAGAGCTGTCCGACGCGCTCAGGCGGAAAGAGGCCGAACTGGCGGACGCGCGCGCGGCCGGCGCCGAAAGCGAAAGCGAGCTTAATTCCCGCTATGTGACCAGGATGCAGGAACTCTACGATAAACTCAATAAGAGGGAGCAGGAGATGCTAGCCTCCTGGGAGGAAAAGACCCGGGACCTCGAACTGCGGGCTCAGGCCCAGGAAAAAGCCCGGGTGGAGAAAGCCAGGGCCCTAGAAAACAGGGAGCGGATAATGGAGGACGAATTCGCCCTTAAGAAGACCGAACTGATAAAGACTTTCGAAAGGGCGCGCGCCGAGCTGCAGGCCAGGGAGAAGTCGCTGGCGGAACGCGAAGCCGCGGCCCGCGACGGTAGGAGGAAAGAATGAGCGGCGGGATGGAAGACCTGGCCCGCATGCTGGGCAGGCTCCGCGAGGAGACTCCGGCGGCCGAAAGGCGCCCTCTTCCGGCCGAAACGCCCTCCCCCGCGCCCGAGTTCAGTCCCGCCCCGGGGCCTGGGGTTGCCAGCCGTGCCCGGCGCTCCCTCCAGGAGCCAGCCGCCGAGCCGGCGCCCGCGCATCACGGTTCGCTGATCTGGGCCGAGAACAAGGAGACCCTCCTCTTCGGGCTTCTCATCTCCGTCCTGGCTTCCGCGCTGGGGGTGATAGGAGGCTACCCGTATCTGGTGCTTTTCGGCTCCGTCGCTTTCATGCTCTTCGCCATCGCCTCTTTCCTGATGCTGGTCGGCTACTATTTCAATTCCCGCCGCCGCGGCGCCCTCGAGTTCGGCGTCAACGAGAAGCTCGACCGTCTCAGGCGCAAGATAGAGACCCTGGAAATGAGATCGCCGGGAACACAGGCTTTCACCGGCGGACCGGGGTATGACGGCGCCAGGGACAAGGAACTCGAGCGGAAGATAGAGGAACTCAGGGCCATAGTCCGGACGCTTTCGAAGGCCGTGGAAAATCCCGGCAGGCGTTGATAAATAGTTATAATTAGTTGTCCTAGGCTATCATAGGGACTCATATGAAAAAACTGTCTGCCGCTTTTCTTCTGCTACTCAATTTATTCCCGGCCGGGCTCTGCGCCCAGGAACTGTCCCTGGTCGCGCCGGGCGTCCATTACATATCGCCGGGCGACGTGATAAGCGTCAACGTTTTCCCCGCCGAGGAGTTCTCCAGGGAAGTCACGGTGCAGCCCGACGGGACCATCGAGATCCCGCTGCTGGGCTCGGTCAAGGTCCAGGGCATGAAGGCCGAAGAGCTGCAGAAAATACTGACCGCCAGGTTCTCCAAGTACGTTTCCAACCCCTCCATCACCGTCAATCTCAGGAAGTTCTCTTCCTACAAGGTGGCCATAATCGGCCAGGTCCGGAACCCGGGTTATTTCGAGTACCGCGAGGGCATGAAACTGCTTGAGCTGGTCGCCCAGTCGGGCGGCCTGCAGGACTACGCCCGTACGGGGGACCTGCGCGTGTTCCGTTCGGTCAAGGGACCGGAGGGCGGAGTCAAGGACGAGGTTTTCGAGGCCAGGCTGGACGAGGTTTTCGAAGGCGATATGGTTAAGAACGTCGCGCTCAAGCCCGGCGACGTGGTTTACGTGCCGCGCAAGAAACTGGCCTCCACCACCAAGTGGCTGACCGACAACTTTCTGCCCTGGCTTATGCTGGGCACGTTCAGCCTGAGCCTTCACCTGGCAACGGACGGGACGCGCTGATGAATTCCGAACTCACGCTTTACGACTACTGGCGCATCATAAACCGCCGCAAATGGGTGGCGATGTTCGCTTTCGCGCTCACCATCCTTTCCGTTCTCTTCTACACGCGCCTTCAGCCCGTCACCTACAAGAGCCAGGGCGTGATAAAGTTCAAGCCGCCGGCCAATTACTCCCGGCTGCCCGGCTCCGAGGTCACCGAATGGGACCCGTGGGGCGCCGTCGCTACCGAACTGCGCGTGATAACTTCCGCCGAAGTGGCGGAGAGGTCTGCGTCCAGGCTGGGCCTGCTTACGCGCGACGGCTCCGACCCCCAGCGGGTCGCTTCGCTGCTCGGCTCCTACAAGGCCGAAAGGCTGCAGGATTCCAATCTTATCAGCATATCGGCCCTCAGTCCAAGCCCCCAGATGGCCGCAAGGACGGTCCAGGCGGTAATAGAATCTTACCGTGAGTACGACCTGGAGCAGAAGAGCGCCCAGGCCCGCAAAGCCCTCGACGATATCGCGGCCCGCAAGACGGAGGTGGAGAGCAGCCTCCGCTCCCTGGAGCGCCAGCGCCAGGCCTTCTACGAGCGCAATCCCAAGTCCGGCATGAGCTCGGTCCTGGCCAACCAACTGGCCGACATGGAGATACGCAAGCGGGAGCTGCTGGAGAAATACACCCCCAACCATCCCGAGATAATGAACATAGACCAGCGCATTAGTGTGCTCCAGGGGAAACTTGCCGAGATCCCGGCCCAGGAGACCGAACTGGTGCGCATGACCCGCGAGCTGCGCATGCAGGAGGACCTCTACACCACCCTCAACAAGGAGCACGAGTCCGCCAAGCTGGGGGTCTCTTCGATAGTTTCTTTCGTTACGATAATCAATCCCCCGACCCCCCCGGGCGCCCCCGTTTCCCCGAATAAGCGGCTCAATCTCATGGTCGGCATCTTCATGGGCCTGTTCCTGGCCATAGTCCTGGTCTTCATACTGGAGAACCTCGACGTCTCCATAAGCACCATCGAGGACATCGAAGGCTTTCTTAAACTCCCGGTGCTCGGCCTTATCCCGAACATCCTCAGCGAGAAGCCGCTGGACAACTGGCTCACCCAGTTCTTCAGAAAAGAACGCTATACTGCGGAGGCCTTCCGCAGCGCGCTCATTTTCAACAAGCGTTACGCCTCCAGCGTCATAGAGGCCTACCACACGCTGCGCACCAACATCGTCTCCAACCTCAATACGAAAGAGAGTTTCGCCGTGGTCTTCAGCTCGGCGGGCGCGGCCGAGGGCAAGACGCTCACCGCCGTCAATTTCGCCCTGGCCAGCGCCAACTCCGGCCTCAAGACCCTTCTGATAGACGCCGACCTGCGGCGCCCCGCCATCTACCAGATCTTCGGCCTGGACAAGCAGCCGGGCCTGAGCGACGTTCTCTCTGGCCGCGCGGAGTGGCAGGAAGTGGTGACGGAAAGCGCCGATTTCATCATGGGCGGCATGAACTTCGAGCACCTGATGCGCTTCCAAGGCGTGGAGAACCTCAAGATAATGAATTGCGGCGCCACCCCCGCCAACGTGGTGGATCTGCTGGATTCCTGGCGCTGGGAGGAACTGATGAACTCGCTCAAGAGCGAGTTCGACGTGGTCATCTTCGACGCGCCGCCGGTGCTGCTCTTCATAGATTCCGTGATACTCGCCAAGCACACCGATGGCGTCGTGCTGGTCTACAAGGCCGGCAAGATGGCCCGCGGCGCCCTGCGCCGCGCCAAGGAGCAGATCACGGGCGTCAACGCCCGCATGATCGGCGTCGTACTCAACGGCGTTCGCGCTTCCGAGATGGGGCCGCAGTACGGCTACCATTACTACGACTATAGTAGTTACTCGAGGCGCTGAGCCATGAAGTACCTGGCGGCTATCGCGGTCGCCGGCCTGGCGGCGGCCGCCGGCTACGCTGCGGTCAATCTCCAGCCGTCGTTCATCGTGATCGGGGCCGTCTCGCTGCTGGTCGGCCTTTTTGCTTTCTTTTCCCCGCGCCTGAGCGTTTTTCTCATAATCGCCTCCATGCTCCTCTCCCCGGAACTGGGGCTCGGAGGCGTCGGCAACCGGCAGATCGTGCTGCGCTACGACGACATCCTTATCGTCGTCATCTTCCTTACCTGGCTGGCGCGCACCGCCATTTTCAAGGAAAAGCCTTTCATTACCGCGACCCCGGTGCAGTTGCCGGTGCTGTTCTACGCCGTCCTGGCGGCCCTGTCAACTTCGCTGGGCGTAGTCAGGGGCGACATCCGCTTTGAATCCGCTTTTTTCTATGTGCTCAAGTACATAGAATATTTTATGCTTTACTTCATGGTGATTAATGTTCTCGACTCCAAGGCTGACGTCAGGAAATACCTGAGATTCGGCTTTCTTGTCGCGGTGGCCGTCACGCTGTACGCCTACTATTATTACGCCAATTCGGGACCGGATGCCAGGGCTACGGCGCCCTTCGAAGTCGCGATCGGCGACGTCAGAAGTTCGGAGCCGGCTTCGCTGGGCGGCTACTACCTCCTAATCTTCGGGTTCCTGCTGGCGCTGCTGACCGAGTATTCCGGCAGGGTTTTCCTCTTCGCCGTTCTTTCCCTTGCCTTCATGCTTCCCGCCTTCCTTCTCACTTTTTCCAGAGCCTCCTATCTTGGCCTCCTGGCCATGGCGCCGCTCCTGGTATTCCTGACCTCCCGCCGCCGGTTGGCCATGGCGGCTTTTTTTCTCCTGGCTTTCCTGGGGAGTTCGCTTCTGCCTGGAATTTCCGGGAAAGTGATGGACCGCATCTCTATGACCTACAGCGGGGCATACGCCACTAGGACTTTTACGGTCGCCGGCGGCAGCATCCAACTGGAGGATTCTGCCGCGGCCCGCGTGGACTCGCTGCGCCGGGTAGTATTCGAGAAACTTCCCGCCAGGCCCGTCCTCGGCTGGGGAGTGACCGGGGTCGGCATTGGCGATACGCAGTACGCCATCGTGCTGGGCGAGATGGGTCTGGCCGGCTTTTTCGTTTTTTTCTGGATGATCTACAGCATCTTTTCCACCGCCCGCCGCGTTTACGCCGGCTCGGCTGAAAAATGGGAGCGCGCGCTGGCGCTGGGACTGATGGTCTCGCTCGGCGGCCTGCTGGTCCAGTCCCTCGGCGTCAACACCTTCATCATCGTCAGGATCATGGGGCCGTTCTGGTTCCTGACCGCCGTGCTGATGTTTCTGGCGCGGAGCCTCGACGGGGCGCAGCCCCGGCGCGAGGAGGGCGTCTGACCTCCCGGGACGCGGCGCAGAGCTCCCCCGCGCTCCCGCCTCCTCCCCCGCGCCTGGTGCTGTTCAGGAACTTCATATCCCTGAACCTGCTGAATTTTTTCAACTACGCCGCCCCGTTGCTGACCGTCCCGTACCTGACGCGCGTTCTTGGTGTCGAAAATTTCGGTCTATTCAATCTCGCGCTGGCGTTCGCCTCTTATTTCATGGTGGCGACTGATTACGGCTTCAACATAACGGCCACCAAGGAGATAGCGGAGCGCCGGAACGATCCCGGCGCCGCCGCCGCCGTTTTCGGCGAGGTCATGGGGGCCAAACTGCTGCTGGCTTCCTTTGCTTTCCCGGTCTTTGTTCTCATCGTATACGCCCATCCCCCTTTCCGCGCGGAGGCCCTGCTCTATCTGCTCAGTTTTTCGGTAGTGCTAAACAATGTGCTTTTCCCCCTGTGGCTCTTTCAGGGGGTGCAGCGGATGGAGTATATCACGCTGATAAACGCCGCCATAAGGGCGCTTTACGTCGCGCTCGTGTTCCTGCTGGTGCGGACGCCCGGCGATTATCTGATGCTGGCCGGCATCAATCTGGCCAATGCCCTGGCCGCCGGCGCGGCTGGATGGTACGCCGCGCGCAGATTGATGTCCGCGCCGCGCTGGCCGGGCTGGGCGGGGATAAGGCGCCGTCTGGCGTCAGGTTTCTTCGCCTTTCCGCCTTCGGTTGCGCTGGGAGCGTATTCCTATTCGGTGCTTTTTATAATAGGCGTTTTCTGCGGGAACGCCGCCGCCGGCCATTACGCCGGCGCCTATAAGATTGTTTCCGTAGTAATGTCCGTTTCGGGAGTGCTGGCGGCCGTGGTCTTTCCTCATGTCAACAGCCTGGCCGCGCTGTCCCGGCGCGACTCGCTGCGTTTTGTCCGCAAGGTCGCTCTTGCCGCCGCTTTTTTCTTTCTGCCTGTTTGCGGTTTCATGTCCTGGTATTCCGGCGAGATAACAATTTTTCTCCTGGGAGCCGAATTCTCGGCGGCCTCCGGCCTCCTTGCCGTCCTTTCTTTCCTGCCGCTGGTCGGCATACTCAACAACCTGATCTCTACCCAGGCCGTTATGGCCCTGGGATTGAAGTCGTATTTTTCCAAAATTTATACAATAGTGCCCTGCGCCGGCCTCCTTGCCCTGCTGGTCCTGGTTCCGGCGTACGGTCCCGGCGGCGGCGCCTGGGCAGCTTTATTGACGGAAGCGGTCACTTTGTCGGTTTCGCTGGTATATCTCAAACGCCGCGGCGTCAGAATCGTTTCCTGATAGTTGGCTGCCGGGCGGGGCGGTGAACGATGCGGATTATATTAACCCACGAGGTGGCGGTGCATAAGCGGGCTTTCAACCGCACTCTGGAGAGGGCGCGGTCCAGGTTTCCCGCGCTGGACAAACTCATCTTCAGGCTGCCGCAGGGCCTCATAGACCGGCTTTTCGACGATCGTTACGCCATGAACGAACGCGTGGCCGAACTGCCGTTCCTTTTCAGGTCGCTCGCCCGGCTGGAACGGGGCGCGAGGGTGCTCGACGCGGGCTGTAATTTCAGCCTCCTCTCCATAAAACTGGCCACGGCGGGTTACCAAGTGCACGGCGTGGACGTGAACGATTATCCCTTCTCTCATCCGAATTTCAGTTTCGTGAAAGGCAGCCTTTGCGCGCTGGAGTTTGCCGACGGTTCCTTCGACGCCGTGACCGCCGTCTCGACCATGGAACACATAGGACTGGGGCATTACGGAGACAGCCGGGGTGATTCGGACCTGAAGGCGATGTCGGAGATGCGGCGCGTACTCAGGCCCGGCGGACTGCTCGTTCTTACTGTCCCTTACGGCGAGAGGGGCGGGACCGACTGGTTCCGGATTTATGACGCGGAGTCGCTTGCGGCGCTATGCGCCGGATTCGGGACAGTGGAGGCGGAGTATTTCCTGAGTCACGGCGAGCAGTATTGGGTCCTGGTACAGCCGGAGGCGTTGGCTGGCCGCGGACTGGACGAGCGGCGCAGGAATCTGGGCTGCGCCTGCCTGCTGCTGAGGAAGGTCTGAGATGAAAGTGGCGGTCGACGCTCTTCCCCTGCTGGGAAGGACAGGGGTGTCCAATTACCTCTCAGGACTGTTCAGCGCCCTTCCCGCGATAGACCCGGCGGTCTCGTATCGGCTCTATTTCAGAACCGGGCCGCGCCCCGCGAAGTTGCCTGAACTCCCGGAATTCCCCAGTGTTTCCTGCCGCCGGGTTTTGCTGCCGAACAGGTTTTTGGAAAGCCTCTGGACTTTCCGCAGCATGGAAGTGCCTTTTTCCGGACCGCTTTTTGGCCGTCCAGACGTCTTTTTTTCCACCATCTATTTCACGCCGGTGCTGGATTGTCCAGTGGTTTCGGTATTCTACGACATGACCTCTTTCCTGATTCCGGAATACTCCGGCTTGCGTACGGACCTGAAGGTGCGGCTGGACAACTTGGTTAAGAGATCGCGATATATAATTTCTATCTCTGAAAATTCCAGGCGAGACTTATGCGAATATTTCGGGGCGGAGCCCTCCAGGGTTTTTGCCGTGCCGCTGGCCTGCGGAACTGCGTTCCGGCCCATGTCCCCGGACGAAGCGGCGTCGGCCCTCTCCCGCTACGCCCTAGAGCCGGGTTATATACTTTATGTCGGGAACATGGGTCCGCACAAGAACGTCTCGGCTCTTCTGCGGGCCTATGCCAGGCTGCGCGCCGAAAAAAGGACGGACGCGAAACTGGTCCTCTGCGGGAGCGTGAAATGGGGCGGGGAGGCGCTGAAACTGGCGGGGGAACTGGGGCTTAGTGATTCCGCTATATTCCTAGATTACGCGCCCGCCGCCGATCTCCCGGCTTTATATGCCGGCTCCGCCGTTTTTGTGTATGTCTCTCTTTACGAAGGCTTCGGCCTGCCGGTCCTGGAAGCCATGGCCTGCGGCCGTCCTGTGGTCACTTCTTCTGTTTCCTCGCTTCCGGAGGTGGCCGGCGGCGCGGCGGTGCTGGTCGATCCGCGCAACGAGGAGGAGATCGCCGGCGCTATCGGCAAAGTGTTGACGGATGAAGCCCTGTCCCGGCGGCTTTCGGAGGCCTCCCTGCGCCGGGCCGCCGAGTTCAGCTGGGAAAAGACGGCCGCGGCCACGCTCGACGTGCTGAAAAAGGCGGCCGCGTGCGGTCGCGGGAGTGCGGCGTGAAGCTGCTTTTCGTCACGCCTGCGGTCCCCTCCCGCGAAGGCGGAGGCGCCGCACGCATGCTTGAGCAACTGCGCTGCCTGCGCGGGCTTGGCGTCAAAGCGGATCTGTTGTCGTATTCGCTTTCCGGCGGCATTCCTGAAGAGACGGCCTCCCTCGCCGGCGGCGTGTGGCTCTGGCGACCGGAAGAAGGCCCGGCCGTACGCGTCGGTAATCTGCTCCGCTTCCGTGCCTACCCCCGGCACGCCGGCTTCGCCGCTCTGCTGAAAGAGCGGCTGTCGGCCGGACGTTACGACCTGGTCCACGCGCACAAGTTCCAGATGGCGGGCTACCTGGCGGGGCTGAAATCTCCGCCGGTTGTGGTGGACCTCTGGGCCTGCGGCCTGGGAGGCGCGTGGCGCGATTTCGCCGGCGAGCGGAACCCGCTGGAGAAGGCGGTCAAGCTCGCCAGAATCCCGCGCTTCTACGCCGCCGACAGGGATCTGTACCCGCGTTTTCCAAGCTATTTCGTGGTCTCCGGCGAGGCGGAGCGTTACATCCTGGACCGCTACCCCGGAAAGCGCGTCTATGTGATGCCCCACGGCGTGACGCTGCCGGCCGGGCCGCCCGCGTACTGCAGGGACGGCCATCTGGTCTTCGTGGGCGACATGTCCTTTTCCCCGAACATCGAGGCCGTGCGGTTTTTCTGCGAGCGGGTGCTGCCGGGGCTGAGGAAACTGCGCCCAGGGCTGAAATTTTATATTGTAGGGAAAGACCCCGCGCCCGAAGCGCTTGCGCTGGCGCGGATCCCCGGCGCGGTGGTCACTGGCGCGGTGCCGGAGGTCTCTACCTGCCTCGCGGGGGCTTCCGTCTTTGTCGCCCCTATCTTCGGGGGTCTCGGCCTGCGCACCAAATTGCTGGAGGCTTTCGCGCACGGCCTGCCGGTGGTGACCACGACCAGGGCCTGCGAGGGGATACCAGTCTCGGACGGGAAAGACGTTCTGCTGGCGGAGTCCGCCGACGATTTCCGCGACAGAACCGAATGGGTGCTGGCGCATCCGGACCAGGCCGCGGACATCGGCGGCAGGGCGAGGGAACTAGTGGCGAGGGAATTTTCCCGGACGGCGATAGCGGCCAGGATGAAGCGGGCCTATGACGAAATACTCGGTGGTCGTAATCTCAAAGGATAACAGGGCGACGCTGCTCAACTGCCTCTCCAGCCTGCTGCCGGAGACGGCCGGGCGCGCGGAGGTGGTCGTGGCCGAGGTCTGCGCCGACGCCTCCCCGCTGCCGGGCTCCGGCGTGAAGCACCTGCGCCTGTCCCCGGAGGAGGCCGGCTTCAGTCCCCAGCGCAACGCCGGCGTGAAGGCGGCCGCCGGCGAATTCGTGGTTTTTATAGACGACGACATCGAAGTTCCGGCCGGCTGGTTCGCCGCGCTGACCGCCGGGCCGCGCAGCGAACCCGGCGTGACCGGCTGGATGGGGCCGGTCTTCCCGAAGCCGGCCGGGCCTGTCAGCTTTCTGACCGGAGTGCTCGGCCATCCTGGCGGCGGCTTCCGGCTGCACCACTACGCCGCCGGCCAGGTTGTCCCGCTGCCGCAAATCGCCACCTGCAACACTGTTCTGCGCCGCTCGGCTATACTGGAGGCTGGCGGTTTCGACCCCGCCTTCAGGTTTGGCAGCGAGGATTCGGAACTTTCCATCCGCCTCGGCGCCGGCGCGGCCGCGCCAGTGTTCCGCTATCTGCCCGGTGCCCTAGCCTGGCATCTGTCCAAGGATTCCCTGCCCGCCGCGCTGAAATGGTATGTGAGGCGCGGGATCGCCGACGCGGACCTGTTCATGGTCCATCGTTCGCACCGGGCGTATGCCCTGCGCTCCTCGCTGGCGCTGAAGATAGCGCCGGTGCTGCTGGCCTCGCCGTTCTTCCCGTCGCTGCTGCCGGCGGCTCTCGCGGCCTGGTACCTGGTGCAGCTCTGGCGCATGCGCTTCATGTTCGCTTATTTTACGCACTACGGCTTTTCCGCCGCGCGCCGGCTGGCGGTTTTCTGCCTAGCCCCGGCTTTCAGGTTCGCCGCCGACCTCGCGATGGATTGGGGGCGCGCCAAAAGGATGCTGCTGTCATGGACAAGTGCCTGATCTGCGGCGGCCTGGAATTCTCCCTCTACAAGGAGGGGGCTTACGGAAGCCGTATCTCGCAATGCGGCGGCTGCGGCCTGGTATTTACTTCCGACAAGGTCGACCCGGAAGGTCTCGCCCTCAGGTACGGAGAGGAATACTATTCCGGCTGGCTCGGTCCTGTTCATAAAAAGAGGCGGGAGCGCCTCTGGGAGAGGCGGACTTCCAGGCTTCTCGGGCTGTGCGGCCGCGGCAGACTCCTCGACGCCGGATGCGGCGAAGGGCTTTTCCTGCATACCGCGCGCGGGCGCGGCTACGAGGTCGGCGGCGTGGAATTTTCGCCGTACGCCGCCAGTTACGCCCGGGAGCGCTATGGACTGGAGGTGCAGAACTGCCGTTTCGAGGATTGCTCTTACCCTGACGCGTCCTTCGATATCGTCACTTTCTGGCATGTCCTAGAGCATCTGATTGATCCACTCGCCGCGCTGAAGAGGGCGCGCGCGCTTCTCAGGCCTGGCGGTTTTCTGGTGGCGGCCGTGCCTAACGTGGAGGATCTGCTGGGGCAGGAATTCTACCGCGCCGTGCGCGGGGAGTATTTCAAGGTCTACACGCCCGAGTCCAAGGAACCGCATCTATTTCATTTTTCCCCCGACTCCTTCCGGCGCCTGATAGAGCTGGCCGGCTTCAGGGTGGAAAAGCTGGGCGCCGATTTCGCGCAGGTCGACCCATACATGAGAGTCGTGGAATGGGCCTCCTGGGCGGTTTCTTTCGCGCTGGGGCGGAAGATATATCTCGCCCTGCTGGCGGTGGCGCGCAAATGAGGGCTGAAATCCTTTTCCTCGAAACCCCTCTGGACCCGCCGGGCGGCGGACAGTTCAGCCTGCTTGGGCTCCTGCGGGGGTTGAAGGCCTGCGGTCGGTACAGCGGTGTGATGCTGCCGAAAGAGTCCTCGTTTTCCCGGCGACTGGAAAAGGAGGGCTTTCGTTGCTACTATGCCGGAATCGCGGCCCTGCCGTTCAGGATGCTGGCCGTGCGGCCGAGGCTGGTCCATTGCAACGCCGCCGTAGGATGCTACGCTTTCGCCGGGGCGCTGACCGCGCGGCTCATGGGCGTCCCTTTCGTCTGGCACGTCCGGGTCATCGAGTCCGGCGGCTGGCGGGAGGCGCTGATTGCGCTCCTGTCCACGCGTATCGTAGCCGTGTCCCGCGCCGTGGCGGCCAAGTTCCGCGGTTCCTGCGGCAAGGTCGCCGTCATCTCCAACCCGGTAGATCTCGCCGCCTTCAGCCCCGGCGGCAAAAAGGCGGCGGACATCCCCGTGCCTGCGGGTGCCGTGGTGGTCGGGGTCTTCGGGCGCTTGGAGCGGTGGAAAGGACACGGGCTTCTGCTGGAAGCGCTGGCCTCGGCCGGGCGGGAAGGAGGCGGCCGCGCCCCGAAGCCGTTTCTGCTGGCGGCCGGCGACGGGCCGCAAAGGGCTCACCTCGAGGCGCAGGCCGCACGGCTCGGCGTGAAAGCGTTCTTCGCGGGTTTCCGGACCGATATCCCGGACCTGATGAGGCTCTGCTCCGTGGTCGTCGCGCCGTCGGCGGAGCCGGAGCCGTTCGGCAGGACCGTGATAGAGGCCATGGCCTGCGGCAGGCCCGTGGTGGCTACGGACGCGGGCGGGCACAGGGAGATAATTACCAACGGGAAGGACGGTCTGCTCGTAGCCGCCTCTCCGGCCGGCCTGGCCGGAGCCGTATTTCCACTGCTGGAGCCAGGCGGGCCGGCGGTCGCGTTGGGCGCCGCCGCCCGCGCTACGGCCGAGGCCAGGTACGGGACGGCGCACGTGGCGGCAGAGGTGGAGAAACTATACGCCGGCCTCGGCGCTGGCCCCGCTCCAGTCCTGACCGTGGCCATAGACTGCCGCGAATTCTCTTCCGGGACGCTTACCGGCATCGGCCGGCTGCTGCAGTCGCTCATTCCCGCCTGCGCGCGCTTGCGGCCGGACTGGAAATTCGTTCTGCTGGGCCCGGAGGCGGACCGTCTGCCGTTCAAACTGCCGGCGAACGCGGCGGTTTCCGGTTTCAGCGCCGGCCCCGTCCTAGAGCAGGCCGCGCTGCCGGCGGTCCTCCGGCGGCACGGCGCGGATGTTTTTTTGTCCCCCTATTACAAGACCGCGTTGTTTTCCGCCGTTCCCTCCGCGGTCATGCTGCACGACCTAACCTATCTCGTCCACCCGGCCTACGCCGCCGCCGCGCCGTTGTACCGCTTCCTGACCCGGCTTTACGCGGCCCGGGCCGCGGCCGTGCTGACCCTCTCCCGCCATTCGGCGCGCGACATTGAAAGACTTTTGGGTATTTCGCCCGGCAAAATATCTATGGTTGGCGCAGGGGTGGATAGACGGTGTTTCAGGAGGGTGACGGTTTCCGTGGAGTTCCGCGCCAGGTACGGTCTTGCGGGGGATTATCTACTTTATGTCGGAAACGACAACCCGCACAAGAACGTGGACGGCCTGCTGGCCGCCTACGCCGGACTACCAGCCGAACTAAGGAAGAGGCACCCGCTGGTCCTGTGCGGTCCCACGGACCGCGCGGCCGGAGCGGCGGAGGGGGGCTATACCGCGCTCGGCCGGATACCGGACGCCGATCTGCCAGAGCTCTACAGCGGCGCGCGGCTGCTGGTGTTCCCCTCGTTTTACGAAGGTTTCGGTATGCCTCCGCTGGAAGCTATGGCCTGCGGCTGCCCTGTGGCCAGCTCCGGCGCCTCCTGTATGCCGGAGATACTGGGCGACGCCTGTCTTTATTTCAATCCGTCAGACCGCGATGAGATGCGCGACAGGATCGCCGACGGACTGACGGACGGGCCGCTGCGGGAGGAACTGGTCAGGCGCGGCCTGCAGCGGGCGGAAAGATACGCGCCGGCGGGGGCCGCGGCCGCCGCCGTCGCGGCGCTGGAGAACATCGCCGGCCTAAAGGGAGGGTCGTCATGAAGATCAACCTGGGTTCGGGCGGTCGCCCGCGCGCCGGCTATGTTAACGTGGATTCCAATCCGCGCGCCACGGGAGTGGACAGAATCTGGGACCTGGATTCCTACCCCTGGCCTTTCGGCGACGGCGCCGCGGACGAGATAATCATGGACCACTGCCTGGAACATCTGGCCGACCATAACCGCGCGATGAAGGAGGTGCACCGGATACTGCGGCCAGGCGGCGTGGCAAGGATCTCCGTGCCGCATTTTACCTGGCAATACGCGTTCCACGACCCGACACACAGGCATTTCTTCGGCTACAACACTTTTTTCTACTACGCGAGGGACTGCGGTTATTTCGACTTTAAATTCTCGTCGTGCAGGGCGAGGATAGTCTTCGGCAAGCGTCTTTCGGTCTGGAACATCCTGCTTGAGCCTCTGTTCAACCTGTTCCCGAACGCATACGAGCAGAGCCCGCTGAGGGTTTTCCCTGCTTTGACGGTAGAGGCCGAACTGGTAAAATGAACGGCCGGAAATAGGAAGCGGAAAGATGTGCGGCATCTGCGGCTTTACCGACTATAAGAACGACTACCTCCTCGGGGCGATGGCGGCCTCGCTGCGCCATCGCGGCCCCGACGAGGACGGCTTCCATTACGACGGCGGCCGGGCCAGCCTGGCCAGCCGGCGCCTCAGGATCATAGACCTAGACACCGGCCGGCAGCCGGTGTCCAACGAGGACGGGACCGTCACGGTCGTGTTCAACGGCGAAATCTACAATTACCGTGAGCTGCGCGAGGAGCTCCGCAGGAAAGGCCACTCCTTCCGGACTTCCTCCGACACCGAGGTCCTGGTCCATCTCTACGAGGAACGCGGGACGGAACTGTGCTCCGCGCTGCGGGGCATGTTCGCGTTCGCGCTCTGGGATTCCGGCAAGGGGAGGCTCCTGCTGGCGCGCGACCAGTTCGGGATAAAGCCGCTTTACTACGCGGAGACCGGCGGGTCTCTCTTTTTCGCTTCCGAACTTAAGGCCCTGCTGCTTTGCGACAGGATCTCCCGGGACCTCGACCCCGTCGCGCTGGACGCCTACTTCACGCTGCTGCGGATCCCGGCGCCGCTGACGGCCTTCCGGGCGGTAAAGAAGCTCGAGAGCGGCTGCCTGCTGGTCCGGGAAGGCGGGCGCAGCGAAATAAAGAGATATTGGGACCTCCGGCCGGAGTTTCCGGCCGAGACCGGCGGGGCGCTGCGCGAGAGGCTGCTGGCCGCTTTCGACGAATCCGTCAGGGAGCAGCTGGTCTCGGACGTGCCGCTGGGACTGTTGCTGTCCGGCGGCCTGGATTCTTCGGCCATCGCCTATTCCCTGGGTGCGGCCGGGGCGCCGGTCACCGCCTTCTCGGCGGGTTTTTCCGGAGCCGATTCAGCCTACGACGAGACGCGCAAGGCCGCGCTGGCGGCTTCGGCTTTCGGGCTTCGGCACGAGCGCCTCGAGATAACGGCCGACGCCGCCGAGGTCTGCACGCGCCTGGCCGAAGGCTTCGACGAACCCTTCGCCGATTCGTCCGCCATACCGACCTACCTGGTGACGCGGGCCGCGTCCGGCAAGGTCAAAGCGGCGCTGACGGGCATCGGGGGCGACGAGCTTTTCGGCGGTTATCCGCGGCACCTAGGCGCGCTGCACCTGCGGAAATACCTCATGCTTCCCCGGCCGCTGCGTTCGGCGGCGGCCGGCGCGGCGGGACTGCTCTGGGAGAGCCGCGGGCCGCGGAACCTAGCCGGCTGGGCCAAGCGCTTCACCAAGGGCGGGCTGCTGGACTTCCCCAAGGCCTACCACTACTGGTGCACCTTTCTCGACGAGAAGGGGAAGAACGAGCTCTACTCCCTTGATTTCCGGACCGCCCTTTCCGGCTCGCGCTACGCCCCGCCGTTCCTTCCCCCCTCGCCCGACGAGATAATGCGCTACGAACTGGGAGGCTACCTGCAGGACGACCTGCTGGCGCTGGCCGACAGGGTCTCGATGATGAACTCGCTGGAACTGCGCGTCCCTTTTCTCGACGTGCGTCTCGCCGCGCTGACGGCCGGCGTCACTCTTTCCGAGAAGACCGGGGGCGGCCTGGAGCCCAAGCGGCTGATGCGCCGCATGCTGGCGGGCAGGCTGCCCGCTGAGCTGCTGTCCCAGAGGAAGATGGGCTTCCAGGCGCCGGTCTCTAGGTGGCTGGCCGAGGACCTGGCCGGCTTCATGGACGACGCTCTTTCGCCCCGCGCGCTGGAGCGTTCCGGCTATCTCGACTCCTCTGCCGTCGCGCGCCTGCGCGGCGACCATCTCTCCGGCCGACGCGACCATTCCGACCGTCTCTACTCGGTGCTGATGTTCGAGCTCTGGCTGCGTTCGCTCAAAGGCCCGGCCGCCGCCGTGTCGGCCCTGCCCGTTTCCTCGCCGAGGGACTTCGAAAAGATATTACTGCTGAACCTGGGAGGGCTTGGCGATATCGTGATGATGCGTCCCCTGCTCCTGGCGTTGCGCTCCCGTTTCCCGGCGGCGAAGATAACCCTGCTCACGCTGGACCGTTCCGCCTCCGCGGCGCGGCTGCTGCCCGAGCTCGATGCGGTGGAATCTCTGGCCGTGCGCTACAAGCTGCCCACGCCGCTAGCCGCCCTCAGGGGGCTGCTGACGCTGCTCCGGCTCAGGAAAGAACGCTTCCCTCTGCTGCTCAACCAGCTTGCGGTCTCGTCCCCCTGGGGCCGGCGCAAGCTGAGGTTCCTTAACTGGATACTAGAGCCGGGTTTCTCGGCGGGCCGCTGCATCGAGGACTGCCCTGGCCTTTACGACGCCCCGATTTACGAGCGGGAAGTGGAGGACAGGAGCGAAGTGGACCTTTCGCTGCGGCTGCTGGAGCCGCTCGGCCTCAGGCCGGCCGGGCGGAATATAACCTTCCCCGTCCCGCCGGAGGATTCCGCCTGGGCCGACGCCGAGCTATGCCGCCGCGGGCTGGCCGGACGCTTCCTGATCGGCCTGAACCCCGGCTCGTTCAGGCCTTCGCGGCGCTGGCCGCTGGAGAGGTGGCTGGAGCTGGCCAGGAGGATGCGCGCGCGCTATCCCGAAGCGGGCTTCGTAGTGACCACGGGCCCTGGAGAGGAAAAACTGTCGGAAGCTCTGGGTTCCGGCGAAAGAACCTGGACCCCAGGGGGGGCGCTGAGCGCCGGCCAGCTGGCCGCCCTGCTCGCCAAGCTTTCCGTATACGTCACCAACGACACGGGGCCGATGCACCTTGCCGCCGCCGTAGGGACGAGGGTGGCCGCGATATTCGGCCCCAGCGATATTGTCCGCTTCACGCCGGCCGTGCCGCGCGCCATGGTCAGGGTCGTAAGGGCCGATTCGGCCGGCTGCTTCCGGCCCTGCTACGATTTCGAATGCGCGGATCCCCGCTGTCTTTCGGACATAACGCCAGAGGCCGTGCTCGAGGCGGTGGAGGCTCTCCGTGGCGGAAAATAAAAAATGCGCCGCCTGCGGCGGCTCCGTCTACGCGGTTTCCGGCCTGTTGGCCTGCCGGGCCTGCGGCTTGGCCCGCAAAGAGTGGCTGTCGTTCAGCGCCCCAGTCTACGGTGGCCTCGACGAGAACGAAATATACTTCCTGTCCAGGTCCCGCATAATAAGGGAACTGGTCTCGGACCTTTCCGCCTTCAGGCCCGGCGGGGGGCGGCTGCTGGACGTAGGCTGCGCTTCGGGAGAGATAATGAAAGCGGCCGCCTCTGCCGGCTGGGACTGCACCGGGGTCGAGATCCATCCGCCGCTGGCTGCAGAGGCTTCTGCCGCCGGCTTCCCGGTCCACGCGGGAAAGCTCGAGACGCTGCGGACGCCGGATTTATCTTTCGACGCCGTGGTCTTCTACGACGTACTTTCTCTGGTGGAGGATCCACGTCCGCTGCTGGCCCGGGCTTTCGCCCTCCTGAGGCCGGGCGGCTCCGTTTTTATCCGCGAGCTGAACGCCGCCTTTCACCTGCGGGCGCTGGCTCTTTCCGGACTCCCCCCTCTGCGGTCGCTCGGGCTGCGGCCCGGCGTGGTCCATAACTGGAACTATACGCCCGCCGCCCTGCGCGCGCTACTGTCCGGTTCCGGCTTCGAAGGGGTCAGGTTGCGCAACTCCAGGCCTACCTCGGGGGATCCTTACTTGACAGGAGGCCGGCTGGGAAGGG
Source organism: uncultured Elusimicrobiaceae bacterium (assembly GCA_964631475.1). Classification (GTDB taxonomy): domain Bacteria; phylum Elusimicrobiota; class Elusimicrobia; order Elusimicrobiales; family UBA9959; genus UBA2231. The sequence goes on along the minus strand of CAZVWK010000005.1, from coordinate 2,248 downwards.
GCCCGGTTTCCTTTTTCAAATCCGTGTATTTCGCGGCCGCCCAGGCGGTTTCCGCCTTAACAGGCGGCCGCATATTGGCGGCCAGCGCTTTCGCGGCCTCCGCTTTCAAGCCGGGGGGGCAAAGGTGATACTGGCCGCCCATCAGCCGCAGTATATGCCGGGCCTGCGCTTCTTCGCGAAGATGCGGCACGCGGACCTGTTCGTCCTGCTCGACGACGTGCAGTACGAGCGGCGCGAGTTCCAGAACCGCAACCGCATCCGTGTGCCGGCCGGCCCCCAATACCTTACAGTTCCGGTGCTGGCCAAGGGCCGTTACGACGCGGCTATACGCGATATCCCGATAGACAATTCGCGGCCCTGGGCCGCGGACCATCTGAACGCCATAAGGATTAACTACGCGCGCGCGGCGCATTACGGCGAATACCTGCCGGGTATCGAGGCGCTTTACGGAGCGCGTTACGAGAGGCTGGGAGAACTGGCGCTGGCCACGATAAACTTCCTGCGGGATGGCTTCGGGATAAAGACGCCGATGCGACTTTCGTCGGAGATGCGGATCTCTTCCGCGTCCACCGGCAGGCTGGTGGACATCTGCCGGGCCGCCGGGGCGGACGAATATCTTTCCGGCGCCGGGGCCAGGGATTACCTGGACGAAGGGCTTTTTTCCGCCGTCGGCGTAAAGGTGGCCTGGCAGAATTTCGAAGCGAAGCCCTATAAGCAGGCCTTCCCTGGCTTCACGCCAGACCTCTCGGCGCTGGACCTGCTGCTCAACTGCGGGCCGGATTTCGCCGGGTTCCTTTGAATGCGTGAAAAGCCCGGCCGGCCGGTCAGAAGCCGGCCGCTTCCCGCGCCTCCGGCACTTCCAGCTGTTCCAGAGTTCCACCGGCGTCGAAAGCGGACTGCAAGGCGCTGAAATTGTCGAGCAACATCGCGTTAAGGGCCCTGGCCGGCCGCCCGGCCATGGCCGGCGCGGCGCGAACGCGCGCGTTGGAGACCGTGCCTTCGAACTGTTCCAGTGGGGTCAGCGGCCAGCCCCAGCCCGTCTCAAGAGAGTTATCGGTGGGGTTCAGCCCGACCAGTTCGTAAAGGTATTCGGTATAGCCCACGCAATCGAAGATCTCGGGGCCTTTCTGCAAGAAGTGTAAATTACTGTACCTCAAGCCCCTGCCGCCCATTTCCAGCGCGGTCCTGACCAGCAGCTCGCGCTGGGCCGGCGTCGGCCGGACTGCGGAAGTGCGGTTGCCGTAGAAGGCGTAATTATACTGCAGCGTGAACTTCTTGAAAGTGTCGATGTTGCGCACGCCGCCGGGGTTGAAGTAGTTCGGGACGCAGTCGGCGATCTTCACGTGTATCCTGCCGTTGCGGTACTCGACCCCGGCGAACAGGCCGGTATGACCCACCGGCATATCGGGCGTGAGCCAGCTGGTAAAAGTGCCTGTCACGCCGCCGGTGTAGAGGATGTCGCCTTTTTCTATCCCGTCCACGGCGGAGGGTAGCAGGCCGGGCAGCGAGGATTCCTTGCCCTGGTAATCGAGCATCTCGAAAGCAGCCGCGCGCACCACGGCCGTTTCGGCCGGGTTGGCGGCGACGGCGCGTAGCCAAACAGGGGCCGCGGTCGCTTTCTTCATCTTGCCCACGCTTATCACGATATTTATTCTGACCGTGTCGTCGGATTCGTAATAAAAAGGGAGAAGCCTGTCCATGGTTTCGGGATTGCCTATCTCGCCCAGGGCCCAGATCGAGTCAAGCGCCCTAAGCCTAGCCTTAAGGTCTGTTTCATAAACGCTTTTCTTACCGCCGGCTAAGTAACTGGCGACATTATTCAGGAGCGCCGTCTCGGCCAGCGGGTCCTTCGTTTCGCCGGCTGCGCGGATGGCGCAGGCTCTTACCCGCGGGTCCGGGTCGTGAAGCAGGGCGGTCAGCCCGGCGCCCGAGGCGCCCTTCAGGGCCGGAAGTTCGGCGCAGGAGGGGGCGGGGCCCTCCGCGGCGCGGCCAGCGACCGGGAAAAAATGGAATAAAGAAACGATGGCGGCGACAATAGCGGTATTGTTCCTGTTCAAGCTGCCTCCTTGTCTTTCCCTATCTTGATTATAGCGGTCTGTGCTGGGGGATGCCCGGGCTTAACGGGGAAGTTGCAGAAGGTTTTCTTTCCCGGTCCGGACCGGGACTTTAGGGCAATCCGGGGAGGGTCCTCGGGGCGTGTCAACTCATCTAAGAATGTTCCCCAAGCAGTAGCGCGCTGTCCTTTCAT
>CAZVWK010000004.1:0-50946 GCA_964631475.1 uncultured Elusimicrobiaceae bacterium | reverse complement strand
GCGGGCCTTGTAGCCGCCCAGCGGTTTCTGTATGCAGTTGGTCGTCATCACGATGGAGCCGGGGAACTTGTCGAACTCCTTCTGCTGGTCCTGCCAGGCGCCGCCGTAATTGCCGGCCAGGTGCTTGTACTTCTTGAGCCCCGGGTAGCCGTGGGCGGGCAGCATCTCGCCGTGGGTGTACACGTTGACGCCTTTGCCCTCGGTCTGCTTGAGTATGTTCTCGAGGTCCTTGAGGTCGTGGCCGCTGACCAGCAGGGCCTTGCCCTTGAGGGGGTTTATCCGCACCGGGGTGGGGACCGGGTGGCCGTAGGCGGCGGTATTGGCCTTGTCGAGCAGTTCCATCACGCGCAGGTTCGCTTCGCCGCAACGCATGTTGTAGCCGACCAGTTCGTCCACCGTCGGGTTCTCTTTGGCGAGGAAGTCCAGCGCTTCGTGGAAGAAAGCGTAGACCTTCTCGTCCTCTTGGCCGAGTATCAGGGCGTGGTCGGCGTAGGCCGCCGTGCCCTTGAGGCCGTAGGCCAGCAGTTCCTGCAGGCCGGCCGCGTCGTCGCCGAGGGCCTTTTTTCGGGCCTGTATACCCCTCTCGGGGGCCTCGGCCAGCAGGGCCTTGTAGTCCGAAGGAGCGGTCCAGGCCGCGGGGCCTTTCAGGGACGGGTTTCCCGCCAGCGCGCGGGCCTTAGCCTTGACGGCGTTGCCCCTGACGACGCGCTCCGCTATATTTTCAGCGTCGAAATTGACATTGGTGACCGTGGTGAAGAGGGCCTCGACGACATAGAGGTCTATCTCCCGGTCGCGCTTGCCGGCCCTGGCGGCCGCGTGCGCGTACTGGGCCACGCCCTTGGCCTGCCAGAACAGCAGGTCCTGCATCTTGGCCGTCTCCGGGTCCTTGCCGCATACTCCCTGGACGGTGCAGCCCTTGCCGCCCGCCGCCTGCTCGCACTGGTAACAGAACATACTTTCGTTCATTATTATTCTCCTTGTTGCTCGCTTTTATTCAGTCCGCCTGGAAAACTCCGAAATTTTACCTTCCAGTACCTTGTCGAAACGCCGGTTGGTCTCCTCCAGGAACCTGCCGAAGATGCAGGTCCGGTGCCGGCAGACCCTGTGCCCCATCAGGCAGGAATGCAACCGCACGGGGCCGTCTATGGCGGTCAGGAAGTCGCGCACCGAGGCCCGGCGGCCGGAGGGGGAAAGGGTGAATCCTCCCTTGGGGCCCCTGACCGGGGACACCAAGCGCGCCCGCGTGAGCGCCTGAAGCACCTTGGAGAGATGGTTATAGGAAACGCCGAGGGCCCGCGCTATGTCGTGCGCGGAGCAGAGTTCCCCGCGCCCCGCCATATAGTCGGCCGCGTGCAGGGCTATCGCCGCTGCTTCCGAGATCTTGAGTATGGTCTGCATTCCGCCGTCCTTTGTGGCAATCTGGTATTAATATACCAGTATTCGCGGGTTTTGTCAAGGGCCCGGTGTGCCGTTGCGGAGGATATTATTTGGAGCGGGGGAAGAAGAGGCGGAAGGAGGTGCCCTTGCCGGGGACGCTGTCCACCAGGACCTCGCCCTTGTGCTGCTTCACTATGCCGTAGACGATGGAGAGGCCGAGGCCGGTGCCTTTGCCCTTGGGCTTGGTGGTGAAGAAAGGGTCGAAGACCCTGTCGACTATCTCCCGCGGTATGCCGGTGCCGGTGTCCTCCATCTGCACCATTACGTACTCGCCGGGGGGGATGGGCCAGGGTGAGTCTTCGCCTGCCGCAACGTTGCGGGTGGAAAGTTTCATCGCTCCGCCCTTGAGCATGGCGTCCTGGGCGTTGATGGCCAGGTTCATTATTACCTGCTGGAACTGAGTGGCCTCCAGGTCGGCGTCCCAGAGGTCCCGCTGGAGTTCCATGCGGAAGTCTATGTTCTTGGCCAGCAGGCGCTTGAGTATAAGTTCGGCCTCTTTTATCAGGTCGTTCGCGCAGGATTTTTTAGGCTTGGTCTCCTGGCGGCGCGCGAAGATCAGGAGCTGCTTGGTAAGCTCGGCGGTGTGGCGCGCGGTTTTGAGGGTTTCCGAGAGGAGTTTATGGTTGATGGTGCCTTCCTTGGTGTCCTCCAGGACCAGCTCTACGGAGCCGAGGATGATGGTGAGCATGTTGTTGAAATCGTGCGCGATCTGTCCCGCCAGCAGACCGAGCGATTCCAGTTTCCGGCTCTCCACCAACTGCTTCTCCAGCAGCAGTTCCCTGGTGATGTCCCTGCGCACGGAGATGAAATGGGTTACGCCGCCGCTTCCGTCCTTGACGGGGGTGATGTAGGTGTCCAGGGTGTAGGGGCTCCCGTCCTTGCGGCGGTTGAGTATGCGGCCGTGCCAGTTGCGTCCCGCCTTTACGGTTTCCCAGAGCCCCTTGTAGAAAGCCGGCTCGTGGGCGCCCTCTTTTTTGAGTATGCCGGGTTTTTTTCCGATCAGTTCCGCCGCCGGGTAGCCGCTGGCGGCTTCGAAGGCCTTGTTGACGTAGACGATGACGCCGGAGGCGTCCGTTATCAATATCGCTTCAGAGATCTGCTCGACCGCCCTGAGTATGAGGTTTTCCGTTGCCGTCCCCGCCCTGTGTTCCATTGGAGACATTCTATCATAATGGAACACGGGACTTCCCTGTTGTGGCGCGCCCATTTCTTCACGGGGATATTTTAGGTTTTTTGCGGCAGCGTGGGTCTTGCAAGGCTATTTAGCGGGAGGCTTTGCGACCGATGAGCGAGATATGTGCGGTGACGGCCGCGCCGATAAGAATCAATAAGGCGGCCAGCCAGGGGCGCTCCGGCCAGGACCAGGCGGCGGAGGCACCGAGGGTGAGCCAGAGCAGGGTGATGAAATCTTAGCGCGTAGGGGGAGGCCTTATCCCGCCCGGTAGCGGCGCTGGTTTTGGCCGAAGAGGCGGTTGGTGTTGAGCCAGTTGTGAAGGAGGTCCGAACTGCGGGCGAAGCACCAGGCGGCTAGGAGCAGAAACGGCGCGGTGGGCAGAACGGGTAGGAAAACGCCCAGGGCGCCCAGCGCGACGAAGAAGACTCCCAGCACCGCCAGGACGGCCCTGACCGGCCGGCCCCCCCTCGCGGGAGAGGCCGTCGGCGCCGCGCGCTCGCCGGAGAAAGCCGGGGCTTCCTCCGGGGGCGCTTGCGGCTTTTCAGGGCAGGCCAGCGGCATTATTTCGCCACCGCCTCCTTCACTTTAAGGCCGAGGGCTTTGGCCACGCCCTCGCCGTAGGCCGGGTCCGCCTTGTGGCAGTTGCCGATATGGCGCAGCTTTATCTCCTTCGGGGCGTCGCCCATGGCGCGGGCGGTGTTCTCGAAGAGGACTTTCTGCTGGGCGGGCGACATCAACCGGAACAACTTGCCGGGCTGTATGAAGTTGTCGTCTTCCTGCGCCCAGCGGTCGGCGGCGCCTTCCAGGTTCAGCGGCGGCTCGGCGTAGCCGGGCTGCTGCACCCACTCGCCGTAGCTGTTGGGCTCGTAGCCCAGCGTGCCGCCGTGGTTGCCGTCGGTGCGCATCTGGCCGTCGCGGTGGTAGGAGTTGAACGGGCAGCGCGGCTTGTTGACCGGGATCTGATGGTGGTTTACCCCCAGGCGGTATCGCTGCGCGTCGCCGTAGGAGAACAGCCGCCCCTGCAGCATCTTGTCCGGCGAGAAGCCAATGCCGGGCACGATGCTGGCCGGGTTGAAGGCGGCCTGCTCCACGTCGGCGAAGTAGTTCTCCGGGTTGCGGTTGAGCTCCATCACGCCCACCTCGATGAGCGGCGCGTCCTTGTGGTACCACACGCGGGTGAGGTCGAAGGGGTTGTAGGGCAGCTTTCGCGCCTTTTCCTCGGTCATCACCTGTATGTACATGGTCCACTTCGGGAACTGCTTGTTCTCTATGGCGCCGAAAAGGTCGCGCTGGTGGCTCTCGCGGCACATGCCTACTATTTTCGTCGCTTCTTCGTCCGTGAGGTTCTTTATGCCCTGCTGGGTCTTCAGGTGGAACTTCACCCACACGCGCTCGTTTTTGGCGTTGTACATGCTGAAGGTATGGCTGCCGAAGCCGTGCATGTGGCGGTAGCTGGCCGGGATGCCGCGGTCGCTCATGGTGATGGTCACCTGGTGCAGCGCCTCTGGCAGCGAGGTCCAGAAGTCCCAGTTGTTGCGCGCGCTGCGCAGGTTGGTCTTCGGGTCGCGCTTTACGGCGTGGTTGAGGTCCGGGAACTTCAGCGGGTCGCGCAGGAAGAACACCGGGGTGTTGTTCCCGACGAGGTCCCAGTTGCCCTCCTCGGTGTAGAACTTCACGGCGAAGCCCCGTATGTCTCGCTCGGCGTCGGCAGCGCCGCGCTCTCCGGCCACGGTGGAGAAGCGGGCGAACAGCTCCGTCTTTTTGCCCACCTTGGAGAACATGGCGGCCCTGGTGTATTTGGTGATGTCCTTTGTTACCGTGAAGGTGCCGAAGGCGCCCGAGCCCTTGGCGTGCATGCGGCGCTCCGGGATGACCTCGCGGTCGAAATGCGCGAGCTTCTCCAGGTACCACACGTCCTGCAGCAGCATGGGGCCGCGCGGGCCGGCCGTCAGGCTGTTCTGGTTGTCGGCCACCGGCGCGCCGGTCACCGAGGTCAGTTTGTTCTCTTTCCGTTTTTTCATTCTCCCTCCCCTATTTTTTCTTCTTTCCTTTTATCACTAAATGGAAATCGTCCACCTCGTAGCCCGGCAGGCTGAGTTTTTCAGGCAGGCGCACTGCGCCCCAGGGAATGTCGTACACATTTCCGGTCTTTCTGTCCACCAGGTGGTGGTGGCGCTCGAGCACCGGGTCATAGACCGCGCGGCCGCCAGCGAGTTCCCTGCGGCCCAGCAGGCCCTTTCTTACAAAAAGGTTCAGCGTATTGTAGACGGTGGCCCGGGAGACGGCAGGGTGTTTTTCTCGTACCAGGGCACAGACCTCGTCGGCGGACGGGTGGGTGAAATTGGCGAGCGCCGCCCCGGCCACCGCGAGGCGCGGCAGCGTGGCCTTTATGCCGGCGCGTTTGAGTATGAGGGAGGCCTGTAGCATATGATAATACTAGATATTAGTTTAGACAATGTCAAGATATCGCTTCAGCTCATGGAAAATCTTCCCCAACCGATATGCTGCGGGCTGATGATGACGGACTTTGTGAGTGACCCCTAACCCTTAAAGTGAGCGGCAAAGGTACAAGTAGCCTACCGGCCCTACAACGCATCCTGGGGCACTCTACGCCCCTTTTAACGCAGCGTTACGCGCACCTGTCGGATGCCCACTGCCTGTTTTACGCCCTCGGGTAGCTGGGACGCAGCAGGCCTCAGTAAGGGAGAATATGGGCCGTCTGGATTCTGACTGGACACCTATATGGACACCAGCGGAGAGAAAGCGGAGAGAAAATCCTTAACATGACGACGACAAATTTGTTAAACTACCTAATGTAGTCTTACCACATTTGCCGCGGTAGCTCAGTGGTAGAGCACTGGTCTGAAAAACCAGGTGTCGCTGGTTCGATCCCAGCCCGCGGCAAATTTAATTTTCCTCTACCAGGAGTCCTTATGCCGATGACCAAAAAGATCCTGCTGGCCGACGACGATACGGAAATGCAGGAGATGCTGGCCGCCCTGCTGGAAACAGAAGGCTATAAGGTCATAAAGGCCGGGGACGGCGAGGAGGCCGTGGAAGTGGCCAAAAAAGAACTGCCCTCGCTGATCATGCTCGACATCCATATGCCGCGCATGGACGGGCTCACGGCCTGCCGCGCGATAAAGACGGATAAGGTCATAAAGTCCATTCCCGTAGTAATGTTGACCGTGGAGGGCAGCGTGAGGGAGATACAGCAGGCCATAGATTACGGCGCCAAGACCTACATAACCAAGCCTTCCAGCCGGGAAGAGATACTCAAAGTGGTCCGAAGCGTAATCTGATGCGGGCGGCGGCGGAATCTGCTAGAAGACCTTCAGCAGCGCGAAGTGGAGGTACTCGGTTTCCGGCATGACGGGGAGCACCGGGTGGTCCTTGGCCTGTCCCCGCAGTTCCAGCATCACGACGCGGCGGCGGCTCCGGCCGCAGGCCTCCCGGACTATTCCCACGAAGGTTTCCCTGTTGATATGGTGCGAGCAGGTCGAGGTGGCCAGCAGGCCTCCCGCCGGCAGCGCGGTTATCGCCGAGGCGTTGAGCCTGACGTAGAGCTTGCGGGCCTGGGGCAGGTTCTTGCGGTTGCGCACCAGGTTGGGCGGGTCCAGCAGGACGAAATCCGGCTTCTCGGGCAGTTCGCCCGCGCCCATCGCTGCTATAAGCCGCTCCGCGTTCTCCTTCCTGAAGAAGACCTTTTCCGCCAGCCCGTTGAGGGCGGCGTTCTTTTCGGCCGTCTCGACGGCGGACTGTGAGGAGTCCACGCCCCAGACCATCCGGGCCCCGGCCCGGGCGGCGTTGAGGGCGAAGGAACCGGTATAGGTGTAGAGGTCGAGCACCTTGCGGTCCTGGAAATAAGGGGCCAGGAAGGACCTGTTCTCCCTCTGGTCGAAGAACCAGCCGGTCTTCTGGCCGTCCTTCAGGGAGACGATGAACCTGAGCCCGTTCTCCTCTATCTCGGCCTCGTCCGGGAGTTCGCCGAAGGCGGCTTCCGCGTAGCGAGGCAGGCCCTCTAGTTCCCGGATGACGTGGGTGTTTTTGTAGTAGAGGCAGGAGGGGGACAGCAGTTTTTTTACGGCCTTCGTGATCTCGGGCTTGAGCCGCTCCGCCCCCGCCGAGAGTATCTCGGCCGCCACGGTGTCCCCGTACTTGTCCAGTACGAGCCCGCCTATGCCGTCGGATTCGCCGAAGAACAGCCGGAAGCTCCCGGAGAGGCCCAGGTCGCGCCGGTGCTCCAGCGCGCGCTCGATGGCCTTCTCCGTGAAATCCTTCTCCAGCGGGGCGGGGCCCGTCTTGAGCAGGCGTACCGCTATGAGGCTCTTCGGGTTGAAGAAACCGGTGCCGGCCGTCTTGCCGTCCGGCAGGAGAACCTTCACGAGGCAGCCGGGCTCGGCCGCCGCGTCCACGGCCTCCAGTTCGTTGGAGAAGATCCAGGGGTGGCCGGCCTGCAGGCGCTCGTCGTGCCCTTTTTTTAGCTTCACGGTCCGTATGTCTGTTTCAGATTTGTTCATCGATGGATACTATGGCCTCCACCTTGTCCCCGATCTTGACGTTGAATGCGCGCGCGAAACTGCCGTTGCGCACGGAGAATTCCAGGTAGCCGAAGGAGCCGATAAGGGCGAGGGGCTCTCCTTCCGGGACGGACGCGTAGGTGAGCTTCAGGCCTTTGAGCACGCGCCCGGACACGGTGAAGATCGATCTGGCGTTTATCTGCTGCTGCCTGATATTGGTTATCGCGTTGCCGAAATTGTCCACGGCTATGATCTGGCCGTTCACCCTGGCGCCGGTGCGCTCGGGGGCGGGCAGAGGGAAGCGCCGGTATCCCTTGAATAGGGGGCCGAGCTTTTTTTCGGGCAGGCCCTTGGCGACGGCGGCCGCCACCGGCGCCATTATGTCCCGCCCGTGGAAGGTGGAACTGATCTTGGGCAGGAAAAGGTCCGAGTTGTTTATGAACCGGGAGTCCGTTATCGCCTCCCGCTCCTCGACCCAGCTTATAATGCCGTTGTCCGGGCAGATGAACTGGTAATTGGCCGTCCTGGCCCAGATTATCCCGCGCCCGGTGCCGACATGCGGGTCAACGACGACCAGAAAAAGGGTGCCCTTGGGCATATAGCCCATGGACGACATCAGGTAGAAAGAAGCGGTCTGTATGTCCTGGGGCGGGATCTGGTGGGTTATATCGATGATCTGAGTGCCCGGCGCGCAGGAGAGTATCACTCCCTTCATCGCCCCCACAAAGGGGTCGTTCATGCCGAAATCAGAGATAAGCGCTATGTGTTTGGTCTTCATCCGCCCCTTATTCCTGTCCGGGCGCGTGGTGCACCGTCGAGCCCGGCACCGTAAGCGGGAGCTTCTGCCGGCAGAGCGGGCAGTTGTCCGGGGGGAAGAGCTGTAGCGGGTAGGAGATCAGCGCCCGGACCGGAACATTGAGCGGGAGGTCGCTGGTGGAGCGGTCCACTATCGCGACCACGCCGACCACCTTGGCCCCGTACCCGCGGGCGAGAGTGACGGCCTCGCCGGTCAGGCGGCCGGTATTGAGCACGTCGTCCACTACCAGGACGCGCTCGCCTTCGGCTATCTTGAAGTCGCGCTTGAGCATCATCACCCCGTTGACCCGCTCGGTGAAGATGGAGCGCGCCTTTTTAAGGCGGGCTATCTCCTGCCCCACGGCCAGCGAGGCCAGGGAGTGGGAGAGGATGATGTGGATCTCCTGGGGGAACTTGGAGGCCATCTCTTTGGCTATCTTCTGGGCCAGGTGCGGGTATTGCAGGGCCAGCGAGGGCTGTATGTAGGTCTGCGTGTGGAAGCCGGAGGGCAGCTGGAAATGGCCGTTGAGTATGGCGCCGTGCTCCTGCAGCAGTCCGACTATGTCGAGTTTTCCCAGTTTTGACATTTTTGCTCTCCTGATCCGCCCTCTAGGGCTTCAGCTTGACGAATTTTTCCGGGTCCAGCCCGGCGCCGCGTTTTATGGCCGAGTCTATTATCTTTCCGCTTTCACGCGGGGGTATCTCCCTTATCTTCGGGTCGTTGGCGTTGCCCGTGACCGTGAAAGCGAGGGCCGGCTTGCCGCTGGCGTCCGTCATGGTCTCCGGCATGCCGCCCATCGAATGGTACTTATCCGATATTGTATAAACTTTCAGGTCCATTGTTTCATTGATCAGGTCCATCTGCCCCGCGACATAGGCCGAGAACTCGTTGCCGTCTATGTAGAAGTTGTCTATCATGAGTTTGCCCGAATCGAAGCTGTATTCGCCGCCGGTGCCCCGGAAATTTATGTCGGAGAGCCTGGTGCCGATCCTCAGCGCGCCCGCGCGGTTCATCTTGTAGATGATGAGTATCGGCATCGAAATTATGTAGTAGACCTTGTCGCGTTCGGCGTGCTTCTGCACCTGGTAAAAGGTCCCCTGGCCTGTCTGCAGCGCCACCCGGCCGTTGAGCCGGTGTATTCCTCCCGCGATGTTCTTCATTTCCGCGGAGAGTCGCAGGTCCGCGGCGCCCATGTAGGGGGTATTAACCCGGTCGGTCCTGTAGAGAGCCGAGAGTGCGCCCATCCCGCTGGGGGCCGCCGACCGGAGGTGGCGCATCCAGCCCCCGCTCTCCCCCGCCGCCTTGCCGCCGGCCTTGCCAGCGCCGTTATCCGCGAAGATTCCCGACAGGGCGCCCACGAAGGCCGAGTCCAGTTCGCCGGAGTGTCCGCTCACGCTTACCCTCCGGGCCGGCGAGAGAGGGGCCCGTACGGAGGCCTTCAGGCTGAGCGGTTTTCCGTTGAGTTTGCCGGAGAGAGAGCCGGCGAAGAGGGCGGCGTCCAGCCTGGAGTCGAATTTAATCCCAGAGAGCACGTAGGGGCCGAGCCTGGCCTGGCCCGAGGCGACTTTCAGGTAGCTGCCTTCCCAGCCCTCGCGGAGCAGGAGAGCGGCGTCCAGGCCGGAGAACGCCGCGCCGCGCCAGGAGAAGCGGCTCTTCGACGCCGATATGAAGGCCCGGGAAATCCGGTGGCTGCCGCCCTTGCCGCCGCCGGGCGGCGGCCTGTTGGTGAAAGCTATGGTGAACTGGAGCCTGCCGTAGAAATCTCCCAGCGGCAGCCCGGCTATTATGTGGTGCAGGCGGGAGATATCGGTGGGCGGGGCCGATAAGGTCACGGTGTATGCTGGACCGCCGGGCGCGAAGGAGACGTCTCCCCTGAAGCGCAGGCCCAGAGATTCCATCAGCGCCGAAAACTTTACTCCGCGGCTGTCAAAGGCCCCTTTAAGACTCCAGGCGGAGGGGGGAAGGCTTACACTGTTGGGAAGCCCCGACAGCCAGGGGAAGTCGGCCGAGCGCAGGGGGCCGATATCGCCGCGCAGTTCCGCCTCGGGGGACTTGAAGTTACGCAGGGAGCCGGTAAAGTCCAGGGCCTGTCCGCCCAGCGTGAGATTAAGAGACATCTCCGACAGGGAGGCCTTCTCCCAGTCGAAGCCGGCCAGGTCCAGCAGCCCGTCGGCGTGGAAGCCGCCGCCGGCCGGCTTGCCGGCTTCGTCCAGCCTGAAGGCGGCGGAAAGCGAGATCGGGAACGGCCTGGAGGCGGAGAGGTCCCTGAAGGAGATGTTCACTTTTTCCGCCGAATTGGTCTGGCGGCCGTCGGGATCGAAGACCTTGACCACCCCGTCCTTTATTTCGGCGTCCTTTATGGTCAGGGCCCGGTCGGACCGCTCCTTCTGCGCGTAGGAGTAGAGGATGTCGGTGAAGTTCCAGGAGCCGTCGGGCAGGCGCCGCGCGTTTATCTCCGGGGAGACCAGTACCAGCCGGCGCAGCTCTATGGAGTTCCCAAGCAGCGCCCGGGGCGAATAGGACGCGTAGATGTGGTCGGCCTTTATGAAGATTCCTTCGCCGTGCTTGGGCGAACGGAAGACCTTCAGCCCTTTTATGTGGATGTCTCCCTTGTACGAGAAACTGGCGCTCTCTATGCTGATCGGGCGGATGAAGGCTTCCTGCAACTGGTTAAGGGCCAGGGCCTTGAGGTCGGCCGGGGTGAACAGTATCCGGACGGCTACGGTGCCGGCCAGGAAAAGGAAGACGCCTGCTATGGCCAGCAGCAGCGTCAAACGGAGAAAGAACCCGACGGAGATCTTGATGCCCCTGAATATCATCCGATGTACATTTTAGCAGTATTGGCCGCGGCCTCCAAAAGCCGCCTCACCGCCTCCGCGATATCGGACGCGCGCGCGAGCGCCGAGGCGAAATAGGCCTTCAGGGAGAAGGTCTCCGGATAGAGGGCCTTAAGGCAAAGCGCCAGGAAGAGGGCATTGGCCAGCAGCGCCAGGGAGAAAGAGAAAAGGACCCCTCCGGCCTTGCGGAAGTCGCTCTGCACCGGGCCGGCCATGACCGCCGCGGTATTTACCAGGTGGAACGAGAGCAGGAACCCGGTCAGGGCGGTGAACCAGGCCCGCCAGGGGCTAAGGTCGAAGAAGTAGAGGGCAAGGCCGTAGGCCAGCGCCGCCGACAGGGCGTAGAGAGGAACGAAATAGGGCGCCAGGTCCACGAAAGCGTTGCTGCCGGAGAGCGTGACGTGGCCGGCGCGCCCGCCTACCGAGATCTTTCCAACCTTTATGCCGCAGAGCGCGGCCGCGGCGGCGTGAGAGAGTTCGTGAGCCAGTATATACGCCTTGCCCGAGCCGCGCGAAGCCAGGCCGAAGGGCAGGTAGGCCGCGGCCCCCAGCAGGAAGGGCCAGGTGTTCTCGGCCGATCGCAGTAGCGCGCCGACCGGGCCCAGCAGCGCCCAGAGCGCTCCCGCGGTCAGGGGGAGCAGCGCTAGGGCCGCGGCGGTCTTTTTCATCGACTAGGGCTGGGGTTTCCTAGGGGGCTGGGTCCTGAGGATCTTGTGTATCAGGGCGGCGAGTACCGGCGGCCTGACGGGCTTCTCTATGAAGTCCTTCACGTTGGGCTCCTGCTTGATCATGTCGGAGGTGGAGCGGTCGGTGTAGCGGCCCGTTATGATGACTATCGGTATATCCGAGGTATCGTCAGTCTGGAGCTCGCGCAGTATCTCGAAGCCGCCGAAGCGCGGCAGCATCAGGTCCAGCAGTATGAGGTCGGGGGAAACGGAGCGGGCCTTCTCGAGGGCTTCCTCGCCGTCGGCCGCTTTCTCCACCTTGAAGCCTTCCTTGCGGACTATGAACTCGAGCAGGTCTCTCACGCTGTCGTCGTCGTCCACTATGAGGACCGTCTTGTCCGCCGGATTTCCGAAACCCTGGTTTTCCATTTATTCAACTCCGCGGGACCGGGTTTGACGCCGGTCCCGTATGACCAGATTCCCGCCGCCGGTCAAAGGTTCGTCGTGACCAGCGTTTCCGTGGTCTGTACGCCGTGGATGCCGCGTATTTCGCGCACGATGAGGCCGCTGAGCTTGTCGACGGTGTCGGATTCGGCCACCAGTATGGCGTCCCAGCCGCCGAAGGTCAGGTAGACGTCCTTCACGCCGCGTATGCTCTTTATCTGCCCGATGGCCTTCTGTTCCAGGCCGGCTATGAGCTTGCAGAGCACGAAAGCTATCATGTCGTTTCTCCTATATCCGCTTTATCCATTCCGCCGAGCGGTACTTCTCCGCCGCCAGCGCCGCGGCCCTGACGCGGGCCTCTTCCGACAGCGGGGACTTCTCCCAGTCCGCTCCCAGCCCGGCGGCCAGCCCGCCGGCTATCGCCGCCTCGTGCCGGGCCGCTCCGGTCCTGGCGTCCCCTGTCTGGAGGGAGGCCTGGTAGAGCATGTGGCCGCCGAACTTCCTCAGGGCGCCGCCCAGCACTTTTTTGCCATTGTACAAAATATCGAGCGAGACCGGCTTGGAGAAGCAGTCCATCACGGGCGCGTTGACCGCGTAGTTTGTAGTGCGGGCGTCTGAGAGTTCGAAGCCGAAGCCCAGACCGGCGTAAGCCTCGTTTATGGCCCTGTGCAGGCGGTCGTAGACCTCCATCGGGCGGAAGTCCGCTCCCTCCGAGGGGAAGATCAACGAAAAGGTCAGGTCGGAGAGGTGGTATACTATGCCGCCGCCGGTGGGCCTGCGCGTCATCGGCGTGCCAGCGAGGCCCCTCTCCGCCGCCGCGGCCTCCACCTCCCGCGCCCGCTGGGCGTAGCCGAAGGTGATGCCCGGCTCCCGCCAGCGGAAGAAACGCAGGATGAAGGGAGCCGGCATGGTCTCGCAGAGGGCTTCGTCCATGGCCATCTGGCCGTAGACGTCCTCCGCCGGAGATTCTACCAGCAGCCCCTTCATCGCCACCTTAAGTCCGGCTGCCGCGCGGCCTGCACCTCGTCGAGGCGCTTGACCGGCATCGTATGCGGCGAGTCCTTGAGCGCCTGCGGGTCGGAGACGCCAAGCGCGTGTATCTCCCGCATCGCGGCGATGAACCCGTCCAGCGTCGCCTTCGATTCCGTTTCGGTAGGCTCTATCATTATCGCCTCGTGGACGATGAGGGGGAAGTAGACGGTCGGGGCGTGGAACCCCCGGTCGAGCAGTCCCTTGGCCACGTCGAGCGTTTTGACGCCCTTGGCCGCCAGGTCCGGGCCCGGGGTCAGCACGCATTCATGCATGCAGTATTCCCCGGAATACGACGGGTAGAGGTCCTTCAGGCGCGAGCGCGCGTAGTTGGCGTTGATGATGGAACACTTCGCTATCTCGCCGAACTCCTTCACGGAATGGGCCAGCATGTAGGCGTAGGCCTTCACCAGTACGCCGGTATTGCCGAAGAAGGCCTTTACCTTGCCCACGCTGCGGCCGTCGCCGAAATCGGAGACGAAGCGCCCGCCCTCTTTCTTCACCAGCGGCACCGGCAGGAAAGGCTCCAGCGCCCTGCGGCAGAGTATGGCGCCGGCGCCGGGCCCTCCGCCCCCGTGCGGGGTGGAGAAGGTTTTGTGGAAGTTGAGGTGCATCATGTCGATGCCCAGTTCTCCGGGCTTGACCATGCCGATGAGCGCGTTGAGGTTGGCTCCGTCCATGTAGACCAGCGCGCCCGCCTCGTGCGCGGCTTTGCAGATCTCCTCTATCTGCGTCTCGAAGATGCCCAGCGTGTTGGGCACGGTCATCATCAGCACGGCCGTCTTCGGCCCGAGATGCTTTTTAAGCGTCTCCGGGTCCACCCGGCCGTCGGGGCGGGAGGCGAGGTTGACGGTTTTGAAGCCCATCATCGAGGCCGTGGCCGGGTTGGTGCCGTGGGCGGAGTCCGGCACTATGATTTCGTCGCGCTCTTCCTTCCTCGACTCGAAATACGCCTTGGCCACCAGCAGGCCGGTGAACTCGCTGTGGGCCCCGGCGGCGGGCTGCAGCGTCAGCGCGTCCAGGCCCAGCAGTTCTTTGAGCCGGGAGCCCAGGTCGTGGAGCAGCTCAAGCGTGCCCTGCGCGCAGTCGTCGTGGGCCAGCGGGTGAAGGGACGCGAAGCCTTCCAGTGCGGCGGCCTCCTCGTTGAACCTGGGGTTGTACTTCATCGTGCAGGAGCCCAGCGGGTAGAAATGCGTGTCCACCGAGAAGTTGAGCGTGGAGAGGCGCGTGTAGTGGCGAAGCACGTCGAATTCCGACATCTCCGGCAGCTTCGGCCTGTCCTTGCGGCGAAGTTCCGGCTTCAGGCAGGCCTTCTCACGTAGCGGGTTCTTTATCTTCAGGCCGCGGCGGCCGGAAGCGGATTTTTCCACGCTGAGGCGGTTGTCGGGTTCTTTCATTCCAATCATATGGCCTCCCTGACGGCGGCTTCCAGCCGGGCTATGTCGGCCTCGGTCCGCGCTTCGGTGGCGCAGACTAGGAGGGTTTCGCCGAGCTCGGGGTAGAGGGGCGCCAGCGGCAGGCCTATATCCACGCCGTGCCCCAAGGCCTTCGCCCGCATCTTCTCCGCGCTGCCCGGGACGGCGAGCACGAACTCGTTGAAGAATGGACCTTTGAACTTGAGGGAGCACCCCTTTATGGCCGACAGGCGCTCCGCCGCGTGGGCGGCGGCGCCCATGTTCGCTTCGGCCAGCTCGCGCATGCCTTCGGGTCCGAGCAGCGCGGCGTAGACCGTGGCGGCAAGGGCGCAGAGGGCCTCGTTCGAGCAGATATTGGAGGCGGCCTTGTCGCGGCGGATATGCTGCTCGCGGGCCTGCAGGGTCAGCACGAAGCCGCGCCTGCCGTCCTTGTCCCTGGTCATGCCGCAGATGCGGCCGGGCATCTGGCGCAGATGCTCCTTTTTACAGGAGAACAGCCCCAGGTAGGGGCCGCCGTAGGCGAGCGGCAGGCCGAGGCTCTGGCCTTCGCCGACGGCGAAGTCGGCGCCGTATTCGCCGGGAGTTTTAAGGACCCCGAGGCTGACCGGGTCGGCCGCCGCCACCAGCAGCGCGCCGGCTTTTTTGGCCATGTCGGCGACGCCGTCCATGTCCTCTATGAGCCCCAGGAAATTGGGCGTCTGCACCGCCAGGCAGGCCGCGCCTTCCATGAGGGCCGGCAGCGCCTCCTTGTCCATGACCCCGTCCCGCATGGGGACTTTAACGTAGGAGTATTCTGGGGAATGGGCGACGTAGGTCTTGAGCGTGTCCATGTACTGCGGGTGCACGCCCGCGGAATAGACTATTTTCTTCCGGCCGGTCACGCGCACCGCCGCGCGCACGGCTTCGGCGAAACTGCTGGCGCCGTCGTACATCGAGGCGTTGGCGCAGTCCATGCCGTACAGTGCGCAGACGGTGCTCTGGAACTCGTAGATGGCCTGCAGCGTGCCCTGGCTGGCCTCGGGCTGGTAGGGAGTGTAGGCGGTGAGGAACTCGGCGCGGGAGATTATGGTCTTTACGGCTGCCGGGGTATAGCGCTCATAGGCCCCCGCTCCCACGAAATTCAGGGGCCGGCAGTTATTTTTGGAGAGCTCGGCGAGCCTGGCCGCGGCCTGGGACTCGTCCAGGCTTTCGGCGGGAAGAGCGAACCCGGGCCAGAGGAACTTGGAGGGGACCTGCTTCACGAGGTCCTCGAAGGAGGCGGCTCCTATGGCCTTGAGCATCTCCTCCTTGTCTTTTTCCGTGTGCGGGACGTACATTGCTGGGCTCCTGTCCGGGGTCTGTGGGGACGCCATGCCGCATGGTGTCCGCTGCCGGCGGCGGCGCCCCGCCCGGGGCCACGGCCGCCTGCAGCGCGTCCTTTTAAAAGACTTAATGCGTGTTCTGCTTGAGGAAGTCGCCGTAGGCGGCGAAGTCCATGAGTCCGCCGGCCTCGGCCGGGTTGTCGGCCTTGATCTTGAACAGCCAGCCGTTCTCGAGCGGGGACTGGTTGATTAGCGCCGGGTCGCCGGTCACGCCGTCGTTGACCGCGACGACCGTACCGTTGAGCGGGGAGTAGATGTCGAAGGCGGACTTGACGCTCTCGACCACGGCGCAGGGCTTGTCCTTCTCCAACCGGCGGCCGGGCTTGGGAAGTTCGACGAAAACTATGTCGCCCATTTCTTTCTGGGCGTGCTCGGAGAGGCCGACCGTGCCCTCGCTGCCTGCGAGGTGCAGCCATTCGTGGGTCTTGGTGTACTTGAGTTCTTCCGCTTCAGGCATGTTTTTCTCCTTGGACTGTGCTCTGCGATCCTTGCCGGCTCAGGCGCCGGTGTAAAGCGTCTTGGCGAAGGCCGTGCCCCGGTGGAAAGGGACCTTCGAAACTTCCGCCGGCACCCGGCGGCCGTGTATCTCGACTTCCAGGGCCGCGCCGGGCCTGAGGTCGGCGGGCGTCAGGTAGCCGACGCCTATGCCCTTCTTCAGCGTGGGGGAGTAGGTGGCGCTGGCCAGCGTGCCTATCTCTTTCCCGTCCAGGAAGACCTTGCAGCCGGGGCGCGGCACGCCGCCGGAAAGGGTCAGCCCGGTCAGGCGGCGCCGCACGCCGTCGGTCTTCTGGGCGGCCAGTATATTGCGGCCGATGAAATCGCCCTTGTCCAGCGCGACCACCCAGCCGTAATTGGACTCGTAGGTCGTGTGTTCGTCGTCCACGTCCTGCCCGTAGAGCAGGTAGCCCGATTCCAGGCGCAGCGTGTCGCGGGCGCCCAGGCCGCAGGGTACGATATCGTAGGGCTTGCCCAGTTCCATCATCCGCTCCCAGATCTGGACGATGACTTTGTGGGGGGCGGTCACCTCGAAGCCGTCCTCGCCGGTATAGCCGGTGCGGCTGACATAGCAGTGCTCGCCGAAAAGTTCCTTCTCAACTATGCCGAAGCGGGGCAGCTTGAGCGCCTCGGGCGCGAACTGCCCGAACATCCGGGGGACATTGGGCCCCTGCACGGCGACCATCGAGTAGTCGTCGCTCCTGTTCTCGACTTTGACGTGCATCTTAGCCCCGTGGGACTTGAACCATTCGTAGTCCTTCGCCGCGGCGGCGGCGTTGACTATGACCAGGTAGCGGTCGGCGGCCAGGCAGAAAGCGATGATGTCGTCCACGAGCCCCGCCTTCTCGTTGGTGACGTGTGAGTAGACGCCCTTGCCCGGGGTGGCCTTGCGCAGATCGTTGGCGTTGGTCTGCTGAAGGAGCTTGAAGGCGTCGGCGCCCGTAATGAAGACCTGGCCCATGTGGCTGACGTCGAATATGCCCGCGGAATTGCGGACGGCCTCGTGCTCCTTGAGGATGCCGGAGAACTGTATCGGAAGCTCCCAGCCGTGGAAATCCACCATCCTGCCGCCGTACTTCCTCATGGTCTCGTTTAAGGCTGTGCGGCGTAAGGTCTGCGTGGCGGACATGTTGCCTCCTGCTGGATCCTAAGGGGGAACTTCTCCTATTTATAACAAATATGGAAAAGGGGGGACAAGATGGGTCAGAGCCCCAGCTCTATTCCCAGCGGGCAGTGGTCGGAGCCCTGCACGGCGGGCAGGATAAAGACTCCCTTAACGAGGGGAGCCTTCTCTTTATTTATGAAGAAGTAATCGATGCGCCACCCGACGTTCCGCTCGCGGGCGCGCGTCTTGTAGTCCCACCAGGTGTACCGCCCCGGCTCCTTGTCGAACTCGCGGAAAGTGTCCACCCAGCCTTTTTCCACGATCTTGTCGAGCCAGGCCCTTTCCTCGGGCAGGAAGCCGGTGTTCTTCTCGTTCTCCTTCGGCCGGGCGAGGTCTATTTCCTTGTGCGCGGTGTTGACGTCTCCGCAGAAAAGAACAGCCTTGCCGCTCTTCTTCAGTTTCTCTATATGCTCTAGGAAGGCCTCGTAGAACTCCAGCTTGTACTTTATCCGCTCCGGTCCCTGGCCGCCGTTGGGGAAATAGACGTTGAGCAGGTGGAACTCCGGGTATTCCAGCCAGATGGTGCGGCCCTCATTGTCGAAGCGCGGCTCGCCGAAGCCTTTTTTTATCTCCAGGGGGGCCTGGCGGAAGAAGACGCCCACGCCGCTGTAGCCTTTTCGTTCGGCGCAGCGCCAGGCCGCGGTATAGCCGGGGAAAGCCGTATCGGCCGGCGTCAGCTGTTCCTCGCAGACCTTGGTCTCCTGCAGGCAGAGTATATCCGGCTTCTCCGCTTTCAGGAAGTCCGGGAAGCCCTTCTTCAGCACGGCGCGGTAGCCGTTGACGTTCCAGGAGATCAGCTTCATTTGTGCAGCGCCTCGTGTATGGCCTCGGCCATCGTCGGATGCGCGTAAATTATCTCCTTGAGGTCCCCGCGTTTGAGTTTGAGCTTCACCGCCAGCGCCAGCACATGGATGAGCTCGGTGGCCGGCCCGCCCACTATCTGGGCGCCCAGCACCGTGTCGTCGGCCGCGTCGAATACCAGCTGCGCGAAACCTTCGGTCTCGTCCGAGGCGACCGCGCGGCCTATGCCAAGGTGGAAGGCCCTGGAAGTCTTCACGGTAAATCCTTTGGCCTCGGCCTGCGCCTTGTTGAGCCCTACGGACCCGACTTCGGGCCAGGCATAGACGCACTTGGGCACGATGGATTCGTCGAACTCGCGCGAGCCGCCCATGATGTTCTCGGCGGCTATCTCGCCCTGCCGGCTGGCCGAGTGCGCCAGCAGCGAGAGCCCGTTGACGTCGCCGACGGCGTAGATGTTCGGGACGGCGGTCTTCATTCCGCCGTCCACTTTCACGCCGCGGCGGTTCCACTCCAGCCCTGTTTTCTCCAAGCCCATCCCCTCCAGGTCCGCCGCGCGGCCGGCGCCGACCAGTATCTCTTCGGCCTCGAGCCGCGTGCCGTCCTCCAGTATCGCGGCTTTAATCCCGCCGCTTAGCTCAACTTTCGCGGTCTTTTTTCCGAAATGGAACTTCACGCCCCGCTTCTCGAAAGACGCGCGCACCGCGCGCGTGACCTGCGGGTCCTCTCCGGCCAGTATGTCTGGCAGCAGTTCCAGCACCTCCACCTTCACGCCCACTGCGTTGAAGAAGCAGGCGAACTCCAGCCCGATGACTCCGCCGCCGACTATCAGCATGGACTTGGGCAGCCGCGGCAGGTCGAAGACGCGGTCCGAATCCGTCAGCTGTTCCTTGAAAGCGTCGAAGGGCGGGGGGAAGGACGGGCGGGTGCCGGCGGCCAGTATCGCCGCGTCGAAAGTCCTCTTAAACTCGCCCTGCGGGCCGGTCACGGTTGCTTCGTCCGGGCCGCTGAAGACGGCGCGGCCCCGGAGGACCTCTATCTTCTTCGCCTGGAAAAGCTTCTCCAGCGAGCCGCGTATCTTCGAGACGACATCGGCGCGGCGGGCCTTGACCTTGTCCCAGTCGAGCATGTCCGGGGCGAAGCTGGCGCCGGAGCCGTCCCTGAACAGTTTCCTGAGCGCTTCGAAGGCGTGGACGCGGTGGCCGGTGTCGAGGAAGGCTTTCGACGGGATGCAGCCGCGGTTGAGGCAGGTGCCGCCGAAATCCCAGGACTCCGCTACGGAGACCTCGGCCCCCAGGTCCTTAAGGCGCAGTGCGGCCGGGTAGCCGCCGGGCCCCGAACCTATCACGATGACTTTCTTAGGCATATCTTCCTCCTCAAATCTTCAGCTTCGCTGTGAAAAAATCTTTCAGTGCCCGCCTGGCTGAGAGCAGCGACTCCCTGAGCGACTGCGACAGCTCCGGCTCCACCTTCGGGCGGGCGTCGGCGCCCGAGGCCCTGGCCTTGAACTTTTTTCCGGCGGCCCCGGCCTCTATCTCGAACTCCGTCTCCTGCCCGGCGCCGGCGGCGAAGGCGGCGCGCAGGGAGGCGAAATCGGCCTCGAGACGCAGTTCCTCCACCCGCAGCCGGCCGCCCTTTAGAGAAGCGCGAGCGGAGAGACGTTCGGCCCTGATATCGTCTATCCTGGGCGGCGCGGCCCCCAGGGCTGCGAAAAGAGACTTGAGCCCCGTGTCCACCGAGTCCCTGAAGGAACTGCGGTAGCCCGGCGAGAAAAAATCCTCCGCCTCCAGCTTCAGCGAATAGTTCCGTTGAGCCCCGCGGCCTATCCTGAATAATTTCCAGTCGGCTTCCAGCGATCCGAGCCGCATGTCGCCGAGCTCCAGGCCGGACATCTCCAGCCCGCCGGCGGAGGAATCCAGCCCCAGCGGAGTGAAGTTCAGGTCGGCTTTGGCCCTGTAGGCGCCCGTGAACAGCCGGCCATCCCAGGCCGTGCCGGCCCGGCCGCCGGCCTCTATTCTGAAATTGCCTCCGAATGAGGAGTGATGCTTCAGCGAGACGTCCGTCTCGCTCATGTCCAGCGAGAGGCCGGACGTCATCAGATCGGCCTGTATCCGGGCTCCCCGGAAGGCGAGCTCCCTCGCGTTCCAGGTCAGGTGCAGGCCTTTGACCGTTTCGGGCAGCAGGTCCAGGAGGTCCCTGAAGTTCCACTCTCCGTCCTTCTCGCGCAGCTTGAAGAAAACCCCCTCGAACTCGGCCGCGGAGAAGACGACGGAGCCGCGCAGGAGCGGGAGCAGGGGCATGGCGAGCCGGACCCGCTCGGCCGAGAAGAAAACCCCTTTCCTGAACGAAGGCCTTTCCGAGACCTCCACGCCCCGCAGGGTCATCCCGGCCAGGGGCGAGAAAGAGAACGACTTTATCCTGAGTTCCCGGCCCGCTTTCTTCGCCGCGGTCTCGGCCAGCGCGGCCGCAACGGCGCCGCCCAGGCCGCCGTATTTGCGGGCAAGTAAAAAGGAAGCGCCGCCGCCGGCCAGGACCAGCGCCGCCAGCGAAGCCGCGAGGATCTTTTTCTTCCTCTCCACGGTTCAATTATATAATTTGGGGACGCCATGCTGGTGTCCCCAATCAGCGGATCCTTCCGAGGGCCAGTTCCAGGTTCTTCTTCTGCAGTTCGTTAGTGAAGGCTATCCCGTAGGTGAAGTAGCCCTCGGCGTCGCGGCGGCGGGAGCGGACGCGGGACATGATGTCGGAGAAAGTCTCGTCCCCCAGTTCGAACTCCAGGGCGGCGCCGGACCCCTCCTTCAGCTCGAAGCGGGTTACCAGCTCGCAGCCGGAGGGGTCTATGCGCGAGAGCCTGCCCCAGGCGGGGGGGGCTCCGTGGGGCAGGCGTATCCATGCCGGTATATAGTCCTTGGAGTTAAAATCCCGCATTTTTCTTTATCAGCAGTCCCTTGCCGCCCCTTTCGCCCGCGAGCCAGACATGCGAGCCGTCGGTCCCCAGCGCCGTAGCGCGGAAAGCGCGGTCGGAGAGTTCGGCTACTGACACGGACGCGGCGGACTTCTCCGGGTTGTCCAGGGGGAACTTTATTATCTCGCCGGACTTGGAGTCCGCGGCCCAGAGGAAGTCCCGGTCGCAGGTGAAGGCCGCAAGTTCGCCGCGGTAGGAATATTCGCCCAGCACGCGCATATCGTCGTTGTTCATGCGCTTCTGGAGAAGCCCCTTTTTGCCGTCGGCGGTCCAGACATAGAGCCCGTCGAAGCAGAGCCCGGTCAGCGCGGACATCCCGTGCTTCACCGAGGCCACCCTGGTCAGCCGCTTGTCGCGGGAGCGGCGCTCTATGACGCCGTCGGCCGTGGCCAGCCAGAGATTGTCGGCGGAATGCCCCAGGCCCACGGGGGTGAGGTCGGGGAAACTGGTCACGCCGTTGATCTTGTAGTCCTCTGCGGAGTGGCGGTAGACCGACTGCGTGTACCAGTCGGCCACCAGCACCTCTCCGTCGGCGAAGGCTATCCCGGCCGGGTGTGAATAGGGCAGCTCCACTGTGTCCGGTATCCGGGCCGCCTCGGCCTTGCGGTGCTGCGAGAGCCCGTAGCCCAGGGCGAAGAGGAAGAGCCCCGCGGCCAGCGCCCCGGCGGCCAGGACTATCTTGCGCATGGTGTCCGGCGGAGGGGGAGCCACGGCCAGCGCCGTGCCGCTGAGCTTGAGGGCTTTTTTGAGCAGCGGGCGCAGTTCCTCCGGGGTCCAGGGGGACTGGGCGCAGTCGAAGGCGCCCAGTTTCATCAGCGCGACCGCCCGGGCGGCGTCGCGGCGCTTGAGCATGACCACGACCGGCATGAAAGGAGCTATCCTTAATATCTCCCTTATCTTTATTTCAGAGGGGGGGTCCTCGCCGTCGGCGATAAAGACGGCACGGGGCCGCACCCGCTCGAATATTGCCAGAGCGTCGTTGAGGTCCAGGGAGAAGATGGTCTCCGCTCCCAGGTCCGCGAAAGCGCCCTGGAGTATGTTCTTGTCCTTTTCGGACGAGGAGATTATCTGTACGGTGGGCATAATTTTATTTCGCGGTCGGCGGCGGTATCTCCAGCACCGAACCCTCCCGCGGCAGGCCCCGGAAAATGTTCTTCTCGTTGGCCTGGTAGATGCGCTCCCAGAGATTGGGGTTGCCGTAGTATTTAGAAGATATGGAACGCAGTGTCTCGCCGGGCAGCACGGTGTGGCGCCTAGGCCATTTCTCCGGGGCTTTCGCCCTGGCCGCGGGCGGGGGCGGCGGGGGAGGGTTATCCAGGCGGAACTGGGCGTCTAGGACGGAGACCTCCGTATCCTTGAGCCTGTCCTCTAGGTCGCGCAGGCGGGACTGGCTCTGCGCCAGCTCCGACTCCATGACGCCCTTGTTGACGCGCAGCGTCATTATGGAATTCTCCAGGGCGAGGCGCTGCTGCCGCAGGCCGTCTATCTGTTCCCGGAGCTCCCGCGCGCGGCCGGCGGCGTCGCCGACGAAGCGCTCGCTGAAAGTGGGCGCGCCGAAGCGGTGGACCACGCTGACCTCGTAGACCCCGCCCTGAAGGTGGAACCCTTTCCAGGGCAGCGAGGCCGTCAGGTCTATCACCCAGGGCAGGAAGTTGATGCCCAGGCCGGTCGCCAGGTAGTCCACGCCGCCCAGCGCCACTCCCTTGCCTGCGCGCAGCCGCAGCAGGTCGTTGAAAAGCGGCTTCTCCAGGCCCGGGAAGAACCCGGCGCGGCCGCCCCGCACGCGCAGGTCCAGCGCGAAGAGCACTCCCTTCCAGCGTATCGAGTTGGCCAGGGTGATGGTGGTGAAAGACCTCCCCAGTCCGAAATTGAGGTCGGAGAGGACCAGTCCGGTGCGCAGGCCGTTGTTGGACGAGAGCAGTACCCCGGCGTCGCCGCCCAGGCCGAGATGGCTCTTGCCGCTGCTGCCGCCTTCGGGGCTGCCGGCGGGATAGCGCAGGCTGGTTATACGGAAATTGTAGCCCCACCAGACCGGCTGCTGGAAATATTTCAGCGTGAACCGCTGGCCCTGGCCGAAGAGGAAGGTGTCCTTCTCCCCCTGGCCGCCCTGGCGCAGCGCGTGGTAGCCGAAGCCGGCCGCCTTGTTCTCCACGTCCGGGTTGGGGCGAACATAGACGAAGTCCGCCTCGCCAACGGGCCGCGCGGGATGGAGCCGCCTGGCGAAGCCGCCGCCGGCCTCGAGGTAACCCATGCCGGAGAGTCCGGCCGGGTTGTAGAATATGCCGTAGGCGTCGTCCGCGAGGGAGCCGAAGGCCGTGCCCATGCCGTTGGCCCTGCCCCCAGGGTTGAGGGCGGTGAAATCCGCCGCGCGGACTGCGGGGCAGAGAAGGAGCGTTATCAGCAGGACGGCGTTTTTCATACGGGCGATATGTATTATAATAAACGGACCCTGTTAACTTTGTGTTGCCTAAACTTTAACAAAATGAAATACACCACGA
The DNA here is from genome assembly GCA_964631475.1 of uncultured Elusimicrobiaceae bacterium. Taxonomy (GTDB): domain Bacteria; phylum Elusimicrobiota; class Elusimicrobia; order Elusimicrobiales; family UBA9959; genus UBA2231. Next base: position 27,347 of record CAZVWK010000004.1, on the reverse strand, counting down.
TACTTAGCCTCCTTCTGCTGGCGCCGGCCCTGGCCGCCCCCCCGCGGGCCGGAGAGATAAAAGTCTCCTATCCCCGGGAAAACCAGCAGCTGCCGCTGGTGGGCAGGACCTTCATTTTCGGCGCCGTCAGCCCGGCGACCGCCCCGTTCTTCATCAACGGCGAGCGCGTCAGGCCCCATACCAACGGCGGGTTCATAGCCTACCTGCCGGTAAAACCGGGGGAGTTCTCCTTCAACTGCGAGCTGCGCGAGGGGGGCACTGATTACGCCACCACTTTCCTGGCCCGCAAGGTGAGGATAGGGCCGGCCGCGCAGAACGGCTCGGAGAAGCCGCGCCCGGCCCTAGAGCTGGTCTCTCCCTCTTCCGACCTGGAGCTCTCGCCGGGCGACTATCTCAACGTCCACGCCGCCGGAGAGCCCGGCAGGGAAGTGTCTTTTTCCCTGGGAAACGTGGCGGAAGACGAGAAGATGGTCGAGATCCCGTCCGGCTCGGGCCGCTATTACGGCAGCTACCGGGTCCGCGAGGGCGACAGTGGCCGCGGACTTAAACTGGCCGCCCGGTTCGGCGGCATGCTCCGTCACAGCGGGAAGTCCGGCCGGGACGTGAAGGTGGACATCCTGGATAAGTTCACGCTCGTGGAGGTTTCCACCGACTCGGTCAACCTCCGCAGCGCCGAGGACGGGGGGTATGTCCTGTTCCTCTCCAGCGGCGTGAAGCTGGCTTCCGACGGGCGCACCGGCGGCATGCGCCGGGTCTGGCTGACGCCCTCGGAACACGCCTGGGTGGAGGAGAACAAGGTCTCCGCCGTAGGCCGGGGGGCGGCGCCCAGGACCAAGACGGGCGCCATCAGGCTCAAGGCCCAGGGCGCCGGTTCCTCCGCCCTGGTGACGGTCTACGAGAAGGTCCCGTATTCAGTCGAGCACGAAGGTGACACTCTCCGGCTGAAGCTTTATTATACCCGCCTGCACACCAACTGGGTTGTCTATGATTCGTCCGACACCCTGGTCGGCAAGGTGGAGATGAGGCAGGGCGCGGGTTACGCCGAGATAAATTTCAGGCTGGCGCGCCCCCTCTGGGGCTACAATGTCTCCTACGGACCGCGCGGCCTGCAACTGGACCTGAAAGGCCCGCCGGCCTTCGCTCTGAAATGGCCGAAGCCGCTGGCGGGGCTGAAAGTGGTGCTGGACCCCGGTCATTCCCGGTTCTACAGGTGCCGCGACAATGTCCGCATCCCGATGAAAGACCTGGCCTACGAAGCGCTGCCCGAGAGCTGCTGGCTCGACGGCGCGGTCGGACCCATGGCCACTTTCGAGGTGGACGTCAACCTGGCCCTGGCCGCCAGGCTCAGGTCACGCCTGGAATCCCTGGGCGCCGCCGTCTACATGACCAGGACGGGCGAGGAGAACGTCGAGCTGACCGACAGGCCCCGGCTGGCCCTGGAGAACGGCGGCGACCTCTTCATAAGCCTTCACAATAACGCCATCGCCGACGGCGAGGACCCGTTCGGCTCGCCGCGTGGCTTCTCGGTCTATCACTATCATCCGCACAGCTTCGGCCTGGCCCGCGCGGTGCACCGTTCTTTCCTGCGTTCCATAAACCTGCCGGACGAAGGCCTGCGCTTCGGCGACTACCACGTGGTACGCATGACCCAGATGCCCGCGATACTGATCGAACACGCGCACATGATAATGCCGGACCAGGAGGAACTCCTCAACAGGCCGGCTTTCCAGGAGAAGCTGGCCGAGGCTGTCGCCGCGGGCCTGCTGGATTTCGCGGGCGCGCCGCCTCAGCCGGCGGCCGGGGCGGAAAAGAAACAGAGGGGGAAGAGATGAGCGAAAGACTGGCCCACCTGTCCGCGCTGCTCAGGGACATAGACGCCCCGTTCCGCTCGGAGGACGAAGCCTGGGACAACTTCGTCCGCAAGTCCGCCTCGTACATGGGCTGCCACTCTGTCAGCTATTTCGAAGCCGACCCCGAAAAGAAGATGCTGATCTTCAGGAAGGCGATCGGTCCCGTCGGCGCGGACCTGGTCGGCCTGAGCTTCGGCTACCAGGGGATAGTCGGCTTCTGCGCGGAGAGCGGGGACACCCTGGTCGTCAACGACGCCGAGAACGACCCCCGCTTCACCAAAAAAGTGGATAAGGGCAGCGGTTTCGTGACCAGGGCCGCCCTGGCCCTGCCCTGTTTCTTCGGCGGCCGGCTCGGCGGCGTGCTGGAGTATATTAACCCCGTGCGGGGGGCCTTCAGCCCCGAGGATACGGCCTTCGCCGAAGCCGCCCTGCGGCATTTCTGCCAGCGCCTCTACGTAAGCCGCCTGGAGGCGACGGTCTCCCAGCTTAACGCCCGCGGCGAGAGCACCATCAACAACCTTTCCGGCGGCTTCATCGGAGTCGACCAGGCGGCTAAGATCATCTTCTTCAACCCCAAAGCGCGCGACATACTGGGCACTTCCGAGGAATTCGTGGGCAGGAAGATAATAGAGCTCTTCAACCTCTGCCCCGACCTGGTCAACGCCCTGGGCGACGTGCTCAAGACCGGCAGGACGGTGAGGCGCCAGGAATTCAAGTGCCAGGTCAACGGCTCCGGCCGCGTGATCGGGTACAGTTCGATAAACATGAAGGGCCCGGACGGGGGGATAGTAGGGGCCGGGGTCATCTTCCAGGACATAACCGACCTCTGAACGGTCCTTTTGCCCGGGCGGGCCGACACCACGCTGCCGCCCCCCCGTTTTATAAGTAACGAGATGCGGGAACACATAGAGATAAATCCCGAGTTCAGGCGGGCGCTCGACCTGCTGGAGGGCCCGTCGCGGTGCGTCTTCATAACGGGCCGCGCGGGCACCGGCAAGTCCACGCTGCTGAGGCTCTTCAAGGAAAACTCCCGCCGCGCGCAGGCCGTGCTGGCCCCGACGGGAGTGGCCGCCCTGAACGTCGGCGGCCAGACGATACACTCCTTTTTCGGTTTCAAGCCCGGCGTCACGCCCGACAAGGCGGCCAGGCTCGCCCGTGCCGCCGCGAAACGGGGCAAGGGAGCTCTTTACCGCGCGCTGGAGATACTCATAATAGACGAGGTCTCGATGGTCCGGCCTGACCTGCTGGACTGCGCCGACGTTTTCCTGCGCTCCGTGCGCGAGGACCATAACAGGCCTTTCGGCGGGGTCAAGGCCGTGCTGATAGGCGATCTTCACCAGCTGCCGCCTGTGCTCAAGAGCACGGAACGGGAGGCTTTCTCCCGGGCCTATGCCGGGAATTATTTTTTCGACTCGCGCGTCCTCGGCGGCCTGCGCCTAGACGTGGTGGAGCTCAAAAAAGTCTACCGCCAGAGCGACGGCGGTTTCATCGGCCTCCTCAACGCCGTGCGCGACGCCGAGGCCACCCCGGCGCAGCTGGCTGCCCTCAACGCCCGCTGCCTGCCCCGCTTCGAGCCTCCGGCAGGCGAGCTCTGGGTTCAGCTGACCACCACCAACCAGCGCGCCGCCGACCTCAACGCCGAGCGGCTGGCCGGCCTGCGCTCGCCTTCGGGCTTCTATGAGGGGTTCCTCGACGGGGAGTTCGACGAGGGAGCCCTGCCCACCGCCGGGAGCCTGGAGCTCAAGGCCGGCGCGCAGGTCATGATGCTCAACAACGACCCCGGCGGCCGCTGGGTCAACGGCACGATGGGCGTGGTGACGGCGCTGGAACCGGGCGCGGCCAGGGTTCGGCTGGAGACGGGCCCGGTTGTCGCCGTCGGCCCGCATACCTGGGAACTCCTGCGCTACGCTTACGACGAAAAATCAGGCCGGCTCAAGACCGAGACCGCCGGCGTCTTCATGCAGCTGCCCTTGCGCCTAGCCTGGGCCGTCACCATACACAAGAGCCAGGGGAAGACCTTCGGGAAGATGGTGCTGGACCTGGAGGGAGGAATCTTCGCCAGCGGCCAGCTCTATGTCGCTTTAAGCCGCTGCCGCACGCTGGAGGGCATAGTGCTGCGCCACCCGGTGCGCCCCTGGCACGCCCGTACCGACGCCCGCGTGGCCGAGTTCATGAGTAGGATATGCGCCCCGGCCTCTCTCCCGGCTGCGGCCTCCTCTTTCCCCTACGACGCGCCCAAGCCGGCGGCGCCCGCCGGGACGGCTGGTCCCTCCCGTACCGGAGTGGCCGACGGGCTGCGGCGGGCCATAAAGGAAGGGCGGAGCGTGGAGCTGGTCTACCTGAGCGCGGGGGACGAGACCACGCGGCGCGTCGTCAGGCCCGTCTCCCTCTCCAGCGTGGGCTCCGGCGGCTGCGCCAGGGAATGCCTGAGGGCTCGCTGCACTCTGCGCGGCGGAGAGAGGTCGTTCCGGCTGGACAGGATACTTGAACTCAACGAGGTCTGAGGGAGGACCTCGTTTCCCGGGGGGGGATGAGACTCGGGCAGTGCCCTTACTGCATCGTAAAGGCACGACGGCGGCTTCTTCTACTATTGCCTTCTGAACGGGAGGCAGGTGGATAAGGCCCACCGCCGCCTCAATCCTTCCGCGCGCCGCGCCCGCAGCGGCGGAAAAGTCTAAGCCGCGCCTTTCTTCGGGCAAAACTTCGCCAGGGAGCATTCCCCGCAGCGGGGCTTGCGCGCGTCGCAGACGGCGCGGCCGTGCAGAACCAGGGAGTGGGCGAACCATATCCAGTGTTCGTTCGGGAGGGCCTTCATGAGGTCCCGCTCTATCTTTTCCGGGTCCGTGTGCCGCGTAAGGCCCAGCCGGAAGGCCAGCCTTTTCACGTGCGTATCCACCACGACGCCTTCGGCTATCCCGTAGGCGGTGCCCAGCAGGACATTGGCCGTCTTGCGGGCCACGCCGCGCAGCGTGAGCAACTCGTCCATCGTGCGGGGCACTTCGCCGCCGAAGCGCTCCGCTATGGCCCCGGAGGCTTCTTTCAATGAAAGCGACTTGTTCTTGTAGAAGCCGGTGGAGCGCACCAGCCGCTCCAGGTCGGCCAGCGGGGCCGCCGCCATCGCGGCCGGCCCCGGGTATTTTTTGAAGAGCGCCGGGGTGGTCCTGTTGACCCGCTCGTCGGTGCACTGGGCCGAGAGTATGGTGGCCATCAGCAGCTGGTAAGGGCTCTTATGGTCCAGCGAGCAGGTGGCGTCGGGGTAGGCCTTCTTCAGGCCTCTTATTATTCCGGCCAGGCGCTCCCTTCCGGTCATGGCGCTAAGCCCTTCCGCAGGGACCCGGCGTCTCGGCCATGCGGCGCGCCCAGCCCGGCAAAATAAACGGTCCTGCCCCGGAATTCGTATTTTACGGCGCCGCCCGGGGGCCGCGAGCCGAATTTTTTTTCGAAAGGGATCTCCCTGACGTCGCCGGATTCGCGGGTCGCCTCCAGCAGGCGGCCGCCCCCGGTATAGAACATGACATGGTCTATGTCGCGCGGCTTTCCCGGGGCAGAGGAGAATATCAGGTCGCCCGGCAGCAGGTCCCGCCAGCGCCGCGGCGCCGAGAGGCGCCACTGGTCTTCGGCGTTGCGCGGCAGGTCCAGGCCGCTGACGCGGCAGGCCAGGCCTACGAGGCCGGAGCAGTCGGGACCGTGATGCGAGCGTCCGCCCCAGAAATACTTATCCCCCAGGAATTGCCTTGCTGCGGACAATACGCCGCGCCGCAGGGCGGGCTCTCCCCGGTCAGGCCGGGGGAAGGGCGGACAATCCGATCTTTTTATAAGCGCCAGGCGGCCCCCGGCCAGCCAGGCGCGCAGCAGTCCCCTGCCCGCGGGAGCCGCGTAGAAGCGCGTGCCGGCGGAAAGGGCGAGCTTGTTCCCTCCGCATGACGCCGCGGCGGACTTGGCGCCCACGCAGTAATTCGGCGGCGGGAGCGGGTCCGCCCGCAGAGCGCCGGCCCGCACGAAACCGGTATAGCAGCCAGAAGGCCCGCGGTGCGGGCCCGACTTGTGGGGCTGCTCCAGCGCCTCGACCCTGGTCCAGCCGCGGGAGCGGGAAAGCTGGCGTACGGCCTCGTTCATCAGCAACTGGGATTCTATCCGCTTCTTTTTCTGGGCCGGGGTGAAGGTCGGAGAGGAATAGAGGGATTCCACGGGGGCGGCTACTGCCGCGAATACGGCCGGATCCCGGACTATGACATACGCCGCGCCGTACTTGTTGCGGAACCAGGCACGGGCGAACTCCCTGCGGCGGTAGGTCCGCTCGGCGCGGCCGGTCTTTACCGCCGGCTCATTGCAGACCGGGTTGCCGGCGGCGTCGAAGCCCTTGAGAAGGACGAAGTGCCCGCGAGTGCCTTTTTTTAGCGGCGAGCCCCGCAGTTCGCCGGGACCGAAGGTGAGGCTGACGGCCAGGGGCAGGCCGCGCCGGATTACGGCCTCGGCCTCGGCGAAGGTGTTGAAGCGGGTATACCAGGCCGCGGCTCCGCGCAGCGAGGCCGCGCGCGCGTTGAGCGTCCAGTTGCCGTATATGTCCGCCGCCCTGTCCCTGGCCGCGGCGGCCTGCCGCAGCGGCTCCGTCGGCAGTCCTATGCCCGCGAGCGCCATCGATACCGAGACCGGGCTGCACATGTCCTTGCAGCGCGGATGGGGCAGGCGCATCTGGGAAACGGGATTTACCTTGAGCGAAAAAGCGCCGGTGTAAGGGCCCCGGTCCATGGCGGAGTCCGAATAGGCGATTGCGGAGTCCGTCAGGCATACGGCGGCCAGTTTTATCTCGGCCCGCGAGCCGGCCGGGCCTGAGAGGAGGAAGCGCAGCCTGAAGGCGGAGGCTCGCCGGGCCAGCCTGAGGAGGTCCTGTCCCACTTCGCCCTGCGGTACCGGCTTCGACCTGACGCTGGAACCTTCGGCGCCGCGCAATTCCGCCATGGCGAACCAGGGGGACCACCCTTTCTGCCGTACCGAGACTTCGGCGCGCAGGGTCCCGCCTCCCTTGATCGAGGCGTTGACCGACAGTATAAGTTGGTCGAAGGGCAGCGGCGCGTCCGCCGCGGGAGAGCCGAGCGCGGAACCGCGCGCGCCTCCCCTTAAGACCGGGAAGCCGCCGGCCGGAACCGAGGCGCGGCCGGCCCTGCGCCAGTCCGTGAAATCGGAGGGCAGGGCGTAGAGAACGGTGCGCGAGCGTGTCGGGTCCTTGGTCATATATTCCCTCCGTGAAACATTATCAAATATGGCGCCGGCGGGCCTCAGCCCTCCGGCTTATGTTAAAATCACAGCATGACACCATGGCTTTACCTCGCCGCTGCGGGGGTTCTGGAGATAGCCTGGGCTGTGGGGCTGAAGTTCACCCACGGCTTCACGCGGTTCTGGCCCAGCGTCTGGACGATCGGGTCCATGGCGGTGAGCCTCTACCTGCTCTCACTGGCCGTCCGCTCTCTGCCTATCGGAACGGCCTACGCCGTCTGGACCGGCATCGGCGCGGCTGGCACGGCTATCGCCGGCATGCTGTTCCTGGGCGAGCCGCGCGAATGGGTAAAAGTCCTCTGTATTTTCCTGATACTGGCCGGAATCGCGGGGCTCAAGCTTTTCTCCAGGTCATGAGGCTCATTTTCCTGCTGCCGCCGCTGCTGGCGGCGTCCGTTAACGCGGCCGGTATAAGGCCGCTGCGTTTTGTCATAAGATCTGGTCGGGGCACAGGGAATCGAACCCAGGACTCATGCTCCCAAAGCACGCGTGATACCATTTCACCATGCCCCGCGGGAGGATATTCTACAAAATAGGGAGAGTCAGTCTTTGCTGATATAGGCTTCCAGCAGCTTGTGGCGGCGCGTCTTGCGCACCAGTATGGTCAGGCCTTCGATCTTCAGCGCCTCGCTGCCCTTGGGCGGGCGGCCCAGCCTGCGCTCGACCCAGAGGGCCAGGATGTCGTTCTCGGCGGGGGTGGCCAGGTGCAGGCGGCGGAAGACGTCCTTTATCTTCGCGGCCCCGCCGGCTATGAGGCCGTCGCCGCTGGGATAGAGATGCGCCGGGAGCCTGTCGTACTCGTCGCTTATCTCGCCCGTCAACTGGTGTATGATGTCTTCCAGCGTCAGCAGACCCAGCACGCGCCCCCCGTCCTCCGTGATCACGGCCATGTGGATATTGCCGTTGGTCATCTTCTCAAGCGCCTTTGACGCGGTCATGCCGCAGGGGATCTTCTCTATCGGGCGGGTTATGGACGCCACGGTGCCCGACTGAGCGCCCATTTTGAGGGCCGTGACTATGTCCTTGAAGTTGACGTAGCCCTTTATGTTCTCCGGCTCGCCCTCGGCGGCGGTGACGGGGAACCGAGTGTGGAGGTCCATGTGCGCCCGCAGGAGCGCCTCGGTCAGCGTAAAGGTGATCGGTATATGGGAGATGGCCGGCGGGGGAATCAGGAGGTCGCCGACCTTCTTTAGCGAGAGGCCGGCGGCGGCCGAGACTATGCGTTCCTCCACCGGGCCTATGAGTTTCTGCTCGAGCGCCTGGGCGGCGGCGGCCCTCATTTCCTGAACGGAGGCCTTTTCCTCGCGGTGGCCGGAAGAGGGCAGAAGGGACGAGGCCAGCCTGACGGCGGCCTTGGTTAGCTTCTCCATGGCCCGGACCACCGGGCAGGCCACGGAATAAAGCACGCGCATGACGGGCGAGACACGCAGGAGGACCAGTTCCTTGTTCTCTATGGCGAAGACCTTGGGGACCAGTTCGCCGAACATGATGGTGATGGCGCTCAGCGGCAGGACGAACAGGGTAAGCGCCACTATGTCGGCCGAGCGCGGGCTGAGCGCGAACCGGTCCGCGAGCAGAGGGGAGAAAGACTCGTTGACGCCGCCCCCCCCGCGGCGGCCGCGACGGCTCCGAAAAGAGTTATGCCGAGCTGTATCACTGAGAAAGAGGCCTCCAGCTTGTTCTTCATGAACAGGGCCGCCGCGGCCCCCGGCGCCCTTTTCCCGGAGAGCTCGGCGAGCCGGGCCTTGGATATGGAAGCCAGCGCCATCTCATAGGCCGCGAAAACGGCGTTGAACGCCAGCATCGCCGCTATGATCGTCAGTTCCGGCAGAAAATCGGTCGTTTGTCTATAAGCCCAGTGAAAGTATATAATATCGCACAGCGGTTTACATTCCGGGATAGTGTAACGGTAGCACGAGAGACTCTGAATCTCTTTGTCTAGGTTCGAATCCTAGTCCCGGAGCCAGATTTCTTGGTTTCCGAACTCTCCCCCGCTAGGTTCAGTTCCTGCGGGGGAATTTCATATATAGACACGTTCACCTTGTACCAGTTGGTTCGTATCTTGGTGGCGAACCAGCCCTTTTCTAGTTTGCTTTCCTTTTCAGGGGCGAACGGGTAAACCTTGATTTCCCTGACCAGCAATTGTATTAGTTCCTTCTGGTCTTCAAGCGACAGGCCTTCAATGACTTGGTCAAAATGTTGAAGCGCCTTCCGGATGATATCGAAGTCCACGGACTTGTTTTTCAGCCGGTCGATGTCTATCTGAAGCTTTTCCAGAGCGGTTTTCTTTTGCTCGCGTTCCGCGAGAAACCCCTTGTACTCGTCCTTGATTTCCGGTGACACCAGGTCCTGCTGAGTGAGTACACTGGCGGTGCGCTTTATCTGGGCCGTGAGTTTAGCGATCTCGCCCTCCAGCTTTTCCTTGTCTTTCAACAGCGGCTGAATAGACCGCCGGCTTTCCTTGGTGGCCTCCTCCATTACACTTTCAAGGATGTTCTTGTTCTGGCCGAGGTTTCTGAGAACCTTTTTAAGGGCCTGTTCTATCGGGCGAGCAGGGATAGTTCGTATAGCGCACTTCGAGTCTTTACCGTCGGGGTGGTTCGCGATGCAGGAATAATAGAGGTACGGGTTCCCGTCCTTGTCTTTCTTCCCCGCCGGCGTTGGCGTCATGCTAAGGCCGCAGTCGCCGCATTTTATTAAGCCTTTTAGGAGGTGGATATGGTCGTCCTTGTGCACCACGATTCTGACGGACCTGGAGTTCAGTGTTAAATTTGCTTTATCCCATAGCTCCATACTCACTATGGGCTTGTGAATTCCAAGATGGATTTTGTCCTTGTGCTTTACGTAACCCTTGTAGACCGGGTTGTGAACAATATTCATTACGTGGTCTTCGTCGAATCGCTGCGCGCCGACGGTTTTTGCCACGCCGCCCTTGCGCACGACCTTACGTTCCTTCGTCCTGTACCCCAGCTCGTTTAGTTTGTTCTTTACCTCGGCGGGCTTGTGCCCCGTTGCGACCATCTCGAAAATCCTTTTAATTATTTTGGAGTCCTCGGGGTTGATCGTTAATGTCTGCTTTTCCTTGTCATAGTCGTAACCAAGGGGAAACCAGCCGCCGTTCCAGCGGCCTTTTTCGGCCCTGCTTGCCATTCTTGCTGCCGTCCGCTCAACGGCCATCTCCCGCTCGAACTGCGCGAAACTCATGAGCACGTTTAACATCAGCATGCCCGTCGAATTTGAGGTGTCAAAGCTCTGTGTGGCGGAAACAAAATTTACGTTGTTGGCTTTCAGCACTTCCCATAGCTGATAGAAATCTTTTAACGACCTCGATATTCGGTCGAGTTTATACACGACCACGATATCAATCTTGCCCGCTCTGACGTCTCGTATGATCCGTTGAAGGCCAGGGCGATTCATGTCCTTGCCGGAAAAGCCGGGGTCTTCGTACAAGGCGGACACCGTCCAACCCTTATCTTTTTGGACTTGGATGTAGTGGTCGCAGATATCCCTCTGCGATTCCAGCGAGTTGGACTCGCTGCGGGCCTTCTCTTCGCTTGAAATGCGTGTGTAAATTGCGGCTTTCATTATACACCTGCCTCAAAAAACAATATCAATAATTCCGAACTATTTTACCAAGTTTCACTTGATAGGGGCAATTAAGGGTTTTCCCGTGGCTTTCTGTCCCGCATAAATATAAAATAAATAATAAGGGCTGGGTTAACCTGCCCTCTTAAAATTTGAGGTACTTATGCCTAAGACGAAGCCGGCTCAGGACAAGGAAAAGAGCGCCACCGCCGCCAACATCGGCTTTGAATCCGAACTGTGGAAAGCCGCCGACGCCCTGCGTGGTAGCATGGACGCCGCAGAATACAAGCACGTAGTCCTTGGCCTCATCTTCCTAAAGTACATCTCCGACGCCTTTGAAGAGCAGCACGCCAAACTGGTGGCGCAGAAGCACAGCGGGGCCGACCCCGAAGACCAGGACGAGTACCGTGCCCACAACATCTTCTGGGTGCCGCAGGAAGCCCGCTGGTCCAAGCTCAAGGCCGAAGCCAAGCAACCTACCATAGGCCAACTTGTGGACGACGCCATGACCGGCGTCGAGCGCGACAACCCAACGCTGAAGGGCGTGCTCCCCAGAGAGTACGCCCGTCCCGCGCTGGATAAGCAGCGGCTAGGCCAGTTGATAGACATGATCAGCAACACCAAGGTGGGCGACGCGGCCAGCCGCGCCAAGGATGTGCTCGGCCGTGTTTACGAATATTTCCTCTCCCAGTTCGCCAGTGCCGAGGGCAAGAAGGGCGGCGAGTTCTATACCCCGCGCTCCATAGTAAAACTGCTGGTCGAAATGATAGAACCCTACAAGGGCCGCGTTTACGACCCTTGTTGCGGCTCTTCGGGCATGTTCGTACAGTCGGAAGAATTCATAGCCGCCCACGGCGGGCGCGTTAAGGACATCGCCATCTACGGCCAGGAGTCCAACTACACCACTTGGCGGCTGGCAAAGATGAACCTGGCCATACGCGGCATAGATGGCCACATAGCCCACGGCGACACTTTTCACGCCGATAAGCACCCCGACCTCAAGGCGGATTTCATTCTTGCTAACCCGCCGTTCAATATAAGCGACTGGCGCGGCGAGTTGTTGAAAGACGACAAGCGCTGGAAGTACGGCGTGCCACCGCCCGGTAACGCCAACTTCGCTTGGGTTCAGCACATGGTGTATCACCTAGCTCCCAACGGCGTGGCCGGCTTTGTATTGGCTAACGGCTCTATGTCCTCCAACACCAGCGGCGAGGGAGAAATCCGCAAGAATCTCGTCGAGAACGACCTTGTGGACTGCATGGTGGCCATGCCGGGGCAGTTGTTCTACTCTACGCAGATACCTGTGTGCCTATGGTTCCTGGCCCGTGACAGGAAAGACCACAAATTCCGTGATCGCCGTGGCGAAATACTTTTCATCGACGCCCGGAAGCTGGGTCGCATGGCGGACCGTACGCACAAAGAGTTAACAGATGAAGATATTTCCAAAATAACCAGAACATATCATGCCTGGCGTGGCGAAAAGGATGCCGGCAAGTACGAAGATGTCTCAGGCTTCTGCAAAAGCTCCAGCCTCGAAGAGATTCGAAAGCACGGACATGTGCTCACCCCGGGACGCTACGTGGGTGCTGAAGAGCTGGAAGATGACGGCGAACCCTTCGAAGAGAAGATGAGTCGCCTCGCCAAGTCGCTGTCGGCCCAGTTCAAGCAATCAAAAGAATTGGATGCTCAAATACAGGAGAATCTGAAAAAGCTGGGGATTACGCTTTAGATAACAGTGGGTCGAGCGCAATGACCTCACTCTGTATATGAAATTTGACTTGAGCCGTTTCGGGATAAATGAAAGCAACCTCCCAGCGAATTGGGCGGTAAAGTCCTTGGGGGATATTGCCGACTTTAACCCAGAGCGGATTTCAAAAATATATCCGCATTCGATAATTCAGTATTTGGACATTGGTAATGTGTCCACGGGGCAAATTGGTGTCCCTATTGAAGTGAGCCGGTCTGATGCTCCAAGTCGGGCGCAGCGAATGGTTAAGGATGGGGACACAATATTGTCGACTGTTCGCCCCGGCAATCGTGCCTATGCTTTTATACAAAAGCCGCCAGGGAATTTAATTGTTTCCACTGGGTTCGCGGTCTTGCGCGCCAAGGCGAATATTAGCCAGAGATTTTTGTATTACCTTGCGACATCCACTCCGATTATCGACTATCTGGCGTCTATAGCTGAAGAAAAAAGCGCTTATCCTTCGGTTAATCCGTCAGATATTGCAGAGTGCCTTGTCCCTGTGCCGGAATCGAAGCACGAGCAGGACAGGATAGCTGCTATTTTGGGCGTATTGGACGACAAAATTGAGCTAAATAGGGCAGTAAGTGAGAACTTGGCGGACGTGGCCCGGGCCATATTCAAGTCCTGGTTTGTAGACTTTAGCCCGGTGCGCGCTAAAGCTGCCGGGAAACCTGCCCGCCTTCCTAAAGAAATCTCAGACATGTTCCCATCCAAATTTGAGCACTCTGAAATCGGAGAAATCCCCGCTGGTTGGGAGCTAATGGAATTGGGAGAGTTAATCGATTTTGTAAAAGGTAAAAAGCCGTCTGAGACTTCGGAACTTTACAAGGAAAGGTACCTTCCGCAGATACTGATTGAGAATTTGGACGGGGCTACTCCTTTATATGCTGCGCCAGAAGGTGTCGTGAAGGTAGAGGAAAGTGAGCCAATAATCGTTATGGATGGTGCCAGTTCTGGTCGCGTAGAGATCGGCTTTTGGGGTGCCTTGGGATCCACATTGGCCAAGCTTGCTTGCCATCTTAAAGAATATGAATCGGGAGTGAAGTTCTGTTCCGAGTATTACGTGTACTATTTCCTGAAATCCAAAGAAAATGAACTTAGGGGAAATACCACAGGAACCTCTATACCGCATTTGGATAAAGGTAAGGTATGCAATTATAAAATTCCTGTGCCGCCAATATCTTTGCTTTCTGTCTTTGCCACGCAAATTACACCAATTTTGAAGAAGATAAGACAGAACAAGCAGGAGGTAAGATCTCTTTCAGGAACGCGCGACACGCTGTTGCCAGAACTGCTTTCTGGCAGGTTGAAGGTCTCCTAGCTATGCCAACAAAAGCGAAGTTGAATTTTGATAAAACCATAGCGCGTGTTGATTCTTTGCTTGAGGTTCATCAGGAATTAGCAAAGGAAAAAGGTCGTCCACCACTGTGGATGTCTGATATTTTACGTTCCGCTATGGTTTTTATATTGGCGGCATTTGATTCGTATGTGCATGACGTTATCAGTGAGAACTTTTACAAGGTAATAACGAAGAAGAAAGGGTTAAGTCTGCCCAAAAAACTTTTAGATATTCTCCGCGAAACAGTTCCGTATGAAAAGAGCATAAATCTCTGGTTTACTTCAAAACAAGCCCAGATTATCTGCGGGTCTATTCGTAAAAGGAATTCAGAGCGGTCCTACATGAAGCCCGAGAAGATCGAAGAAGGGCTCTCAGTTCTAGGTATAGATAATTTGTGGCGTGATATCGCGCGCAACTTCGGTCGGCGCAGGGATGGACTAAAAACACTTGTTAGAGGTTATGCAGAGAGGCGCGATAAAATCGCGCATGAGGGAGACATAATCAAACCCTCTTTTTCTACTGGTAGGTTGAGAGGCATTACTCGTCCATATCTTGAAAAATGTCTTAAGGATATTCGGAAGATAGTTGCCATTGTCGACGATATTGTTCTGGGAAAAGTGGAAAACAAAAAATGACCCCGCAGTTTTCCGAAGCTATGATTGAGGAAGCCGCTCTAAGCTGGCTGAGTGCCCTGTCTTGGGTAAGGCAGGATGGTCTAAAAATTGCTCCTGGTGAGCCTGCAGCTGAGCGCGAGGACTTCGGGCAGGTGCTGCTTGCGGGGCGGCTTAAGTCCGCTATAGAGCGGTTGAATTCCGATATCCCCAAGGACGCGCGCGAAGACGCCTTTCGCAAGTTCTCTAGGCCTGAAGGCCCGACGTTGGAAGCCCGCAACCATGCCGTCCACCGCATGCTGGTGGAGGGCATAAACGTCGAATACCGACACAAAGACGGTCACATCGCCGGGGCGCAGGTCAAAGTAATAGATTTCGCCGATCCTGCCGCTAACGACTGGCTGGCCGTCAACCAGTTCGCCGTTATAGAGAACAAACACAACCGCCGGCCGGACATTGTGCTGTTCGTAAACGGTATACCGCTGGTTCTAATCGAGCTCAAGAACGCCGCCGACGAGAATGCCACCATCTGGACCGCGCTCCAGCAGTTTCAGACATACAAGGCGGAGATTTCGACCATCTTCAACTACAACTCGCTCCTTATCGTGTCGGACGGCACCAATGCCCGCATAGGCACGCTTACCGCCGGCCGTGAGTGGTTCAAACCCTGGCGCACCACCACTGGTGAGAAAGAAGCCCCTAAGAACCTTACTGAACTGCAGGTTATGATAGAAGGCGTTTTCGACCGGCGGCGCTTCCTTGACCTTCTCCGAGACTTCATTGTTTTTGAAGACCACGGCCACGGCTCGCTGATAAAGAAGATGGCCGGCTACCACCAATTCCATGCCGTGCTTACCGCAGTGCATGAAACCGTGCGCGCCGCCCAGCAGACAGACGGCGCAGCCGCCGAAGGCAAAGGCCGCTGGGAAGCAGGTTTGAAAGGCGGGGAACCCGGCGACAAGCGTGTGGGTGTTGTTTGGCATACGCAGGGCTCGGGGAAAAGCCTCAGCATGGCTTTCTACGCTGGGCGTATCATCCGCGAGCCGGCCATGGCTAATCCCACCCTCGTCGTTCTTACAGACCGTAATGACCTGGACGATCAGCTCTTCGGCAACTTCTCGCTTTGCCGCGAGCTGTTGCGCCAGCCGCCAGTACAGGCCGCCGACCGCGCTGACCTGCGCAAGAAGCTTTCCGTGAACGCTGGGGGTGTGGTCTTCACCACTATCCAGAAATTTCTGCCGGAAGAAAAGGGCGACCGGTTCCCCATGCTTTCCGACCGGCGCAATATCGTGGTTATCGCCGACGAGGCCCACCGCAGTCAGTACGACTTTATCGATGGCTTCGCCCGACACATGCGCGACGCCCTGCCCAATGCCTCGTTTATTGGTTTCACTGGCACGCCCATAGAGCAGACTGATAAGAACACGCGCGCCGTGTTCGGCAATTACATCAGCATCTACGACATCCAGCGCGCCGTAGAAGATCAGGCCACTGTCCCTATCTACTACGAAAGCCGTCTCGCCAAACTGCAACTCAATGAAGCCGAGCGCCCGAGGATAGACCCGCAGTTTGAGGATGTCACCGAGGGGCAGGAGGAGGAGAGCAAGGAGAAGCTCAAATCCAAGTGGGCGCAGTTCGAGGCGATCGTAGGTACCGAGAAGCGTATCGGGCTTATAGCCAAGGACATCGTCGAACATTTTGAGAAGCGCCTTGAGGCCATGGACGGCAAGGGCATGATTGTCTGTATGAGCCGGCGTATCTGCCTGGACCTGCACGACGCCATAGCCAAACTGCGGCCGCACTGGGTGGAGGAAGCCGACGACAAGGGCCTGATGAAGGTAGTGATGACCGGTAACGCCTCCGAGGGGCCGCGCGTTGCGTTCCACGCTCGCAATAAACAGCGCCGCGAGGGACTGGCCAACCGCTTCCGCAACCCGGCTGATAATTTCCGGTTGGTGATTGTGCGTGATATGTGGCTGACCGGCTTTGACGCCCCGTCGCTGCATACCATGTACATAGACAAGCCCATGCGCGGCCATGGCCTTATGCAGACTATCGCCCGCGTAAACCGCGTTTTCAAAGACAAGCCAGGCGGCCTTGTGGTGGACTACCTTGGCCTCGCGCACGAACTGAAGCAGGCGCTGGCCACCTATACCGAAAGCGGTGGCACCGGAGAGACGGCCATAGACCAGAAGCAGGCCATCGCGGTGCTGCTGGAGAAATACGAGGTAACCTGTGGGCTGTTCCATGGCTTTGACTGGTCTAAGTGGCATACCGGCACACCAGCGGAGCGGCTGTCGGTGTTGCCGGCGGCGCAGGAACATATACTTGCGCTGGATGATGGGCGCACGCGCCTATTACAGGTCGTGCAGGACCTGTCTCGGGTCTTCGCGCTGGCCGTGCCCAGCGATGAAGCCCTGCGCGTGCGCGACGACGTTGCTTTCTTCCAGGCGGTGCGTGCTTCGCTCATTAAGCGCGCGCCCGAAGACGGGGCCAAGACCGAGGAAGAGCTGGACCAGGCGGTGCGACAGATCGTTTCCCGCGCCGTTGCGTCCGAGGGGATGGTGGATATCTTCTCTGCCGCCGGTCTGAAAAAGCCTGATATTTCTATTCTCTCCGACGATTTTCTGAAGGAAGTTAAGGGGATGCCGCAGCGCAACCTCGCTGTTGAACTGCTGCGCAAGCTTTTGAGCGGTGAGATCCACAAGAAGGGCAAGAAGAGCGTGGTGCAGGCCCGCTCCTTCGCCGAGATGCTCGAGGAATCCCTGCGCCGCTACCAGAACCGCGCCATTGAGGCCGCGCAGGTGCTGGAAGAGCTGATATCCCTAGCCAAGGATATCCGCAAGTCCGACGACAGGGGAAAGAGCCTTAAACTCAACGACGACGAGGTTGCATTCTACGACGCGCTCGAGACTAACGACAGCGCCGTTAAGGTGCTGGGGGACGACAAGTTGCGTCTGATAGCCCAAGAACTGGTTAAGAGCGTGCGCGAGAACGTCAGCATCGACTGGACTGTGCGGGAGAGCGTTCGCGCTCAGCTTCGCGTTATCGTAAAACGCATCCTCCGCAAATACGGCTACCCGCCCGACAAATGCGAGAAGGCTACCAAGACCGTCTTGGAGCAGGCCGAAGTTCTGTCTGAGCACTGGGCGATGGCGTAACCGATTCTGCTATGGATAACAAAGTAAAAATCCTAGAGGAGATCTACGCCCATACACTGAATAAGTTTTTGGTGCCGGAAACTAGCGACAAACTTGCGATATTTTACCGTGACAAGCTATGACAAGAGCTGTGACCTTGCAGATGACGCCTGCAGGGAGCCGTAAATGCCTGCCGGCATGTTTCAACGTTCTTACCCCGTCTATTTTTGTCACACAAATCTATACTTTTCTGTGACAAGAATTGACCCTTGACAAAACTTAGTTGCTCATTTTTTATGTTGCGCCGGCGGTGCAACATGGCAATCTGCCCGCGCCCACAGAACGGCTGAAAACCAATAGCCACTATCTTGAGCAAGATGTCGTAAACCACGGTTTACTATTTACCACACATTTAGTAGACTTGACTTTACGATTTAACAGGAGGCCCGAATGCTTGAAAAACTTTTTGCCATACATAACAGCGCAGTAAAAGACACTCCATGCATATTCAAACGCTATCTTTTTACGCGCATAGACTGGAATTCAACCGCCATATGTGTGACCGGAGCCAGGGGCGTGGGCAAAACCACTATGCTGCTGCAGTATTATCACGAGCATTACGGCAATGTGGAAAAATGCCTTTACGTTTCCGCGGACAATGTTGAAGCGACGGCGGCCGGTCTTTTCAATATCGCCACCGAATACTTCGCCTTCGGCGGCAAAGCGTTGATAATCGATGAAATACACAAGTATCCGGACTGGCAAATCGAGCTTAAAAATATAGTCGACACCTTCAAAGGAAAAAAACTGCTGGTATCAGGCAGCTCTTCGCTTAACCTGAAGAAGGGAAAAGCGGATCTTTCCCGGCGCTTCGCTTATTACGATCTCCGGGGACTTTCCTTCCGGGAATATCTGGCGCTGAAAGAGAATAAGTCGTTCCCCACGCTAAAACTGGACGATATCCTGCATGCGCACGTGAAACACGCCCAGGAGATATCCAGCCGGATAACCGTTCTCAAAGATTTCAGGAATTATCTTAGCGGCGGCTACTACCCGTTCTTCACTGAAAGCGAAGCCGCCTATCCACAGAAGGTCCTGAACATAATCGAAAAGACGCTGTACGAGGATGTGGCGGTGATTGGCAATGTGAAGCCTATTAATATAGCGACAATCAAAAAAATATTATGGCTTATAGCCGGAGCGGCCGCTTTCGTGCCGAATATCGACAAACTGAGCCGGGAACTTGGGCTCTCCAAGGAGTATGTCTACCAGTATCTTGAATACCTTGAGCAAGCCGGAATCATCATTGCCCTGCATTCCGCAGGGAAGGGCTATAAGGCGCTCAGGAAGCCGGCCAAGCTTTTTCTTGAAAACACGAACTTGCTGGCCGCCATCAACGGCTCGCTGAAAATAGACGATGAGCAGGGGGCGGTGCGGGAAACATTCTTTATGAACCAGGCGTCTAATTTTGGGCGCATAACGTCTGCCGAAAAAGGCGATTTTATGGTCAACGACAGTTATATTTTCGAGGTTGGCGGCAAAAACAAGAAAACGGAACAGATTCAGGGATTGAAGAACGCCTATTTAGCTCTGGATAAGATTGAAATAGGCGTAGGCGGCAAAATACCGCTTTATCTGTTCGGATTCCTTTATTGAACGGGTCGGGCAGTTCAAAAGAGGCGGCTGCTGGGGCAAAGGCGCGCGGGCACAGTGGTCATAAAATAGTTTCGGACTTTCTCCAACTCCCGGAGCCAGCTTTAAAACCCCCGAAAGGGGGTTTTTCTTGGCTCCGGGGCAGCGGGACATAAGTATGTCCCGCGTCGGGATTCGAAAGCCGGAGCCGCGGGTCCGGGGTTTCTATTTAAGTGATGAACGTCTTTTTGTCATAATTCCATCATGAGCGTATCTTCACATCTCACGCCGGACCCCGAACGGAGGCTCTGGATAATACATACCCGGGTGCAGGAACTGCAGGCGCTTAACGACAGTAAGCTCCGGCTTTTCCTCTTCCTGGCCATCGCGCAGATCCTGCTTGTCCGCTTCGCCTCGCCGGGCGGTATGCTGGCCTATGTCTCGATGCTCCTGTTGGCGCCGGCCCTGCCGCTGGGCGCTTTCGCTGTTTCGCCTTTCCTCGAGCTCTCCTGCGCCTCGCCGCTGAAGGGGCTCGACGACGCGGGAAAGGGCAGGGTATATTCGCTGCTCAACGAGCGGGACCTGGCCGGCTTCACGCAGGCCGATCTGATCATAACTCTGGATAAGTATCTCGGCGGGGGGGTGACGGCGACGCCCTACTACGAAGATATAATAGGGCAGATTGTCCTGGGGGCGCGGGCGGTGGTCAGGAAGCAGTTCCTGCTGAAAGTCCTCTGCTCTATAGTCTTCGCCGGCCAGTTGCTTTTCCTGGCCAGCATACTTTTCAGGACCTGAATTTTCAACTCCGACGGTATTTTAAAAATTGAAACGTTCCGGCGCGCTTAAATCCACTTGTGCCTGGGGTAGCGGCGCGCCAGCGCCGGCTTCAGCGCCGGGTAGCTTTCCGCCCAGAAACTTTTCAGGTCTTTGGTCACCTGAACCGGGCGCATCGAAGGCGCCAGTATGTGGACTACCAGCGGCACCCGGCCCGCCGCTATGCGCGGGGTCTCGTTCAGGCCGAACAGGTCCTGTATCTTGGCTTCCAGAAAAGGCTCTCCGCCGGCGGGGTAGCGTATCCTGGCTTTCCTGCCCGACGGGGTGTCCAGCCGCTGGGGAGCGTGGCGGTCGATCAGCCGGCATTTCTCCCAGCCGTACCAGTCCCTGAGCGCCGGCAGCACCTCCCGCTCCCGCGCGTCGGCCACGCTGCGGGCCCCGTGACAGATATCGTTGATTATCAGCGCCCTGTCCTCTTCCGATAAAGGTTCTATTCCCAGGTCGGGGCATGACCTGTGGAGGAAATCCACCCGTGCCAGCCAGTCCTCCGCTTCCTCGTCCCACCGCTTCAGTTTCTGCCTGCCGCTGAGGAACTCGTCGGCTATGAGATCGGCGGAAACTTTGCCGCGCCGGGCCGAAGTTATTTCCTTCTTTATCTCTATGTCCCGGTAGAAGGTCAGGCGTTCGGTGACCGGGGTCAGCATGTCCTTGTCCAGGGCTGGGCGCTCCTCGTTCCTTATGTCGCCGGGGAAAGCCTCGCGCAGCCATTCTTCCCTGACCGGCGCGGCAAAGGAGAGCGTGATGTCGGCTCCGCCCCTTCCCGCGCTTTCCACCGCGGAGCCGGCGCAGATGAGGCTCGCCCCGGCGGCGGCGCTGGCCGGGTCCAGCCTGGCGTTGCGCCCGCCGGGAAGGCGGTAGCGTCCCTGCTCACGCGAGAACAGCGCGGCCACGCGGTCGGGGAAAGCGAGCAGGAAGCAGCGGGCCGCGTCCTCCATGGCCTCGGCCCCTCCCGGGGCTGCGCCGCCGGCCAGCCGCTCCGCCATGCGCCAGGCCTCGCGCGCGGGAGCCTGCCGCAGCCCGGCTTTTTCGCAGGCGAAATAGTCAAAGCCGGAGGCCGCGCAGGCGGAGAGCTCTTTTACGGCGGCGGCCAGGTCGGAGCCGGCATCAGCGGGGGACACCATGCGGCCGGCCGCGGTGCTTCCGGCACCGGCCGCGGGCAATGCCGCCCTGTTCCGGCATGGTGTCTCCCTACCGCCGCCGCCGCGTCTGTCGGCCCAGAGGCCGCGCCCCTGCGCCGCGGCGGCTATGATCGCGCATTCCCGTGCGCAGCCAAGTTTTTTCGCTTCGACCATTAAGCGCGAATAGCGTGGATGGAGGGGGTAGGCCGACATTTCCCGCCCGGTCCCGGTTAGTCCGCCCTTGTCGTCGCAGGCTCCCAGGTCGCGGAGAAGTTTCTCCGCGCGCCCGGCCGCCTCCGGCGCGGGCGGGTCCAGCCAGTCGAGGGCGCCGAAGCCGCCGTAGCCGCAGGCCTTGAGCGTCAGCAGCGCCTCGCTTATGTCGAGGCGCTGCATCTCGGGGGAGAGGGCCGGCGCGAGACCCTGGTTCTCCCGCTCGGTCCAGAGCCGTACGCATATGCCGGGGCCCGTGCGGCCGGCGCGGCCGGCGCGCTGGGCGGCCGAGGCGGAGGATATCCTTTCGGTGAAAAGCGTGTTTATGCCGCGCGCGCCGTCGTAGCGTGCGACTTTGGCCAGGCCGGAGTCCACCACGGCCGCGACGCCCTCTATGGTGACGGAAGTTTCGGCTATATTGGTCGAGATAATTATCCTGCGGTCCCCGGAGGGGGAGACCGCCGCGTCCTGCTCGGCCGGTTTCATCTCGCCGTGCAGCGGCATGACGCGGAAACCCGATAGCGCCGGTATTTTCGCTATCTCGGCGGCGGTCCGGTTTATCTCGAAAGCGCCGGGCATGAAGACCAGCGCGTGCCCTTCCTTCAGGGAGGGGAGCAGCGCGGCGCAGGTCCTGGCCGCGGCCTCCCAGGGCGGAAGAGCGGCGGTCGCTGGATCGCAGTAAGCCGTGCGGACGGGATAGAGAGCGCCCTCGGCCTTTATGAGCGTGCAGGGGTCCATGTGCGCCGCCAGTCCCGGTTCATCCATGGTGGCCGACATGACGGCCACCAGCAGGTCAGGCCTGGGGCCTTTTTGCAGCGCCAGACAGGCCGCCAGCGTGATGTCGCCGTGGAGGTGCCGCTCGTGGAATTCGTCCAGTATCACGGCGGAATATTTTTTGAGCAGCGGGTCCGAGGCCAGCTCGCGCAGCAGTATCCCTTCGGTCTCGAATATTATCCGGGTCGAGGGGCCGGTGCGGTCGTCGAAGCGCACCCGGTAGCCGACTTCGCCGCCGGCCCGGCCGCCGCGCTCGGAGGCGACGCGGTCGGCCAGCATGCGCGCGGCAAGGCGCCTCGGCTGCAGTACGGCTATGCGGCCCTTTAGGCCGGCCCGGTCGAGGAGGAGCTGGGGGACTTTTGTCGATTTGCCGGAACCAGGGGGAGAGGAAACGACCAGCCGGGCGCCGGGCGCGGCGGCGCGGACCAGTTCTTCGGCTTTTTGCAGGACCGGAAGCTCCATTTCTATATTATCCTATATCTGGCGGGCCGGAATAAGCCCGCCCCGCGTTTTATATAATATCGTCGCATGACGCCTTCCGTTTTGAAGCAGGCGCTGGAATACCTGGGCAAGCTCTCCGAGTGCGAGACCTCCGTGGCCGACTTTTACGCGCGCTGCGCGGAGCGCTGGCCGGACGAGGAGGTCTGGGCGGCGCTCGTCCCGCAGGAGCGGGAGCACGCCCGGCTGGTCTGCAGGATGGCCGAACTGCTGGCTTGCGCCCCGCAGGGTTTCGAGGTTTCCCGCCCCCTGAACCCCCTAGCCCTTAAGACCTTCCTCTACTCGGCCTTCTCCTACGCCAGGCGGGTGGCTCTGGGCGAAGCCGACAAGGCCGCCGCCCTTGCCCTCTCCCTGGATATAGAGAAATCCATCCTGGAGTCTAGGTACGAGACGCTTTTCAAGACCTCAAATGAGGAATACAGGGCCCTGGTCTCCAGTCTGGTCTCGGATACCGCCGTTCACCGCGAGCTGCTGCAGGCCCGGGTCAGCCAGATAAAGTTCCTCAAGTAACCTTTTTTGTTGACATTGTCTAAATTTTATGTTAGTATAAAAAAATGGAAAACGCCCGCGAGAAGCTGCGCTCGGCCGGAATACGGCCTACCGCCCACAGGCTGGCCGTGGCGGCCCGCCTCTTCGGCGACCATACCCATCCTACCGCCGACAGAATCTGGGACTTGGTGCGCGCGGAATTCCCGGCCATCTCGCGCGCGACCGTCTACAACACGCTGGACCTTTTCGTGGAGAAAAAGCTGGTCCTGCGGCGGGCGCTGGACTCCGGCGCGGCGGTCTACGATTCCTTCACGATGCCGCATCATCACCTCGTTGACGAGGATACCGGGCATGTGTATGATATTCCCTGGGGGGAGGTCCGGCTCGGGGCGGAGCCTTCGCTGAAAGATTTCGACGTGTCGGAATTCTACCTGGTCATGCGCGGCAGGCGCCGCGCCCCTGGCCCCAAGAAGAAAAGCTGAGGAGGAAACATGGTCCCTAACAAGAAGATCGAAGCGATGCTCAATAAGCAGATGAACGCTGAGTTCTACAATTCACACCTTTACCTGGCCATGGCCGGCTGGTTCGAAGGCCAGGGCCTGCCCGGTTTCGCGCAGTGGATGGAGGTGCAGGCCGAAGAGGAGCGGGAGCACGCGATGAAGTTCTATAACCACCTGAAAGAGCGCCGGGCCAGCATCCTGGTCGGCGAGGTCCCGGCGGCTCCGAGCAAGTACAGGAGCGCGCTGGACGCCTTCCAGGCCGCCTTCGACCACGAGGTCTTCGTGTCCAAGGAGATTAACAAGATGATGGAGGCCGCCCTGGCCGAGAAGGATTTCGCCGCCGTGGAACTGCTCCGCTGGTTCGTGACCGAACAGGTCGAGGAAGAGGCGCAGACCGACGCCGTGCTACAGCAGCTCAAGATGATAGGTCCGTCTCTGGGCAGCCTGATGTACATTGACAGGCACCTGGGCAAGCGCAAGGCCGATTGATCCGGGATTCCGGGTCCTCTCTTCGCCCTTTTCGGCGGCAGGGCGCCGCCGAAAAGGGTATAATATCGGCTGCTGGTGATTCGCCACTTATTCCCGACCGATGAATAACGAAGTCAAATACCCCATGCTCATCTCAGGCGGCATGGGCGTGCGCGTTTCCTGGTGGCCGCTGGCCAGGATAGTTTCCATCATGGGCGGACTTGGCGTCGTTTCCGGCACGGGACTTGAGCTTGTCTATCCCCGGCTCCTGCAGGACGGCGACCCCGGCGGCAATGTCCGCGCCGCCTTCAATGAACTGGCCTCGCGCCAGCCTTCCCTGGCCGCCGGACTCAAGGATATCTACGACCGGTATTACATCGAGGGCGGCAAGCCGCAGTCGCAGCCTTATAAGCCCGTGCCGATGTGGCGACTCTCCCGGATCGAGGGTTACGGAACGGCTCCCGACACTTTCTGGGAGCCCTCGAAAGACCTGCAGCTGATGTCCCTAGCTTCCAACTTCGCCGAGGTCTGGCTGGCCAAACGCGATCATAACGGCCCGATAGGCATAAATTTCCTGCGCAAAGTGGAGAGGCCGCTGCCCTGGGCTCTCTACGGCGCCATGCTGGCCGGTATCGACTATGTGCTGGTCGGCGCCGGCAATCCCTATGAGTTCCCCGGCATGATCCGCTCCCTCTCCCGTCACGAGCCGGCCTCTCTGGGTTTCAAGGTATTCGGCGCCACTTCCGGTTCCGGCAATTTTTCCGTGCTGGCAAGGCCCGCTTCGCTCGGCATAAAAGGCGTTGCCAGCCTGCCGCAGCCCAGATTCCTGGCCATCGTTTCTTCCTACGGTCTGGCCAAAGCCCTTTACGATAATCCCGAGACGCGGCCGCACGGCTTCGTGGTGGAAGGTCCGGAGGCCGGCGGCCACAGCGCCCCTCCCGGCAAGATGAAATTCGACGCGGCCGGCAAGCAGGTGCTGGTCTATACCGACGAGGACCGCGCCGATATCCCGGCCATCGCCTCGATCGGCCTCCCTTTCTGGCTGGCCGGCACCTACGGCACGCCGGCCAAGCTCAAGTCGGCCTTGGCCGCCGGCGCCGCAGGCGTTCAGTTCGGCACTTTAGCCGCTCTCTCCGGCCAGTCCGGCTTCGAGCCTTCCCTGCGGGCCAAAACGCTCCAGCTGCTGGCCGCGGGAGAGCTTAAGGTGGTCAACTCCCATGCCTCCCCTACCGGTTTCCCTTTCAAGGTGGCGCAGGTTCCCGGCACGGTCTCGGACCCCGTCGTATACTCGAAGCGCCGCCGGATATGCGACATCGGCCTGCTGGCCGCCGCTTACCTCGCGCCCGGCGGCGGCGTGGAATTCCGCTGTCCCGCCGAGCCCGTGGAAGCCTTCAGGGCCAAGGGTGGCCGGCCGCAGAACACAGAGGGCAAGGTCTGCCTCTGCAACGCCCTCATCTCCGCCGCCGGCCAGCCGCAGCGCCACCCCGACGGCTATCCCGAGCCGGGCATAGTCACGCTGGGCGAGGACCTCTCTCCCGTCAGGGACATGCTGGCCGGCTTGGCGCCTGGTCAGGAAGGCTACTCCATCGGCAAGGCCATCCAGTACCTCAAGTCCGGGCTTAAAGAAGCCTGACCCGGGCCGCGGCTATGAATGAAAAACCCCGGGCCGCCCCGGGGTTTTTCATTAGGGAAGAGAACGTCCTCAATACCGGTAATGGTCCGGTTTGTAGGGGCCTTCGGGCTTCACTCCGATATATTCGGCCTGCTCCTTCGTCAGCTTCGTGAGCTTGACGCCGATCTTCTCCAGGTGAAGCCGCGCCACTTCCTCGTCGAGGTGCTTGGGCAACCGGTAGACGCCTATCTCGTGCTTCTTCGTCCATAGCTCGATCTGCGCCAGCGTCTGGTTGGAGAAGGAGTTGCTCATGACGAAAGAAGGATGGCCTTTGGCGCAGCCCAGGTTGACCAGCCGGCCTTCGGCCAGCAGGTACATCGAGCGGCCGCCGGGCAGGTCGTAGCGGTCCACCTGCGGCTTTATGTTGACGCGCTTGACGCCCTTGGCCTTGTTGAGGGCGTCCACCTGTATCTCGTTGTCGAAGTGGCCGATATTGCAGACTATGGCCTGGTCCTTCATCTTAAGGATATGCTCCAGGCGGATGATGTCCTTGTTGCCGGTGGTGGTGACGTAAAGGTCGGCCTCGCCCAGCGTGTCCTCGATGGTTTTTACTTCGAAGCCCTCCATCGCCGCCTGCAGCGCGCAGATGGGGTCGATCTCGGTGACGATGACGCGCGCGCCGAAGCCGCGCAGCGACTTGGCCGAGCCCTTGCCCACGTCGCCGTAGCCGCAGACGACGGCGACTTTGCCGGCTATCATCACGTCGGTGGCGCGCTTGATGCCGTCCGCGAGCGACTCGCGGCATCCGTAGAGGTTGTCGAACTTGGACTTGGTCACGGAATCGTTAACGTTGATGGCGGGGACCATCAGTTTGCCCGCCTCGTGCATCTGGTAGAGGCGGTGCACGCCGGTGGTGGTCTCCTCGGAGACGCCCTTCCAGTCCTTTGCGGTCTCGTGCCAGCGCCTGGGGGACTTCTTAAGTATGGCCTTGAGGCAGTTGTTGAGCTCCAGTTCGTCCTCGCCGGAGGTCCTGCCGTCGAGCATTTTCGCGTCGTCCTCGGCCCAGAAGCCCCGGTGTATCATCATCGTGGCGTCCCCGCCGTCGTCGACGATAAGGTTGGGGCCCTTGCCGCCGCCGAAGTCCAGCGCCCGCTCGGTACACCACCAGTACTCGGCCAGCGTCTCGCCCTTCCAGGCGAACACCGGTATGCCGGCTTTCGCTATCGCGGCCGCGGCCTGGTCCTGCGTGGAGAAGATATTGCACGAGCACCAGCGCACCTCGGCGCCCAGCGCCGCGAGCGTCTCTATCAGGACGGCCGTCTGGGTGGTCATGTGAAGCGAGCCCATGACGCGCGCGCCCTTGAGCGGTTTCTTCGCCGCGTATTTCTCGCGTATGGCCATCAGGCCGGGCATCTCGTGCTCGGCTATCTCTATCTCGCGGCGGCCCCAGTCGGCCAGCGACAAGTCTTTGACTTTGAAGTCCTCTTTCATTTTAAGCGCTCCGTGGTTCTTTGCGGGGTTGACTGCGGTTCTCATATTGTCTCCGGTAAGTGCGGGGTGCTTCCCCGCTCCGGTCTAATTATACTTTTTATGCGGGCAGGGCCGGAACTTCCAGAATTATCCAACGCAAGATGAGCCTGAAATCGAGCTCCTGTTGCCAAAACGG
>CAZVWK010000003.1:0-60727 GCA_964631475.1 uncultured Elusimicrobiaceae bacterium | reverse complement strand
TATCTGGGAGGGATTCCGGAAACCGGCGGCGGCGAGCCCGTTTATAGACGTGGACGGCCTGTTGACGTCGTAGATGAAGTCGCGGGTATAGGTCCCCGGCGGCACGGAGTTGCCCGCGGCGTCGACTCCTGTCATCTCGACGCGGAAGCGCTTGTTCACCGGCCACGAGGGAGAGGAGAAGGTCCAGTTCGGCAGCGCGGCGGCGACGGCCATCCAGGTGGACCCCGCCACGCTCCACTGAGCCCCGTCCCACTTGGGCTTGACGGCGCCGCTCTCGGATATGTTCGACATCTGCGCCAGTACCGGCAGGACTATGCCGGCCGGTGAGTCGCCCGCGAGGCCGCGCATGTCGGGCATCGTTCTCGCCGCGCCGTAGAAGGCGTTCGCTCCGGCCATCGGCGTGGAGATGGTTATGGCCGGATAGTTAAAGTCGGAGGTGACGGAAATCGCGGCGTAGGCTTCGGCGTTCCCGGCCAGGTCCTGGCCGGATATGGAGAAGTTATAAACCTGGTTGTTGGTGGAGATGACCGGCGGCTCCCATCCCACCGGCGGGTAGCTCCAGGTTACGGTTGAGGCGGAGGCCGTGAAATCCACTGGCAGATCCACCGGGGAGTTCAGCGACCAGCCTAGGGCGGCGGTGCCGCGCCAGTACCAGGTGTTCACGCCCTGGGTGTAGTAGGCGCGCAACCGCAGGCCCGACGCCCCGGACTGCAGGCCCGACAGGCCGCCGAAGGAAGTGCCGGATATTTCGGAGAGCGAAGCCTGGATGTAGCTGCCGGCGGTGGGCGTGGAAACCCGGGAGACCGGGGGAGTGCCGTCCACCACGAACTTCACCTGCGCCCAGGCGCTCTCGTTGCCGCCGTTGGCGCCCATGGGCTCGGCCTTGTCGAAGGCCCGTACCAGCAGCGTGTACTCCCTGTCGGACACCCATTTCGCGCCGTCGAAAGGATAGTTCCACGAAGCGGCCCCGACCACGTCCTGCCAGGCCCCGTCGAAGGTCACTGTCCAGGAACTGAAGGCCGCGCCGGTCCAGTAATAGGTGTCGCCGGAGTGCAGATAACTCAGGTTTATCTGCGCCTTATTGAGCTGGTCCGTAATGCCCGGCAGCGGCGCGTCCGAGGCGGTACCGTTGAGCGCATTGACGCCGGTGAGAACCGACGGGCGGTAGCGCCCGCCCTCGACCGGCACGGCGAAGAAGGCCTCGGGGGCCGTCCTGTCCCAGACGAAGGTGAGGGAGGACACCTCGTTGACCACCGCGGCCTGGGGATTGCCGGCGCGGTCCACCGCGCTGGAGCTCAGTATGTAGTACTTGCCCGACTCCAGCGAGGCCTCCAGGTTCGGGTGCGTATAGGACCATGTATCGGTGCCTGAGGTTATGTTGAAGCTGGAACTGAGCACCGAGAAGGCGCCGGCGCCGTGATGCCACCATTTCACGCCGGCCTCGTCGTAGAGCTGCACCGCGACCCGCCCTAGGTCGGATTTCAGATTGGGCGGATTGGCCCCGGCCGGATCCTCGGCGGTGCCGGCCAGCGGCGAGAGGGAGCGCAGCACCTGCATATGCGCCGGGTAGGCGACGAACGAGTTCGGCGGGGCGGTGTCGAAGACCACGCCGAAGCCGGGCATCGAGCCCTCGTTGTCGTCGCGGTTGCCGGCCTTGTCGTAAGCCTTGGCGAAGACGCGGTAGTTGCGCCCGTCGAGCAGCGCCGGGGTCACGTGGGTGGAGGTGGACCAGTTCAGCACGCCGTTGACGGGAAGTTCGCTCTGCGGGCCAAATGACCCGAAAGAGGAACCGCTCCAGTAGGTGCCGGCGAAAAGGTCCTTGATAATGACTCGGACATGGCTCATCCCCTCGCGGTAATCGGACGGCAGTTCGCCGCGTCCGGGATCGGCCGCGGTGCCGCTTATGGCCGGCATGGTCCTGATGTACTGGTATGACGGCGACTGGATGACCGCCAGCGGGACGGTATTGTCTATTATTATCGTCCTGTTGGTCGGCGGGACTTCCGCCTCATTGGCGGCGTTATAGCCCACCGCCGACAGGGTGTAGCTGGCATTGTCCACGTTGAAGGCCGACGAGCCGCTGAGGCCCATGGACCAGGAGCCGGCGGTGTGGCCGACATAGGTAAAGGTGTCGCTGTTCACCCAGTGCACCGAGGGCTCGAACCACCAGCTGGCCGGCTCCTTCAGCCGCTTTACCCGTATCTCCACGCTGTTGGAGGCGCGCAGGTTGACGCCGGTGCCCAGCATCGACAGCACGTCTCCCGCGCGGTAATTGCCGAACTCGGTCGCGGGCTGCGTAATGACCGTGTCCGCCGCCGGGCTGACGAACCTGAATGTCAGGTCGGGCGAGGAGGCCCCGGGCTGGGGACGGGTGTTGCCGGCGCGGTCCACCGCCAGCGCCTGCACGTCGTAGTCGGCGTTATTGGCCCAGTTTATCAGCGAGGTGTCCCAGGTCCAGGCCGCGGGCTGCCCGGCCGGGTTTCCGGTTGTGCCGGTGGCGATCCAGACGCGGTCGTCCGGATAGACGCCGGCCGGGCAAGCGACGAAACCGGAGCCGTTGAAGCAGTTCACTACGGGCGAAATCTGCCGCAGCGCCACCATGATGGTCCCCGTCGGCCTAAGCTCGCCCGGAGGTGTATCCTGCGCGGTGCCCGAGATGGTGTTGACTACGGACTGCGTTCCCATGGGCCCGGTGGCCCTGGAATCGGGCGGGGTCGTGTCGCCGGTGAAGTAGTTGGTCGTCCACTGCGTCTTTATGTTGCCCGCGATGTCCGTCACCCGGCTCATCGCGTAGTACGTGGTGCCGTCGGCTATGGCCCCGGCCGGCAGGGCGTAGGTCCAGGTGCCGGAAGACGCGCCGTCGAAGGCGGCCGCATGCCACTGCATGGCGCCGGACACGAAGTTATTGGTCCCGTTCCACCAGTAGTTGTCGGTCAGGCGCTGGAGAGCGACCGCCACGCCTCCGGCGGACACGCCGGACTCAAAGCCGCGGGCGCCGGACCAGCCGCGCAGGTTCTCCGCGCTGTCGTCCGCGGTGCCGGAGAGGCTGGTGACCGCGCCGATGAAGCTGTTATTGGCCGGGAAGGTGATGCTGGACGAAGGCGCGGTATAGTCGGTGATGAAAGTGAAGGTGGAGAAAGAGGCGCCCGACTCATTGTTGCCCGCGCGGTCCTTGGCGAAGTGGTAGATATCGTAGCGGTAGCCGTCCTCCTGCGAAGCCTGGTTTATCGGTTTGGACCAAGGGTCGGAGCCGTCCACGCCGAAGGTGTCGGACTGGGTGGCGCTGGTCCAGTTATTGTCTATAAAACTCCACCAAGAGTTGTCGGAACGGCGGAAGCGCAGGCGCACCTCGCTGACGCCCGAGGGCTCGGTGCCCGCGTCGAACGAAGTGCCGGTGATGAGGCCGGTGGAGACGGCCAGCGCGTAGCTGGACGGGGCCGTGACGCCCGTGACCGGGATGGTGCGGTCGAAAGTGAAGACATGGGCGGGAGAGCCGTCCGCCTTCAGGTTGGCGTCTATCTGGGCCGGGGAGGGGCTTAGCTGCCAGTTGCCGGCCGCGTCTATGGCCCGCGCCCAGACTGAGAAGCGGTTATTGTTGACCGGCATCAGCGAAGGCAGCGCTATGGTCCAGGCGCCGTTGTTGAAGGTGGCGGTGCTCCAGCGCGTGTACTTGGACGCCGTGTCGTCCCAGTCGGAGGTGTCGTTGTTATAGGTGCCGCGCCAGGTCGCGTTGAACGACCCCCTCGCCTTGAAGAGCACCTGCACGCCGGTCACCGAGCCGGTGTCGTAGGCGACTCCGTAGAGGGCGGCGACGCTGTTGTAGTAGCCGCCGTCGGCCGGGGCGGTGGACTCCGCCACGGGGATGATATTGTCGTAGCGTATGACGCGGCCGACGCCGGCCGGGATGTCGGCGTTGGAAGGCTCGGCGCCGCCCGGGCCGAATTCGCGGTTGAGCGCCAGGTCATAGGCCCAGGGCACGGCCAGGTAATCTTTCCTGCCCAGGCCGGAGATGACGCCCTGCATGCTGGCCGGCACGGCGTAGGTCCAGTTCAGCACCGGCTGGCCGGCGCCGTAGGGCGCGGTGTCCACCGAGGCTTCGTACCAGAGCGGATTGGCCGAATTGAAAGCGTCGACGCCGTTCCACCAGTCGCCTCCCACCAGCCGGACGGCGACCTTGACCGTGTAGGTGCCCAGGCCGGCTTCGTAAGTGCGGGCGCCGTAGCGCTCGTCGGAGGCGGTGCCGGATATCAGCGTGAGAGTCCTGACATATTCGGCGGAAGGGGAGACCACGGTCGAGGTCGGGATATCCAGGTCGAACTTTGTTATAACGTACGCGGGGGCGGACTGGTTGCCCGCTATGTCCGTCGCCCGGGCCTCGTACTTGTAGCGCCTGTCGCTCAGGAAGGACAGGTCCGCGTCGTTGAAGGTCCAGCTGGCCGGCGTACCCTGCGCCGGCAGCCAGACCGGCGAGGGACAGCCCGCGAAGGCGTTGCCGTCGAAACAGGCGGAGTAACCGCCGGCGCCGTCTATCTCGCTGATCGCGACGGCGACCGCGCTGGCGCCGGTGAAAGGCGAGGACTGCGTATTGGCGGTGGCGCCGGCTATCGGGGTGGAGAGGGAGATGCGCGAATAGGTGGCGGCGTTCTCAGGGTGCGACATCGAGACCAGCGGCGGGGTGACGTCGTAAGTGAAGGTCTTCGTCGAATAGACCGAGGAAAAATTATCGGCGTAGTCCACGGCGCGGGTCACGGCCGTGTAGACCGTATCGTCACTGAGCATGGCGCCGGGCACCGTATAGTACCAGGAGGCCGGCCCCTGTTTGTCGGAGTTTATCCAGGTCTCCGAAGGCGACCAGCCGGCGCCGGTCCAGTAGCGGGCGCCGTCCACGCCGCTGGTGGAAATCTTTATTTCAGTACGCTTGAAGCCGGCGATGTCGGCGTCGGCGGTGCCGCGTATCTCGGCCAGCGCGCCCGAGGCGTCGAAAGTCGGCGAAGTTATCAGCACGGCCGGCGGGGTATCGTCGATGATGAACTGCCTGAGGTTGGCGCCCCTGGTCCAGGCGCTCTCCCAGTTGCCGTCGCCGCCGTCGTCGGAGAGCCGCGAGTCGTCCATCGCCATGGATTCCAGCCTGTACTCCCTGTCGCCCGCCGGCCACTCCACGTCGGGCAGGTAGACCCAGTCCCAGTCCGGGGGATTGGCGCTGACGCTGACCGGCTGCCAGGCGCCCGCCTCGGCCAGCGTGCCGGAACTGAACGACGCGCCCAGCCAGTACCAGGTATCGCCGGCGAGCAGATGGGAGAGCCGTATCCTGGCGGCCGACACGCCGGCATTGCGCTCGCTGTAGAAATTGTCGGAAGCGGAGCCTAAAAAGCGGGTCCCGGTGCCCGCCTTGCCGGCATTGGACGGCTTATAGCGTCCGCTCACGCCGTCTTGGTGGTCGGCCGGAAAAGCGATGAGCGAGGATGGAGGCCTCTTGTCGATGGAGATGATGACCGAAGAGAAACCGACGGCGTATTGGTCCTGGATATTGCCCGCTATATCCGTGGCCCGCGCCAGCACCAGGTAGCGCAGGCCGGTGGTCCCGGCGGTAAAGCGCGTGTCCAGGACCGCGGGAGCGTAGGCCCAGGAGGTGGCGTACTGCGAGAGCGTGCCGTTGGCGTCCAGCGGTATGAAGTAGGGTGTTTCGCCGGGCTCCAGGAAATCCGTGCCGTTGAACCAGAGCCGCGGGCTGCCCCACTGCTGCACGGCCACCTCTATATTGGCGTTGCCCCAGTTGTCGGCGGCGGTGCCGCTGATCGAGGCTATCGAGCGGATGCCTTTGCCGTTGGCGTCGCGCGGCACGAGGATGCGGGCCGCCGGCGAACTGCGGTCTACTGTAAAAGTCGCGACCGGTGAGGAGCCCAGGTTGCCGGCCCGGTCCGAGGCGAAAAGCTGAACCTCGTAAGTCCGGTCGGCCTCCCACGCCTGGCCCGTCTGGAAATAGTCGGTCGTATAGGAGGCGATGCCGGCCAGGATGGACGCCGGGAGGTTTATGTCCGCGCCGGCGGCCGTGAAAGTGGACAGGCGCCAGTCCCAGAACTGGGCCGCCCCCTGGCGCGTGACACGGAAATAGCCGGACTGCAGCAGGCCGGGAGACACGTCTGAGACCGAGCCGCGCAGTTCCTGGAGGCGCGGCAGATAGGCCCTGTCCGGGGCGGTGACCGCGGCGGAAGGCGGAGTATCGTCTATTATGAACTCGCGGCCGGGGGCCGGCGCCTCGCTGGTGCCGTCCACCTCGTGGGCGGACATGGAACGCACCCGGTAGCGGCGGTTATTGTTCCAGTTCCCCCCCGCCATGGTCCACTGCCAGTTGGGAGAGGCGAAACTGTTCACGCCGATATAGCCGGCGAAGGCCGTGGTTGACACCCAGGCCGAGCCGTTCCAGGCCAGGTCGTCGTTGCCGAGACCTTCGGCGAGGTCCGCGCCGTAGTCGACTATCCTGAGCTGCACCGTGGTGGAGTATATGGCCGTGCCGATGATGGTCGGGGCCGGCGAAGTCCGCAGATGCGGCACGGTGTCGTCGGGGGTCGTTATGGTAGACTCCGGCGGCGGAGGCCGCAGCGTGAACTGTATGAAAGAGGAGTCGGCGGCCGGGGCGCCGGGCTTGGCCACCTCGTTGCCGGCCTGGTCCACGGCCCTGGCGAAAATGCGGTAATCGAGACCGGCCAGCGTGGCGATCCAGGTCGGCGTAGAGACGCCGGTGGCCTCCCAGCGATTGCCGGCCAGCAGGGCCGCCTCGGTGAATTGCTCAGAGGTCGCGCTCCAGGCCTGCGCGCCGAAATCCCACCACCTGGCCGTGTCCACCTTGTAGTAGGAGACCCGCACCTTGTCCAGTACGCCGGGCGCCGGGTCCGAGGCGGAGCCGGAGATGACGGTCAGTTCGGATTCCACAACCGAGGCGTGAGCCGGATAAGTGACCGTCGAAGACGGCGCCGTAAAGTCGGCCTTTACGTTCGTCGCCGTGGAGAAAGGCAGCTGGTAGTTGCCCGCCATGTCCAGCGCATAGGCGTCCACCTCGTAGGTCTCGCCGCTCTGCCAGGGCGCGGTATTGAGCTGCCACCAGGTGCCCGCCGGGCTCAGGGTCCCGTACTGCGCCGCGCTGTTCCAGACTTCCGGCGCGCCGTCTATGGTCCAGCTGCCGTCCGAGACGCGCCAGTAGCGGCCGGCGTTCGGCCCGGCGGTCTGCCTTATGCGCACGCGCACGTCGCTGACCGCGCCGTTGGGCTTGTCATAGGAGCCGCCGGTTATCCGGCCCGTCTGGCTTATGTAGCCGTTGTCAAAGGGGTAGGAGATGGTCCCGGTGGGCCTGCCGATGTCGTAGACGAAGGTGGATTTGACCGAGTAGCCCTCCTGGTTCGTCGCCGCGTCGCGGGCGTTGAGGTGGATGTGGAAGCGCTCCCCGTCATTGCCGGTGAACATGCCGCCTTCCACCCCCCTGTTCCAGGAGGAGTAATCTCCGACGGGGTTGGCCAGCAGCACCTGCTCGAGCGGCTCCCAGCCGCTGCCGGACCAGTAGGCCAGGTCTGAGGCGCGCTGCAGGTACATACCGATCTGGCTGACGCCGCTCTGGTCGCCTACGGGGAAGTCGAAGCTGGTGCCGGTTATGGTCACCGGCAGGGCGGCGGCGCTGAGGTGCTGGCCGTTGGCCGGGTAGGTCACGCTGGAGACCGGGGCATTATTGTCGAACTGGAAGGTAGAAGTGCTGTAGACGACGTCCAGGTTGCCGGCGAGGTCCGTGGCCCTGGCCCGCACGCGGTAGCGCACGCCGCTGGTCCAGCTGGAATTCTGGATATTGTAGGTCCAGGCCGCCGAGGTCTGATAGATGGTGCTCTGGGCAAGGACCCACGGGGCGTTGTTCTCCACGTCGATGACCCACGGGGGGTTCTGCGACGGGTCGTAGTACTTGCTCTGGCTCTGGTTGTAGACCGTGAAGCGCACGGAATTTACGCGAATATTATCGTCGGCGGTGCCGGTTATGTTCGGCAGCGTATTATGGGCCGCGGCATTTGGCAGCGTTATGGAAGTGACCGGCTTCTCGTTGTCGTAGATGACGGTTATCCCCACGTCCGCCGGGATATCGCCGTCCTGCGGCTCGGCCGCAGAAGGGCCGTACTCCCTGTTGAGCGCCCGGTCGAAGGCCCACGGCACTATGCGGTAGGTGACGTTCTGGTTGGACGGGTTGGCCAGGTAAGATAGCATGGGACCCGTCAGGTTGTAGGTGAACTGGTTGGGGGTGGCCGAGGTGCTGGTATAGGCCTCGAACCAGAGCGGGTTGGCGTCGCTGAAATCGTCGGTGGCCGGGTTCCACCAGCCGGCCGGCGCCGTGAGCCGCTTGAGAGCGACCTTCACGGTATAGCTGGACAGCCTCGCCTCGTAGCTCCGGGGGCCGTCCCGTTCGTCGCTGGCGGTGCCGCGTATCTGGGTGAAGCCCGTGGTATAGCCGGCCAGCGGCTGGGTTATGGTGGACGTGGGCCGCTCCACGTCGTAGCGGATGAAGACCTGCGCCGCCGCCGACTCATTGCCGGCGAAGTCGACGGCCTTGGCGGTGAACTGGTAGCGCCTGTCGTTGACGAAAGCCAGGGCGGCGCTGTTCCAGGTCCAGGAGTCGACGGTCCCCTGCGCCGGGTGCCAGCTGGGGCAGGCGCCGAAGAGGGCGCCGTCGAAACAGAAAGGCCCGCCGGGAGCGTCCAGGTCGGCTATCTGCACCGCCACCGTGCTGACCTTGGCCCGGGCCGAGGCCTGGTCGTTCTGATGCGAGGAGCCGGCCACCGGCGTGGAAAGCCTTATTTGCGAGTAAGGCGCGTCGTTGAGCGGGAACGAGACGGCGACATACGGCGGCACGGTGTCATAGGTGAAGACGTAGGTGGAGTAAACTGAGGAGTAGTTATCGGCGAAATCGAGCGCCCGCGCGACGGCCGTATAGTCCCTGCCGTCGGAGAGCAGAGCGGGAGGGACGGTGTAATACCAGGAAGTCGGGCCCTCCTTAACCGTCGTTATCCAGGTCTCCGCCGGCGTCCAATCCGAACCGGTCCAGTAGCGGGTGCCGTCCACTCCGGAGGTGGAGAGCTTCAGCTCGGTCCACTTGTGGCCCGCCAGGCCGGCTTCCGCCGTGCCGCGTATGATGCTCATCGTCCTGACCGCCGCAGCCACGGGCGAGGTGATGAGGACTTCAGGCGGGGTATTGTCGACTATGAACCCGCGGCTGACATAGGGGGCCTGCTCCCAGTTGCCGTCGCCGCCGTCGTCGGAGAGCCGCGAGTCGTCCATGCCGCGCGCCTCGGCTAGGTACTCCCTGTCCCCGGCGGGCCAGACCACGCTGGTGGTATAGTCCCAGTTCCAGATCGGGGCCGAGCCGGTTATGGAGGCGTTGCGCCAGGCCGCGGCCTCGGCCACGGCTCCGGAGCTGAAGGAGGCGCCGGTCCAGTAATAGGTGTCGCCCGCGAGCAGGTAAGAGAGCCGTATCTGCGCCGTCTGCAGCCCGGCCGCCAGGTTGGAAGGGTTGTCTGAGGCCGTGCCGCGCAGGTGATTGGCGGGGAACTGGCCTATGGCGGACGGCTTGTACCGCCCGCTGACCCCGTCGCCGTTGTCCAGCGGCGCGATGAACAGCGAGGAAGGCGGCGCCTTGTCCACTTTCACGACCCGGGAGGAAACGCCCACCGAGAATGATTCCTGCGTATTTCCGGCCGTGTCCACGGCGCGGGTGAGTATCAGATAGCGATACCCTCCCTCGAAATTATCGTTGAGGCCGGCCGGGGCGTAGGCCCAGGAGGTGGCATCCGGCGACAGGAAGCCGTTGAGGGGCGTGACGGGAATCCAGTAAGGCTCCTCCTGCAGCGAGGTGAAACCGGACCCGTCGTACCAGACCAGTGTGGCGCCGACCCATTTCTGTATGGCTATCTGCACCGAGCTATTTTTCTGCGTATCGGCTGCGGTACCCGAGATGGCCGGTATCGAACGGACGCCCTTGTCATTGGCGTCGTAGGGCAGCAGTAGCCTGGCCACGGGCGAGGACTTGTCTATGGCAAAAGGCCTGTCGGTGGCCTGGGTCAGGTTGCCGGCCTTATCCTTCACGACGAGCTGGGCGATATAGCCCTTGTCGGTCTCGAAGGCCTCGGACGGCATGTCGTACTTGTAAACGCCCGCGTCCAGGTAAGCCGTCAGGTTGGTGTCGGCGCCGCTCAGCGCGGTGAAAGTGGCGGCGTTCCAGTTCCAGAACTGGGACGATTCCTGCCGCCTTACCCTGAAATAGACTTCCTGTACTACGCCGGGCGCCGCGTCCGAGGCGTTGCCGGCCAGCAGCGGCACGGACCGGACGTAGTCGGCCGTCGGCAGGGTAATGGCCGCTGAAGGATCGTCCGCGTCCAGCACGAAGTCAACGCCCAGGCCCGGGACCTCTTCGGTCGCGCCCGTGGCCTTGGAGCGGACGCGGTATTTGCGGTCCGGGTTCCAGTTGCCGGCCGCCATCGACCACTGCCAGTTGGGGGCATTGAAGACGGTTACCGGGAAATAGCCGGTATAGGCGCCGGCCGGCTCCCAGGAATCGCCGTCCCAGGCAAGGTCGTCGCCGGTGCCCAGCAGGTTGTCAGAGCCGTGATCGACAAGCCTCAGGGCCACCGAGTTGGCGAAGTTGGCCGTACCGGCCAGCGCCGGGGCCACCGACGGGTTCCAATGCGGAGTTTCGTCGTTCGGCGTAGTGATCCCGGAACTGGGCCCGGGAGTTGTCAGGTAGAAAGTTATCCAGGGGCCGTCGCCGGTGGCGCCGGGTTTGGGGACTTCCCCGCCCGCCTTGTCCACCGCCTTTGCGAAGACCTGGTATTCCACTTCGCCGGTGGAATTGGCCCATATAGGGGCCGCTATCTGCCACCTGTTGCCGGTCAGCAGGGTCGCCTCGCTGAATATCTCCGACGCGGAATTCCAGGCCGACGCCACGGGGTTCCAGTAATTGCCCTGGCAGATATCGTTATTGCAGTAGAAGGAGACCAGGACTTTGTCCACCTGGCCGGGCGCCGCGTCCGAGGCCGAACCGGAGATGATCGTGACCTCCTCCTGCAGGTTGGCGCCGTGCGCCGGGTAGGTGACGGTGGAAGTTGGCGTGGTAAAGTCGGCCGCGACATTGGAAGCGGTGCTGTAGACGAGACCCCAGTTGCCGGCCTTGTCGCGTACGCGCGCGTTGACGCCGTATGTCCTGTTCGTTTCCCAGGGGGTATCGTTGAGCTGCCACCAGGTGCCGGAGGGGCTCAGCGTGCCCTGCGACACGATATTGTTCCAGACCTCGGGCGCGCCGTCCTGGGTCCAGGTATCGTCCGAGGCCCTCCAGTAATAGCCGTCGTCGCGCCTTATGCGCACCTCGACGTGATTGACCCGGCCCGGCCAGTTATCGGCCGCTGTGCCGGCGACCCTGCCGGTCTGGGAAACATACAGATCCGTCTGCGGGTAGGTAATGGTCACCGTGGGGGCCTGCACCTCGTAGACGAAGGTATGAGTGGTGCGCTCCCGCTCATAGTTGCCCGCCTGGTCCTGCGTCTCGGCGTAGAGGTAGTATTTCAGGTCGGGCGTCCAGACCGTGGCTCCGTCGGGCACCACACAGGCCGTCGCGCCGGCTCCGCAGATGAAAGCCTCTTCCGAGGTATTGTAGGCCCCGTCGGCGGGATCGCCCTCGGGCCAGGCCGTCGTATCGGAGGGCACGTCGCCGTCGGCCCAGGTCACGCCGTTCCAGTAGGAGGTAGTATTCCCCTGTATGCGCTTGAGTATCAGTTTGAGTTTATGGACCTTGCCTATCGGAGGATTGTCATGGGCCGTGCCGGTCACGGTGACCAGGTCGCTCCAGTTATTGGTGTGGAAATCGTCCACGGGGTAAGAGATCTCGCTGCGCGGGGCCTCGGAAGGAGGGGCCTGGTAAACGTCGTAAACGAAAGTCCTGGTGGCCAGGACCGCGTCGTAATTGCCCGCGAGGTCGTAGGTCTTGGGCACTATACGGTAGGTGGTGCCGTGCTGCCATTTATCGTTGCCGACAGTGTAGGACCAGGTGCCGGACGAAGCCCCCGCGAAATAAGGCGTATAGGTCGCGTTCAGCCAGTAGGCGTCGTCCATCTGCTCGCCGTCCACCCAGGCCGTGCCGTTGTAGGTCTGCACCGGCGGCGGGCCCTGCTTGTAGATATGCACTTTCACCGAACTTATGCCGGGCGAGTAGGTGACGACTCCCGCGTCGTTGTCGGAGGCCGTGCCGTAAAGAGTCGGCAGGCTGTTGGTGTAATTGGTCCCCGGGATATTGGAAAGCCGGGAGAAAGGTCTTTTCGGATCGTAGACCACGACGGCGCGGCCCAGGCTGTCGTAGGTGCCGCCTTTTTCCCGGTTGCCGTAAGGCAGCGGGTTATTGCCGGGATAGGCGCTGTCCCGGGCTTCGGTCCGTATCTCGAAAGTGCCGCCGTTGTTCCAGGCGGCGGCGCCGTTGTCGCACCTGGTGCCGGTGGACCAGGAAACGCCCTGCGCGAAAGTGTCGTACTGCCAGCCGCCCACCCGGGTCTCGTAATTATTGGCGTATACGGTGCCGCCCGTCCTCCAGCATTTGCCCGGCTCGTACCAGTAATAGTTGACGGCCGGGTCGTCCATCTTCCTGATGAAGACGGAGACGGCGCTCAGCTCGCTGCCGACGGCCGGCCAGTCCGCGGCCGTGCCGTAGACCAGGCTTATGTCGCGCAGATAATTGCTCGTCCCGGCCAGCAGCGGGACAGGCTGGCCGGCCTGCACCGCCGTAGTGACGGTGGAAGTGGGGTTGGACACGTCGTAGTAGAAAGTGCGCTCGGTCAGGCCGTCGACGAAATTCTGGCTCTTGTTGCCGATATTGTCCACCGAGCGGACGCGCAGCCTGTAGAGGGTATCCTGCTGCCAGTTTATGCCGCCCGGCACATCGTAAGTCCAGGCGGGATATCCCCCCATAACCACGTTGTAGGTGCTGAAATTCCCGGAGGAGGCGCGCCAGATACCCGCCGCGCCGTCCCAGGCCCAGGCCGGGGAACCCGCCGGGTAGACGAGCTCGAACTCCACGCGGTTTATCTGGGAAGCCTGGGGGCTGTCTGAAGCCGTGCCTGCCAGCTGGGCCATGATATTGTGATGGTTATGGGAAGGCGTGGTTATGCCGGCGGAAGGGTTCTCGTTGTCGCAGACGAAAGTGTTGGAGGAGGTTCCTTCGGCGAAAGAAGTCTGGTAATTTCCGGGCGTGGCGCGGTCCTGCGCCACGCTGACGACCAGGTACTGATGTCCGCCCGTCAGAGGCGGGGTGGCGAAGGTCCAGGAGGAAGCCCAGACCTGGGCCGAGGGCAGCTGGTCGTTGGTCGGCGCGGCGCTGCGCCAGTCGCCCGTGTAGTACCACAGGTTCATGGTCTTATCATAGAGTTTAATCTTGACCGTGCCGCCGATGGACGGGCCGATGCCCGCGTGCTGGTCGTAATAGGTGCCGTAAAAAACAGGGGTCTGGCCTACCACGCCGCCATCAAGCGGCAGCGTGATCGACGAGGTTGGAGGAATATCGTCCCAGTAAAAGGTTATGGTGGACCTGTCTACCTCCAAGTTGGGGGCCGGGGCGCCGGCGGCGTCCACGACCCGGTCCTGGGCGCGCGCGGAAATGTGGTAGATATCGCCGGCCAGCATATCCGCCGCCAGCGGCAGGGTGGCCGGGTCCGGCTGCCAGGTCACGCTGACGCCGCCGGCGGGGAAGATATTGGAATTGTACCAGGCGTCGGCAGCGGGCAGCGGGCCTGGCGTCCAGACAGAGGTGTTCCAGTAATTACCGTCCGACTGACGCCAGAGCAGCCACTTGACCAGGTTTATGCCGCCGCGCAGGTTGTCATAAGACGTGCCGACGAGGGCCGTCATCTGGCTTACATAGGAGCCGGGAGATGGTGTGGTGACCAGCGAATCGGGCCGCTCCGGCGCCGGCTGATAATTGTCGTAATGAAATGTTGTGGTGGACCAGCCGGCCGAATAGTTGCCGGCCCGGTCCATAGCTCTGGCGTAGATGGTATAGCGCCTGTCGTGCTGCCAGGAGATATCGTATGTCCAGTTCACTATGGCGCCGGGCGCGGCGGACTGCGCGCCGGCGGAGACCCATAGCGCGGGCGTATTTTCGTCGCCGGTGAAATAGTCGGTGTTCCAGTCCGTCCCGTTCCAGCGTTTGCCCGCGATATCGTCTATCAGGAAGAGTTTCACGCCTCCGGCGGGGATGTAGTAGTCGTCCACCGCCGTGCCGGTTATCTGCGGCAACGTTTTGCGCCAGGTATTATGCTGAGGCTGCAGCAGCGTCACCGTGGGCGGGTTGACGTCCCTGAGCAGGCGGAAAGCCACGTCTCCGCCGATGGCCGGCAGGTTCCAGCTGGCACCGTTATTGGCGCTGGTCTCGTACCAGGCTCCGGTGCCGCCGAAGCTGACGTTCTCGTATGGGGCGCCGCTGTTCCTCACATCGTGAACTATCGGGCGGTAATAATTGCTGGCGTTGGCCGCCGGCGAGAAGAAGGAGAGCCGGTAGTTCTTGCCGGCCTGCAGTCTCACTCCGGGGAAGACCACGTCCAGCCAGCCGGCGGCCGGGCTTAGGGGGACCGAGGCCGCGTTCGTCACGGAAACGGTATCGACGACCACCATATTATCGGTGACATTGTGCAGCCGCGCGAAAAGGTCGCCGGCGGGACTGCCCACACGCTGCATATAGAGGCCGAAGCCGGTGACGCCTATATCGGAGGCGCCGGGCGTGAAGCGCTGGGCGACGAGGTTGGTGTTGGAGTAGACCGGGACGCTGAGTATCGGCGCGCCGGCCAAGACGGTATCGTAGCCGGTGGTGGAGGCGTTATTGGGCGCCCTGACATAGGGCTGGCCGTACCAGGTGCCGTCGGTATAGCGGACGAGGAAGATGGGGGCGCCGGTGATGCCGCCCCAGGCCAAGCCGTTCTCATTGGCGAAGGCGCCGAGGTTGACGTCTTCCACCGGGTTACCGCTATTGTCGAAGGCGATGGTGGGATTATCCTCGAAACAGACAACGCCGTTCTCGGTGTCGGCGCCGGTATTGCGCATTGCGATTATATAGTAGAGCCGGCCGCCGACAACGTCCGGCAGGTCCGGCATATTGGAACCGGCCCAGAAGACGCCGTCGCCCGCCGTATTGAGCGTATATGAGGCGGAATCCAGCCAGACATTGAAATCCGAGGTAAGCGTCTCGCTGAGGCCGAGGATGAACGAGCCGTCCACGTCGCGTGAGCCGACTATCTGTATCTCGGCGATCTTGCCGTCCTTGGGTGCCGTGAAGCTTATGGCCGAGCCGTCGCCGACGCCATTCATCGAGACATGTATGCGCACGTTCTTGCCGGTATGCGTATTGCCCCAGGGTATGGCCTGGGCGGCGGCCGGCTCCGGCAGGAGGAAAAGCCCGGTCGCGAGGCAGCCGCGCAGGGCTGCCGCGAGGGCGGCGCGTTTTTTCCGGCTGGCCGGGGTCATCTTCGCCTCATTTTTTCACCGGGCCCATCATCTCCAGGTAAGTCTCCGCGGTCTCCGCGGTCTCCGGATCGGACCTTAATTTTTCCAGGTGGGGCCGCACCCTGTCCGGCTCGCCGGCGAAGCAGAGGGACAGAGAGACCGCGGCCTGTCTGCGCATCTCCGGGTCGCCGTCGGACAATGCCTCCACGAAAGCCGCGTAGACGTCCTCGCGCGGGAAGCGGGAAAGCGCGTTGGCCGCCTGCATACGCAGAGGTTTTGGCTCGTCGGCGCCGCGGAAGATGGCCAGCAGCGAGGGGACTGCGGCACCGGAGGGGGAGTAGCCCAGCGCGTAGACCGCGCTGTAGCGAAGGCGGGTGTCAGTGCTGGTCAGCAGTTCGCCGGCCGCCTCCCGCATAAGAGCCGAGTCGCCGAAAGCGGAGGCCGCCTCCAATATCTTCGCTTTTACGCCGGAGTCCTTCTCTCTCATGTACTGCCTGAGCAGCTCTGGCACGGCGCCGCTGTCCCGGGTTTTCGCCAGGTTCAAGATGGCCGCCATTTTGGCCGAGTAATTCTTCCCCTTGAGCGCGCTCACCGCGGCGGGAATATTGACAGCCTGCGCGGGGGCCAGCTCGGCCTGCGAGGGCGGCCGGGTGGAAACGGAGACGGTCCCGGCGTCGGCGAAAGCCGCCGGGGCGGCGGCCAACAGGATGATTAGTGAAAGTCCGGTCATCAGGCAATAAAGTAGAACCACGCCTTGCCGCAGAGCCCTTTCCAGGCGGCAAAGCGCGTTGATTATGATAATAGTACAATATTTCGGATTTGTTTCAGCGCGCGCGAGACGCCTTTTTCCGCAAATCAGGTCTTTTTTCATAAAAACCCCGCCGAAATAAAAAACCGCCCGCCGGCTCCGGTATCCCGAAGACAGGCGAACGGCCTGAAAGATTGCGTTGAAAAGGCGCAAGCGCCCTTTTCCGCTTTCCGGTCTTCGGCAGCCAGGCAGTCCGCGGTCGGACCCTCGGCTTTGCGCCCCCGTCTTTGGACGGGTTTGCTATTGTCGTGACACACCAAAACGCGCGGCCACCGGGGCCGGGCACTATAGTATACAGGATTTTTCTCCTTTGTCAAGGGGTTAGGTCTTGACAGGTCAAGCGGCCGGCGGGACTTCAGCCTTTTATGGCGGCGAGCCAGGCCGGGTCCCTGAAAAAGAGGTCCTCCGCCGGGGCGCGCCAGACGGGCGCGAAGTCCGCCGGTTCTTTTGCCTCATACGAAGGGACCAGGCCCCTGCCTTCCAGTTCGGCGCCTGACGGGGCCAGGAACCTGGCGACGGTGAGCCTCAGGGAGTTCCTCCCGTCCAGCGCAAAATTACGCTGCAGCCCCGCGGCGCCCCTGGTCCGCGAGCCGTAGACCCGGGCCCCGGCCT
Organism: uncultured Elusimicrobiaceae bacterium; assembly: GCA_964631475.1. GTDB lineage: Bacteria > Elusimicrobiota > Elusimicrobia > Elusimicrobiales > UBA9959 > UBA2231. The sequence goes on along the minus strand of CAZVWK010000003.1, from coordinate 43,809 downwards.
CCTTGAGCGCCGCGGCCAGCGCCTCGGCCGCCGCGGCGGTCTCGCCGTTGACCAGCACCGCCAGCTCCGCGCCGGCGTAAGCCCCGCCGGCGGCCGGCGGGAAGGAAACCGAATAGCCGGGGTGGCGGGAAGCCAGCGAAAAACACTTCTTTCCCCGGCCGGCCAGGAGGCGGAACACCGCCGCGGCCTCCTGCGGCAGCCCGCCGCGGTTATAGCGCAGGTCCACGACTATCCTGCGCGGGGAGGCGGACCGGTAGGCGGCCAGCCCCTTCTCCATGACGGCGGAGGCTCCCTCGTAGAGCATGCCCAGCCTGATGTAAACCGACCTGGTGGCCGGGTCGTAAAAGCCGAAAACCGGCGGCGGGGAGAAGGCCTCTCTGGCGAGGGGCAGGGCCGAGACGGCTCCGCGGCGGGAGACCGCGACTTCCCGCGCGCCCGAAGATAAAGAGGCCAGGACCTCCGCGGCCCCGGGCCCGGCGCCGCCGGCCGAAACTATCCTGTCGTAATCCCTGAACCCGGCGCGCTCGGCCGGAGAACCCCTGAAGACGCGCAGCACGCAGGCCGAGGCGCCGCAGGGGCCCAGCAGCAGTCCGCTGGGCGCCGGGGCGTCCTCGCGCGGGCCGGCCACCCTGGTTTCGACCTCCTTCGCGACTATCGAAGCGTAGGGGTCGAAAAGCCGCAGCCCGGCCGGGCCGCGGGAGCGCAGTTCGGAGGCGAGCCTGGACGGGTCGTGAAGTTCCGCCGAATGTTTGCCGAAAATGGCGATTATCTTCCTGTCCCTCGAACCCTCGGAAGAGCAGGCGCAGGCGAGGGCGGCCAGCGCGCAGAGCAGCGTCCTTTTCACCATCACGCGTCCTTTCCTACACCCATACCAGTTCGCCGCCCGGGGGCGGGGCGCCGAAATCCGAACCGCAGGGGTCGTCGGGCAGGAAAGGCCCGTACAGCGGGCAGCCGGCGGGCGCCTGCGGCAGGCAGCAGCAGGGCGCGGCGCAGCTGCAGCCGCAGCTCTCTCCGCAGTCCTCGAAACCGGCCGCGTTCATGAGCTGCTCATTGCCGAGGTCGTTGAACCACTGGTCGTCCTGGGGGGTGTCCGGTATGCTCAGGCCGCCGGCCGTCTCCGGGCCGCCGTCGGCGCCGGCGGCCTCGTTTTTGTCGGTAAGCCCGCCGAACATCGGGTTGAGCATACCGCCGGCCATCTTGGACAGGGCCTCCTGGTAGTTCTTGTCCTCCTTGAGCGAGGCCTCGGTTCCTTCCCTGTTCACCTTGACGCCCTTTATGTCGGGCACTTCGAAGGCGGAGGCGCGGTCGGCGCTGATGTCCTGGTCGCGCAGGAACTTGGGAATGGAATCCGGGTTGACCACGTCCAGTTCCTTCTTCATTTTCTCGTCGTACTGCAGCGAGAGCCGCTCGCTGGCGGGAGAGCCGTCGAAGGAACGGGCGAGCAGGGTCCTGGCCGCGTCGTTGGAGGCCTCGCGCGCGCCCATCACCGACCCCCGCCAGGCGCTGCGCAGCGATTCTATTACGCCGCCCCCGCCGGACCTGGAGGCGCCGCCCCTGACCCCCGTCTCGCCCGAAGCGGAAGCCACCACGGCGGGCCTGGCGCCCGGCCCGCCGAAAGAGGAGGCGCCGGCGGCGCCCAGCGAGGACCTGGAGCCCCCGCCGCCCGCGCCCCCGGCGGAAGACAGGGACGCCGACATCCTTGGCGCCGGCCCCGGGCCGCCGCCCGGCCTGGCCGCTGCGGCGCCGCCCGCGGCGTCCGCGCCGTCGCCCGACCCGGCCTGCGCCGCGCCCGCGGAGAAAGCCGCGACTTTTCCGGCGGAGGGGCCTTTTTCATAGAGCCTGTCCTCCACCTCCAGCCGGTGCTTCTCATAAGAGGCCAGGGCCTCTGGGGAGACGGTCTCGTCGGAGGAGAAGAAATCGCGGCTCTCCAGCGCGGAGCCGCCCCCGGCCAGCGCCGGCCCGCCGCCGGCCGGATTACCGCCCGCCTGGGGCCGGCCGGAAAGTTTTTCAGCGGCGTCGCGCATCGTCACCAGAGCTATGAAGCCGCCGACGAGGAGGAAACCGGCCACGGGCAACAGCCAGAACCAGCCTCCGCCTTTTTTAGAACCCTTTTCCTCTTCCATACGGCCTCCGTAAAAAGACACTACGGCCCGGGGAATAGCCTCTCGCCATCTCCGGGGCCGCCCGCAGAGTTCGCGGCACCGACTGCGGCATTGCCGCCCTGCTCCGGCCGCGCTCCCTACGCCAATGTTATAGCAGGCCGCGGCGCGGATTTCAAGGGGGCGCGCCCTATTGCAGGCCCGGCAGCACGAACCGTATGGGGCGGTCGCGGTTGGGCACGTACTTGACCACCTCCAGCTTCTTCCCGCCGCCGCAGATATAATCGTAGCCGTCGTTGCAGGCCTGGCCGTAGGGATGGGCGCAGATGGTCTGTTTGGGATACCTGCAGAAGAGCCCGAGCCCCGGGGGGCGGGTCTCGACGGTTATCGTCACTACGTTCCAGACCTGGGTGCGCTCGATGTCCAGCCTGACGCTCCTGGCGTCGGTACCGTAGCCGAGATAGTCCCGCACCACCTTCTCTATGTCCATCTTCAGGGCCTTGTCGTCGGGAGTGTAGGCGACATTGATATGGGACTCCAGCTGCCAGCGGCGGCCGGCGTAGTAAGAGGCTATCTCCATCTTCTGCACCAGCACCAGCAGCTGGAAGATCTTCAGCGTCAGGAAGGCGATAATCATGAAGATGGGGAACAGCAGCACGACCTCGGTCATGGCCTGCCCTCTGCGGCGGCGCGGGCGGGGCCAGAGGCCGGCGGCCTCCAGGCGGTCCTTCAGGCGGATGTCAGGGGCCTTATGACGGGTCATCAGGGATAGAGCCTGGTCTGGTATTTGGGCGTGGGGTTGGGCCAGACGCAGTTGTTCTTGCCGGACCAGCCGCCGCCCCACATCGCAGGGCACTGCGTGGCCACGCGCGCGTGCACGCATGGGCGTCCGGTCTCCCGGCAGGCGGCGAGAGTGTCAAGCGGCACGTTGAAATAGTTGGCCCCGGCGTTCCAGCCCTGGAAGATCTCCACGCCCTCTCCCAGCCGGCGCAGATCGTCTTTCCTGATCGACGCGACCTGGAAGAGCCCGGGCGAGGGCATGTCTATGTCGGGCGTCTCCACCATCTGGTACTGCTGCCCCAGTATGGGGTGCATATAGGGCTTCTTGGAGAAGAACTTTATCTTCTGTATGAAGTGCATCGCGAAGTTGCCGTCGCTCTTGGTGATCCGGCGCGAGATGAAGTTGTTGCCCCCGGACGTGAGCCCCTGCTCGCCGCAGGTGGCCGGGTTGTCCACGCAGTCCTGCGGGCTGGCGTTGAGGTAGTACGACTTGCGGAAGAAATTGAAGTTCTCCGTCAGGCGCTTGAAGACCGTGTACTGGGATTCCTGCACGGACCCGAGGAGCGTATAGACCTGGGCGTAGAACTTGTAGACGAAGCCCGAGGCCTCGTTCCAGAAGATGTAGACGTACTGGCCCTGGTTGTAGGTGAGCAGGATGAGCCTCTCGTCGAGGTCGGTGCCGGGCTGCAGGTCGTTGATGCCGGGCCGGAGCGTGTCCTTGTAGGCGATGCTCCACTTGGTCTCGGAGTCGAGCGGCCTGGGCTGCACGCGCGGCTCGTCGCCGTCGTACTTGGGAATGACGCCGTTGTCGTAGAGCATGTCGTAGAGGCAGAGGTATTCCTCTTTGTTGGTGTACTTGTAGACGTTGTCTATCTCCGGCCCGATGGAGGGGCACTCGAAAGCCTCCTTGAAAATGCGGTAGGGGAAGGCGCCGTTCACGTAGGCCGTGCGGTTGAAGAAATTGGTATAGTCGCCCATCTGTATGAAGGCGGCCGAGTCCACCGCGAACTGCTGGCGGATCTTCTCGCGGGAGATCTTGGCCGTCTCAAACAGGAGGTAGACGAAAAGGAAAAGCGTGGGAATTACGAAGATGGAGGGAATGAGGACTTGTCCCGCGCGCCTGAGCCCGGTCCACCCGCGTCCGCCTTCGGTCCCGCTCGCGTTCATAAGTCCCCGCCGCTCATTTAGGCGCGCCGCCGCCTATAATCATGCCTATCAGCGTGAAGAACCCGCCGAGGAACCTCCGGTGAAAGGCGACCCCGAGCATCAGCGTCACGCCGACCACTACGGCCAGCATGAGCATATACTCCACTAGGTTCTGCCCCCGCCTGAAGCGGAGGGCGGCAGGCGCCGGCAGGTATTTAACAAGTTCCAGTTCCGTCATTTTCCGCGTTCCCGGCCCGCTGATTCTACTCGATGTTATACCACCAAAAACCGGGGTTTTCAATACCCCTATTATGGATAGCCATTGTTAAATAGGTGTTGCGCGGCGGGCAATGGAGAGGCGGGCGGTCCGGGACCGGCCGCCTCTCCGGAGAGAACGGGGACACCGTTCGCACCCCAGCCCGGTTTTTACCTCGCGCCATCCTCCGGCGTAATCAGGCCCTTCTCTATGGCCTTGACGACCGCCTCGGTGCGGTTGTTGACGCCCAGTTTCTGGAAGATGCTGTTGAGGTGGTTCTTGACCGTCTTGACTGAGCAGCCGAGCTCAGCGGCTATCTCCTTGTTGCTCTTGCCCTTGCCCAGCAGCGCCATCACCTTGATCTCGGTGGCGGTCAGGGAATCCGGGGCGCTGTCGTAGCCTCCGGGGCCCATCTGGCGCAGGCCCTGTATCAGCTTGCCCATGATGGGCTGCGGGATCATGACTCCCTCGGCGGTGAAGGTCTTGAGCGCGTGGACCAGTTCACTGGCCGGGAGCATCTTGGACAGGTAGCCGTTGGCGCCGGCCTGTATGGCCTCGGTGATGTGGGCCTCGTCCTCGTAGGAGGAGAGTATCAGCACGTTGGTCTGCGGGCAGTCCTTGCGGATGATGCGGGTGGCCGAGACGCCGTCCATCTGGGGCAGCTTTATGTCCATCAGGATAACGTCGGGCTTTATCTTCTTGGCCATAGCGACGGCCTCGGGGCCGTTGGAGGCCTCGCCGACCACCGTTATCCCTTTCTCATCCTCCAGGAGGTCCTTTATTCCCTCCCGGAAAAGGGTCTGGTCGTCCGCTATAAGAACCGTAACCGTCTTTTTGGGGCTTGCCATGTTTCTAGCTCCTTGCCTTGGTTTCTCTGCCGGGACCCCAGGGGACATCATGCCGCATGGCATCCCCCGTCCACGGCCTTTACTGCTGCTGGGCCGGCGGCTGCCTGGGCAGCTGCTGCGCCTGGGGCGCGCCCTCCGTCCGGGACCCTTCCTTGGCGAAAGGGATGGTGAACTTGAAGGAGGAGCCTTTCCCCTCCCCCTCCGACTCCACCCATATCCGCCCGTCGTGGCTCTGGATTATCTCTTTCGAAATGCTCAGGCCGAGGCCCAGCCGCCCGTGCGGCGACTTGCCGCCCTGCGGCTGGTAAAAGCTCTGGAAAAGTTTGGTCAGCACGTCGGCGGGGATGCCCTCGCCGTTGTCGGTCACGGAGACGCAGACCGAGTCCTCCAGCTTGTCCACGAAGACGATGATCTTCCCGCCGCGCTGCGTGTGGCGGATGCCGTTCTCGAGGAGGTTGAGCAGGACCTGGCCGATGCGGCGCCTGTCGGCGCAGACCATCTTGAGGCCCTCGCCGATCTTGTAGTCGATCTCGATGCTTTTCTGGTGCGCGCGGGCCTTGGGCCCGGCGACGAGCTCGGCGACCATCTTGTCCATCTCGAAATAGTTTTTCTCGAGCCGGAACTTGCCCTGCTCGATGGACGCCCAGTCCACCAGGTCCCCGATGAGGCGCGAGATCTGGGTGATGCTGGCGGTGATGAAATCCATCTTTTTCTTCTGGTCGTCGTCGGGCTTGATTGTGCCGGCCAGCATCTCGAAGCTAATCTGCAGCGTCATCAGCGAGTTGGACAGGTCGTGCGAGGCCATCGACAGGAACTTCGACTTCATGTTGTTGAGCCGGTCGAGCTGCTCGTTGTTGCGGCGCAGCATGTCGATGAGCCGCTTGTTCTCCTGCTCGAGGTAGAGCTTCTCCTCGGCCTTCTTGATGGCGCGCCGCAGGTAGTTGAAATCGACGGGCTTTATCAGGAAGTCGTAGACCGACTCCTGTATGGCCTTGACTGCGGTGTCGAGCGAGGCGTGCGCGGTCATCATGAGGATCTGGCTGTCGGTATTGAGCTTGCGGATGTCCTTGATGACCTCGATGCCGGTCTTGTCGGTCAGGTTGAAGTCCATCAGGATGACGTGGAAGAAATCCGAGACCACCATCTTCATGGCCTCGGCGCCAGAGGCGGCCTCGAATACCTGGTAGCCCTCCATTTCCAGGAGGTCGCGCAGCGTCTCGCGGAGATGCGAATCGTCGTCGGTTATGAGTATCTTGCTTCCCATGAGAGAACGGCCCCGTAAAACCGGGCGGGACCCGTCCCGCCCGGCCCCCGCAGGCCAGTTGAATTATCACTTATTTCGACCGATATTTACAATAGGCAGGTAAATCTTGAAACAGGTGCCCTTGCCGACGGTGCTGACCACTTCCACTTTACCCTTGTGCCCGTCGGTGACCTTCTTGACCACCGCCAGGCCGAGGCCGGTGCCGCGGGCCTTGGTGGTGAAGAAGGGGGCGAAGATCTTTTCCAGGACGTCCTTGGGGATGCCGGGGCCCTCGTCCTCGATATCGACCCGCACCCAGTCCTGGGAGACCACCTCGCTGCGGACGTAGACCCTGCCGCGTTCGGGCATGACCTCTATGCCGTTCTTTATGAGGTTGCGCAGGGCCTGGGCAAGTTGGTCCGCGTCTATGTTGACCCCGGGGTTTTCGGGGGAGAACTGCTTGACCAGTTCCACGTGGGGCGGGAAAGGGAAAGACATCGTCAGGTCCTCGAGATAGGAGTTCAGGCTGGCGGGCTTGAGGTTGAACTCGCGGGTCCTGGCGAAGCCGAGTATCTCGTCTATGATGCCGTTGGCCTGGCGTATCTCGGACTCGATGATAGAGATGTGCTTGAGCATCTTGGGGTCCGGCTGCTGCGGCGCGGCGCCGAGCTTGGTCTTTATGAAGTAGATGGAGTTGTTGATGACGGCCAGGGGGTTGCGGATCTCGTGGCCTACGACGGACGACATCTGCCCGATGGCGGCCAGGCGCTCCTTCTTGATCAGCTCGTCCTGGGCGCTGCGCAGCTCGCGCGTGCGGGCCTCGACGCGGTTCTCGAGGCTGCGGTTGAGGCGCTCCATCTCGTCCCTGGCCGAGATGATCTCGGCCGTCTTGACCTTGAGGCTCTCGCTCATCTGCATGAAGGTGTGGGCCAGCTCGCCGATCTCGTCGTTGGGCATACTGAGGTCGGGCAGGTAGTCGAAGTCGCCCTCGCCCAGCTTTATGGCCGCCTCGCGCAGCGCCTGTATGGGCTGGGCGATGACCAGCGAGACGGCGTAGCCCAGGAAGAGCACGAAAAAGAAGACGATGCCTCCCATCTTGTAGGTGCGCTCGAGCATATCCGCGGAGGCCTGGTAGGCGACGGAAACGGACCGCTGTATGTATACGACCCAGCCCAGCTCTTCTGCCTCGGCGAAGGCCCCCAGGACTTTCTCCCCGCTGTCGAGCAGTATCTCCCCTCCGCCGGTCCTGGCGTCGTTCTGCAGCAGTATCTTGAGCACGTCCTCAGGTATCTTGGCGTCGGACTTGTAGACCTCCTCCAGGTTGGAATGCGCCACCAGAAAGCCGCTCGAGTCTATGACCGCGGCCTGGGTGTGGGTGCTCTCGGGAAAGCTGGTCTTGAGTATGCCGGAGAGCCCGTTGAGGCTGAGCTTGGCCAGCACCGCCCCCACGGCCCGGTTGTCGGACGGGCTGACGATTTGTATGGCTATGGTGAGCGTCGGGTAGGAGCCCATATAGCGTTCCAGGCCGCCGATGAACTCGCCGCGCGTTATCGCCTTCTGGAAGATGCCGTCCCCGGAGAAATCGCGCAGTCTGCTGTCCTTGAGGAAGCGCCCTATGCGTATGGTCTCCTGCCCGTCCGCCCCGATGACCGACACCTCGAGGAAGGCCGCGTGCAGCTGCATGATGTTGTTCACCATGTTCCGCTGCTTCTCGGTATCCATGCCGACGAAGTCGCTCAGGTGCGCGGCGTCGTAGAGCACGTTCCGGAAGGAGGTGATGTAGGTGGAGACGGTGTCCGCGAAGCCGACCGCCAGGGACTCCTGGTCGCGGGTGATGGCCTTGTTGAGGGTGACCTGCGTGAGGTTTACCAGGTAGTAGCCCACTATGCCGAGCGGCACCAGCGAGACTATCAGGAAAACGAACAGGAATTTGTAAAAAAGCCGCCCTCTTTGCCTTCTCTGTGTCATAATAGAAACCGTCTCCGTGGGTCAGGCGCTGCGCGCGCCGCCACGGATATTATCACAAAACTATGTTGCGGAAATATTTCCCTGTCAGCGGCCGCAGGCCATGTCCTGCGCGGAAGGGTTGACGGGTATCTTCTCGAAACCCTTCATCTGGACCAGGCCGCCCAGGCCGGTGACCAGCACGCGCCCGTCGACGAGGAAGGTCGGCGACGACCCGATGCGCAGGGCGCCGGCCTTTTTGACGTCCTCGGCCAGCAGCCTCTTGCCTTCCTCGAAACCGGCCGCCACCGCCGCCGGGTCTATGCCGGCCGCCTCGGCGGCGGCCTCCCAGCGGCTGGACTTGACGTCCTTGTTGCGCGTCAGCAGGTAGTCGAAGAACTTGTCGGGGAAATTCTTTTTTATGAAGAGCTGCCTGGCGTTCTCCTCCCATTCGGGGGTGCCCTGCAGGCTCTTGAAGGTCAGGCCGCCTTTCTCGTCGGCGACCGCGTCGGCTATGTAGCGGAAGCGCAGCTTCGTACCCTTCGGCAGCAGCCCCTGCTTCTGGGCGACGGCCAGCGAGTTGCCGGCCTGCACGCCGTAGGGGCACATGCTCATGGTGAAAAGCTCCAGCTCGCCGGGCAGGGACTTCTCCAGCGGCAGAACGGACCTGCGGCCCCTGTCGTAGTAGACGAAATTCCTGCCGGCCTGCTCGAAGGCGCCGGCCTGTATCGCCTGTTCGAAGGCCTTGCGCACCTCCGGGGTGTCTTCGATGACATAGGCGGGGAGGGATTTGGGCGACCGGAGGAGCTTCTTCGCCTCCGCGGAGGCGTAGTCCAGCTCTTTGGGCTTTATGCCGGCGAAATAACGCTTGAAAGCCCCGGCGACGTTGGGATCGCCGGACACCTCGTCCTTCGCGGAGAGCAGCACCCACATCCTGGGGGTCCGGGCGGCGGCGGAGGGCTTGCCGGGGGCCTCCGCGGCGGGCTTGTAGAGCCGCGAGGCCTCGGGCAGGACGGCGTTGGCGGCCGCGTAGAGGTCCAGCAGGCGCTGTCCCCCTTCGTAAAGCCCCCCGTTTATGTACAGCGCGGTGGAGTCGGCCTTGCGGGCGGCCGAGCGCTCGTGGAGGCCGGCGAGAAGCTTCTCCCTGGCCTCGGCGGACTTCCGGCCCAGTTCGTCGGGGTCGATGCCGCTGAAGAGCGCCGCGTCGCGCCAGCCGTCGGCCCAGGGGCTCAGCGAGCGGGCGTTGAGGTAGTTGAAAAGGTCTTCCCGGCGCTCGGCGGCGACCCAGGCTATCCTGGCCGACTCCTCCAGCTCCGGCTCGCCGCGCTTGGAGACCCATCCGCTCTCCCCCCGGGAGACCAGCGGCAGGACCTCCAGTTTCGCGCCGGGCATGCGCCTGCGGACCGCGTCGGCCATGAAGAACCACTGCCAGCTCTGCCCGTCCATCGCCTCGAAATAGAGTTCCAGCTCCGGTCCGGCGGCGCGCGAGGGCGCGGCCTGGAAAGAGCAGGCGAGCAGCAGGAGGACCGGCATCAGGCGCTTCATTTTCCCTTCCTGGAGAGGAGCTGCTTTATGCGTATGGACAACTCCTGTATGTCGAAAGGCTTGGTGATGTACTCGTCGGCGCCCAGTTCGAAGCCCTGCGTCTTCTCCTCCGCGGAGAGGAACCGGCCTGTCATCATGATCAGGACGAACTCCTTCGAGTGCCTGCGGAGCTCCTGGCAGATTTGGAAGCCGCTGGAGTCGGGCAGTTGTATGTCCATGATGACGACGTCCGGGTTTTGCTTCTTGGCGGAATCGACGCCGCCCCTGGCGTTGCCGGCCTCCGTGCAGGAAAAGCCTTCCGCGTCGAGGACCTCGGCCAGGCCCTCCCTGAGGTGGGTGTCGTCGTCTATTATGAGGACTTTGTAAGCCATATCGAACCTCCGTTATTTCGAGCCGGGCACGAGCTTGTAGCCGACGCAGGGCACCGTGTGCACGTAGCGGGCGGCCTTGCCCATCTTGGCGCGCAGGCGCCTGACGTGCACGTCGACGGTCCTGGGGGAGCCGAAGTAGTTGTAGCCCCAGACGCGCTCGATGAGGTAGGGGCGCGAGAGCACGCGGTTGGGGGAGCTCAGGAAGACGTAGAGCAGGTCGAACTCCTTGGCGGTGACCGTGATCTCCTTGCCGGCTATCTTTACGGTGTAGCTCGACATGTTGAGCTCTATCTCGCTCATCTTGATGAGCTCTTCGGGCTGCACCGAGGCGGTGCGGCGCACGACGGCCCTGATGCGGGCCATGCTCTCGTGCAGGTCCTGGCTGCAGCTGAGGCACTCGTCGGCGCCGAGCTGGAAGAAAGCCAGCTTATAGGTGATCTTGGGCGAGCCGGACGAGCCGCGCAGGTGGAACGCCTCGGCGGTCAGGCCGGAGGGCATGTGGTCGAGGTAAGTGTCCGGGGACTCGAGCAGCGCGATGACCGGCAGGGTCTTGTTCTTCGCGCGGAGGTTCTTGAGGAAGCTCAGGCCTTCCTCGTCGGCCAGGTTCTGCCCGACTATGAGCAGGTCGAAGCTCTTCTCGGACAGGAGCCCCATGACCTCGCGGGCCTTGTGGGCGGTCAGCACCGAGTAGCCCTGGCGGGAGAGCATCTCCAGCACCAGCGATGCGCGGGAGAAATCCTTTGCGGCGAATATTACGTTGATCTTCACGGGTTCGCGTCACTCCCCTTCGGCAATCTCTTCTATTTCCAGGCGCACCCCGCGCATCCCTATGACGGTGGTCAGCATGTTGTAGATGAAGGCGGCTATCACCACCAGCGCGGCCATCAGCAGCATGTAGAGGAGGGAGAAGACGGCCGTGCCGAGCAGTTTCCCGCCCAGCGGCAGGTAGGCGGTCTGCGGGTTCTCCACGAAGAAGGTTATAACGCCTCCGAGCAGGCCGATGAAGAACAGAACGGCGGGAACGGAAGAAAGGACCAGCGAACCCAGCTGAACGCCTTTTACCTCTAGTTTCATCGCTAACTACCTCCGGGTCGAATATGTGCGGAACAGCCGGCCCCCGCGCGGCTGCGCGCCCGGGGCCGGATTTATATTAGCAATTTTATCCTGATTTAGATACTTACGGCGGTCTTTCTGGGGGAGAAGAGGATCAGCGTGCGGCTGAGGTCCGCGCCCTCGCCGACGTGCAGCACCTTGACCGTGGAGGCCTGGCCCTTGAAGACGGTCTCCCCTTCTATGGTCCGGTTGGGGCTCTCGAAGCCCTGGCCGACCAGCCGCAGCAGGTTCTGCTGCTGGCTGTCCACCACGTCCAGCAGGTGGATATTCTTGGCGTCCAGGCCGCCGCCGAGCTCGAAATTGGCGTAGAGCACGTTGTTGTTCTCGTCCACCACTATCACGTATTCCGTGGCCGGGATTATGACGCCCAGCAGCGAGCGCCACCAGCGCTGCTCGGCCTCGCGGTACTTCCTGTCCTTGTTGAGCTGGGAGTCGAGTTCCCCCTTCACTTTCTGGAGGAACATCGCTATCGCCTGGCCCAACTCCCCTATCTCGTCGGGGCGCTGGGGAAAGCGCAGGTCCATGTTCTTGAGCGAGATGGTGTCGACGCTGTCGCGCAGCGCCTCCAGGGGCGAGATTACGTAGTGGTGGAAGAAGAAATAGAGCGGCAGCCCCAGCAGGAAAAGCACGCCGACGGCGCCGAAGACGTACTTGCGCATGGCCGAGCCGATCAGCACCTCGGCCCCGGCCCGCGAGACCAGCAGGTCTATGATGCCGATGATCTCCCCGCGCACCGAGAAGGGGATGGCTATCTCGTAGAAGGGCTCCTTGGGCACCTGCCGCGTCTTGGGCATCTTGGAGAGGTAGGCCTGCGCGATGGCGTCGGTCGGCGGCGGCACCTGCTTCTGGAACTCGTCCCAGGGAATGCCCAGGAAGCGCGGCTCCTTATGCCAGCGTATGGTGCCATGGCGGCTGAGGTAGATCATCGAGCTGATGCGCTCGTCCTTGGCCAGGGACTGCATGATGTCGTATTCCTCGAAGGTGATCGCGCGCGGGTTCTTGAGCAGGCCGTTGCGCATGGTGGGGGCGTAGACCTTCACGGTCTCGACGATGTCCTGCTTCAGTTTCTCGTCGAAGGTCCACTTGAATAGGTTGTAATAGAAGACGCCGCCCAGCACCATGACGTAGGCGCCTATCATCGTGAACCAGAGCAGCCATTTCCCGGTGAGTCTCATAGGTTATAGTATAACCGGCCCCGATTGCGGAAATGTTTCGCGCCTGGCGCGCCCCGGTCCGGGGCGGCCCCGGCTAGCGCCCCCCGGAGAGCAGCTGCTCGATGCGCTTGAGGCCGGCGTCGGCGTCGGCGTTGCCCGGATCGAGCTGCTTGGCGATGGTCCATTCGTCGCGGGCCTTGTCGTAGTTGGCGCTCTGGAAGTGCTTGATGCCCTCCATGTAGTGCCGCTGGGCGGCCTGGCGGTTCTCCTCGCTGACGCCCTGGGGCTTCTTTTCTATGGGGCCGGAGGCCGTTCCCCTGCGCCTGGCCTCCTCCTCCGCCTTGCGCCGCTCCTCCTCCTCCTTCGCCCTGCGCTCCTCCTCCTCGCGGGCCCTGCGCGCGGCCTCCTCGGCCCTGCGCTTGCGCGCCTCCTCCTCGAGCCGCATCTGCTCCTTGGCGCGGGAGACCAGCTGGGCTAGGTACTTGGGATTGGCGGAATAGGGTTTGGCCTTGTCCCACTCCGAGATGGCCTCTGTGTACTTGCGCTCCCCGTAAAGTTTGCGGCCGCGGGCGATGAAGCCCTGCTCTATCTCGCTCTTGACGTCGCCCAGCAGCTTGCCGGCCTTGGCGTCGCCGGGCTGGATCTCGAGCGCCTTGCGCAGGCCGTTGTAGGCGCCCTGCAGGTTGCCCTGCGCGTAGGCCTCGAGCGCGGATTTCAGGCTGTCGGTGGCGCGCTCGCGCCTGAGCTCGTCCTCGACGCGGGCTATGCGGTCGATAATCGCGGTTTCGCGCGGCTTTATCAGCAGCGCGTTGTAGTAGTTGTCCAGCGAGCCCTTGAGGTCGCGCTTGCCGTAGGATTCCTCGCCCTTGGAGACGTAATAGTCCTTGAGGTTGTCCTTCATGCGGCCCAGCCAGTAGCGGGCCTTGATGTTGTTGGGAGAGAGCTTGGCGACCTCCTCCATCTTGCGGTGGGCCTCCACGATACGGCCCTCCTGGTACAGGGAGAGGGCCTCCTTGAACCGGTCCTCTATCATGACGCGCTCGGAGAGCGCCGGCCTGGCGCTGCCGCGCAGCTGGGCCGACGCCTCCATGATCATGGAGGCGTCCTGGAAATTGGGGTCTATCGAAAGTATCCGCGCCGCCAGGTTCCTGGCGCTGTCGTAGTCGCCGGAGCGGTAGAGCTGGTAGGCGTTCTCGTAGACGCCCTGCAGCATCTTGTACTGGATCTTCTGCTTCTCGAGCTGCACCGTGTCGAGGAACTTCTTTTTCTCGTCCGCGTCGTCGAGCGCGCCCAGGCCGATCTTCTGCATGTTGAGGAACAGCGATTCCTCCGTGTGGGAGGGCTTGGCGGGCTGCCGCCCGTAGGCCGGCGCCCAGGCCGCCGCCGCGGCCAGGAGGAACATAGCGATGTTTTTCATAAGGCCCTCTTTGATTCGTTATTTCCGCCCCCCCGTCAGAACGGGAGAGCTCCGCCCATCAGCAGGTCGGCTATCATGGGCGACAGCATCAGTATGAACACGGTCGGGAAAATGAATATGAAGAGCGGGATGAGCATCTTCGTGGAGGCCTGCGCCGCCAGCTTCTCTGCCTTGTTGAGGCGCCGGAAGCGCATGTCCGTGGAGAAGTTGCGCAGCAGCTCGACGAGGCTGGTGCCCAGCTCGTCCGACTGGATGATCAGGCCCACGAAGGAGCGGATCTCCTGCAGGCCGGTGCGCATAGCGAGGTTGCGCAGCGCGTCGCGGCGGGAGTACCCCAGCTGCACCTCGTTTATCATGCGCTCCACCTCCAGCTCCAGGCCTGTCTTCTGGGTGGAGATCTTCACGATGCGGTCGAAGGCCGTCATGTAGTCCAGGCCCGACTCTATCATCAGCGCCGAAAGGTCCACGAAGGTCGGGAAGTTGCGGATGATGTCCTCCTGGCGCTCGCGGATGCGGCGGGAGAATATGACCCCGTCCGGCAGCAGGAACCCCAGGGGCATGAATATGATGGAGAAGACGGAGCCGCTGGCCAGGTACATTATCAGCGGCAGGCCGACGGCGGCCATCTCCTTGGCGTGGAGGATCTTGAGCGGGTCGGTGTTGGCCGGCTTGCCGAGGAGCATGTAGGTCTCCTCCAGCTTCTTCTCCAGGCCCAGGTCCCGGGCCAGGAAGAGGTCCAGCCGCTCGAAGGCGCTGCGGTTGGGGTCCAGGCGCGAGAAGACCGAGGTTTCCTTGCCCTCCATGTCGCTGATGTCGCCGATGGGGGACGGCCCGGCGTCCGGCGGCTTCATCAGGCGCTGCACCGCCGTGAAGGTCGCCATCGACCCCACGAAGAGGAGCGCCAGCATGAAAAAGCTCACGAACTGTTCCATATCGCGTGTCCCGCTAGACCCGGATCTTACCCAGGCTGGAAACGACCTTCATCCCTATGCTTATCCAGATGGCGCAGCCGACGAAAACGAACATGCCGAGCGGCGTCCCGTAGAATTTCATCATCGTGTCCGGCTGGAACATGAACATGACCGAGACCATGATCCACGGCATGATGCCCACGACTATGGACTGTATCTTCTGCTGGGCCGTCATCGCCTTGGTCTTCTCCTCCAGCTTGGACTCCTCGCGGATGTCCACCACGATGCGCTCGAAGACCTTGGTCAGGTTGCCGCCCATCTGGCGCTGCAGGACGATGGCGCGTATCATGTAGGAGAGCAGTTTTGACTCGACGCGCTCCTCCATGACGCCCAGCGCCTTCTCGAAGGGCATGCCGAGCTGGTAGTTCTTTATGACCAGGCCGAACTCGTCCGAGATGGGCGGCAGCAGATCCTTGGAGACCATTTCGAAGCCTTGGACCACGTCCAGGCCCGAACGGAGGCAGTTGGAGAGCAGGATCAGCGCGTCCATCAGCTGCGTGTCGATCTTCTTGCCGCGGCTCTGCTTCATGGACTTCAGCACGATGCCGGGCATCTTCATGCCGACGTAGATGCCGAAGGCGCTCAGCAGCAGGAACATCAGCAGGTTGAAGGTCAGCAGTCCCAACAGCGCGAAGAAGCCCGCCGGCAGGAAGACCAGGTAGTGCACCTTGACCGTCATGAACTGGCGCGAGAAGTCGTCGGTCCACCTGTTGACGCGGCCCATGTAATCCGCGGTCATCTTCTCCGTCTCTTTCTCGTTGAGCATGAAGAAGAGGCGGACCGCCGCGAAGACCAGTATGACGCCGAGGACCGTGGCCGCCACGGTAACTAGGTTGTCGTACCGCGAAGCTTGGCGGGGCGGCTCGTACTTGCGGGGCGGCTCGAAGACCTGGAAGAAGGCGTCCTGCGCCAGGACCGAGGAGGCGGTCACCGCAGCGGCGTAGGCCTTGGAGTCGGAACTGGAGATGGCGTCGGCGATGCTCTCCATCTCCTTTAGTATCAGGGAGAGGGTCGCCAGCATGCCGCGCCCGCGCCCCTCCATGGAATCGCCCAGCCGGGCGCGGTAGAGCCGGTCCAGGGACATCTGGAACCGGATGCGCATGTCGGAATATTCCTTCACCAGCAGCGCCGGCGCGATGGAGGCCCCGCCCTGGTCGGGCGGGAAGGTCTTGCGGCTTATCTCCATGAACTCGTAGAGGATGGAGACCGAGGCCTGCCAGAGGGCCGCCTCGCTTATCTCGCCCTCCTCGGGGTCGCGCCAGGCGGGCTTGGCCGCCATGCCCTGGACGGAATCTATCATCCACTGCGGCATCTTCAGCCGTATGTCGCGGCCGCGGCACTTGAAGGAGTAGTCTAGGATCTTCTGCTCCCTGTCCGGGGCCAAGTAGTAATAGAAGAGCTGCAGCTTGAGGGCGGCGCAGCTTATCTCGTCCATCTCCGCGCGCGTGAAGACGGAGGCCTCCGCCCGGGGAACGGCGAGGACCAGCAGGAAAAGGGCGGCGGCGGCGGCTTTCCTCATAAGACCGCCCCTAGGGGCGCTGCCCCCCCGCCCTGACGCGCCGCTGCTCCTCGGTCCAGAACATCTCCACCGGCACCTGGATGCCGTGGGTCTCGAAGTCCTTGTAGAACCTGGGGGGCTCGCCCGTGGCCGTGAAGTAGCCCGTGACCTTGCCGGTGGCGTGGTCGATGGCCGTCTGGTGATACTTGAAAAGGTCGTGCGTGAGTATGGTGTTCTCGTCGCGGCCGGTGATCTCGGTCACGGCCGTGATCTTGCGCGTGCCGTCGGAGAAGCGCGTCAGCTGCACTATCATGTGCACGGCGGACGCGATCATCTCGCGCAGCGCCCAGATGGGCAGGTCGGCGCCGGCCATGAGGCACATGGCCTCCATGCGGGTCAGCGCGTCGCGCGGAGTGTTGGCGTGGATGGTGGCCAGCGAGCCTTCGTGGCCGGTGTTCATGGCCTGCAGCATGTCCAGGGCCTCGGAGGACCGGACTTCGCCTACGACTATGCGGTCGGGGCGCATGCGGAGGCAGTTCTTGACCAGGTCGCGGATGGTGACCTCGCCCTTGCCTTCGATGTTCGGCGGGCGGCTCTCGAGACGGACCCAGTGGTCCTGCTGCAGGCGGAGCTCGGCCGTGTCTTCGACCGTGACGATGCGCTCGTCCTCGGGGATATAGCTCGACAACATGTTCAGGAACGTCGTCTTGCCGGTGCCGGTGCCGCCGGAGATGATGATATCCTTGCGCAGCTTGACGCAGGCCTTGAGGAAGTCGACGCAGTCCTGCGAGATGCTGCCCATCGCGACGAGCTTGGAGTCGGTAAGCGGCTTGGCCGAGAAGCGCCGTATGGTAAGCGTCGGGCCCGAGACGGCCAGCGGCGCGATGATGGCGTTGACGCGCGAACCGTCCTTGAGGCGGGCGTCCACCAGCGGCACGGATTCGTCGATGCGGCGGCCCAGGGGGGCCACGATGCGCTTCATGACCTGCACTATCTGCTCGTCGTTGCGGAACTTGTACTTGGTCAGGGTCAGCTTGCCGGACCGCTCTATGAAAACGCGGTCGGGGGCGTTGACCATGATCTCCGTGACGGCCGGGTCGCGCATCAGCTCTTCCAGCGGGCCCAGGCCGAGGATCTCGTCGAGCAGCTCGTTGATGAACTTGACGCGCTGCTCCCTGGTGAGCGCGTAGGAGGTCTCTTTCTGCAGGAGTCCGTTGATGATGCCGTCGACTTTCTTGCGGGTCTCCTGGTTCGCGGCCGCGTCGTCGGTCAGCTTGACGCGCTCCATTTCGAGGGCGGTGACCACCAGGCCGTGCATCTTCATCTTGAGTTCGTCCCAGAAAGGGGGCGCGTCGGTGCGGGCGGCGGTGGCCGAGACGGGACCCTTTTCGCCCCCCCCGCCGCCGGCGGCCGGCGCCTGCTCGCGCTCCACGGCGCGCCAGAGCATGTCGGAGCCGTGCGAGAATTCGACCGCCGAGACGCTCGAGACCCACTGCTTCTCGGCCGGCGGGACCTCCGCCATGCGGCCCAGCAGCACGCGCAGTATCCTGATCCACTGGCTGTTGGGCTGCTCCACTATGAGGATCTTGTTCTGGTTGGCGGCGGCCGGCAGCGCGTCCTCCCAGGGCATGTACGCCAGCACGTCGCGGCCAAGTTGTTTGAAGAACTTCTCGACCTCCTTGGGGCCGAGAGCGCCGGGCATGTCGTAGAGGTTGGCGACTATCTCGAACTTGTTCATGTTGAAGTGGAGCTCGTTGACCTCGCGGAAGATGCCGGCCGTGGCGTTGAGGCTGGCGGCGTTGGAGTTGGTGGTCCAGAACACCATATCCGAGACGTCGAAGGCGAAGACCTGCATCGGGAAATAGGGGTCCACGTCGAAAAAGATGTCGAAGGACTTGGAAAGCCTGGCCAGCACGGGCATGATGAGGTCGGGGGAGAGCTTGGCGGCCTCGCTGCGCTTCTTCGACAGCGGCAGCACGCCCACGCCCCACTGGGAGACCGGGACCTTGCCCTTTATCAGCGCCCCCAGCGTCCCGATGGACTCGCGGCCCAGCATGCGGACCAGTTCGGCCAGCGACGGGGTGTTGAGTCCCAGCAACTGGGCGTGTTCCTGCCGGCACATGTGGTCCATCGGCACGATGAGCACGTTGCGCTTCTGGTAATTGGCCCACGCCAGCGCCATATTGACCGCCAGCGTCGTGGCCCCGACCCCTTCCTTGGGGCCGGTAAAGGTTATCACCCTCGGAAGGGCGCCGACCGCTTCTTCCATCCTTGCAGCCTCGCTACTTTATTATCTCGAAAGTCACGAAGAGGAACAGGGAGCTCTGGTCCTCCACTATGTCCGTAGAGCTAAAAAGCTTGCCGATCAGCGGGATATGGCCCAGTATCGGCACGCGGTTCTTGGAAACGTTGCGGCTGCTCTTCTTGAGGCCGCCTATGACCAGGGTTTCGCCGCTCTTGAGCTCCACCTCGGTCTGCACCTGCCTAGTTATCATCGACGGGATGGTGGTGCCGCCCACGACCACCGGCTTGGAATAGTCGGGGTTGGAGACCTCCAGCGCGATCTGCACGTCGACGGTGTCCTTCTTCTCCGCCAGCACCACCGGCAGCACCTGCAGGATGACGCCGTGCTTCTTGAACTCCGCGCCGACTCCCTGGTTGTTGGAATAGGGGACGGGGACTTCGCCGCCGACCGTGAAGTTGGCCTGCGAGCCGCTCTTGGCTATGACCTTGGGGTTGGAAAGCAGCTGGGCCTTGCCCTCGGTCTCGAGGAGCTTGAGCGAGGTGCTCAGCTGCGTCTTGCGTTCGAACTCGCCCAGCCGTATTATCCCGGGGACCGACTTTTCCCCGAATTCGAAGAGCTGGTTCCAGGAGAAGCCGCGCGTCTTCTGTATCGAGCCGCTTATCTCCACGATGTCGGCGCTGACGGCCACCATCTGGGTCTTCTGGGCCTGCGCCGGCGACGCCAGGAGGGCGGCGAGGGCGGGGGCCAGCATTATTCTTTTCATCCAAATCCTCCCGTGGACGGGCTCACCTTATCAGTTTCCTGAAGCTGGCTATCTCCATCGGATGCAGTTCTATGTCGCCGAGGCCTCGGACTATCACGGACACCTCGCCGGTTTTGGCGGAGAGCGAGAGATACTGCGCCTCGTTGGGGTTGAGGGCCAGGCTCAGTACGCCCTTGTCGGAGAAGGCCTGGTCGGCGGCCTCTTTGCCCGCTTTGTCCTTGGCCATGCCGGCGGACATGCCCTGGCCGAGGTTGGTGCCGACGCCCAGGACCAGCACGTTCTGCAGGATCGTGGCCGTGACCTTCTCCTTACGGCTGTCGCCCATGACGGCGTCGAAAGTGACCAGCACGTCCACGCGGTCGCCGGGCTTGACCAGTCTGAGCAGTTCGTTCTCCAGCGGCAGGATGCAACCGCGGTAGCCGGGAGGCACTTTCACGCTGAGGCCCGCCTCGGGGCTCAGGGAGACCAGCGCGCTCTGGGTGACCTGGTTGCCCTTGGGGATGCGGACCGCGGTCACGAGATTGGCGACGTGCTTGATGTCCGAGGGGCTGCGGACCTCGTAGACGTCCTGCTGCATGTACTTGCGCGGGATCTGGATGACCTCGACGAGGTCCTCCTTGATGACCGTGCGGGCCGGCAGGTCAAACCGGGCGACCAGCACCTGCCCGATCTCGTAGGCCTTGGCGAGGTTCTTCTCCTTCTGGGAGAGTATCCACCAGTAGATCATGGCCGCGCCCAGCGCAAGCAGCAGCGGGAGAAGGAATCCTTTCTTTTCCATAGACAGAGCACCTCTGGCTTATAGTTTACCGGCCCCGGGTTACAGGGTTGTTAAATTACTGTTAAATCGCTGCTACTGCAGGAACGGCTTCTCCACGGGCATCCGCAACACCACCTTTATTTCCTTGGAATGCTTCTGCCTGGGCGGGTCGGACAGTATGTAATTGGCGCCCGGGAATACCAGCCTGGCCGGGTAGAGCAGGGTTACCTGCAGGTCGTGGTTGTCGTGCCGCAGGCCCGTGTCCTGCACCTGCCTGTCCCGGCCGGTCCAGACGCATTCAGCCGTAACGCTCATGTTGTTGCAGTTGGTGAACATATCGCAGAGCACTTCGCGCATCTTTATCTCGGCCTTGCCCTTGTCGCAGTTGTTGGAAAGCTCCCCTCCCCTGGGGCCGGCCACCAGCGAACCGATGCGCGCCAGTTCGTAGGTGCTGTGATGGGCGAGGATGGTCTGGAAGGCCAGGTTGCCGAGCTCCATTATTAGGAAGAGCATCAGCATGAACACGGGGAGCACCAGCAGAAGCTCCACCGTGACCTGTCCCCTCCTGCGTTCGCCCCGCTCCATCGCCGCTCCTAGCGCCGGCCCGCCGTAACGTCCGTTCCCGGCCGCACCCTCGGGGGGGCGGCCGGGAACGGCGGCGTCCGGCTCCGTCCGCTTCGTCTTCAGCGGTTGCCGCCGCTGGCGCCCAGCGAGCTGGCCGCGCCGCTGATCATGCCCTGTATGCTCTGGAAGAGACCGGGCATGTAGTTCTTGAGCGCCATACCGGCGATTAGCACCACGCCGACCACGACCGCGAGCATCAGCAGGTATTCCACCGTATTCTGACCTTTCCTGTTCTTAAGCAGTTTCATTATTGAAACCTCCGCAGAGTCTGTCTTGGGAATTATATATTATTTGGGGCCGGCGTCCGCCCCGGTCCGGCTCAGGGCAAGGCCTCGTATTTGCGCATTATCACCATGCCCCCGTCCCTGAACTGCGCCGTCAGGTACCACTGCATGACCCTGTATATCATCACGAAAGCGATCAGGAGGGCGGTGGTGACCAGGATATATTCGACCGCGGTCTGACCGAGCCGCCGGCGTCCGCGCCGTCGACCGGCCGCCCCCCCCGGCATACCGCCCGGGCGGCCCAGGACGCACAGCTTCAGGCGCGGCCCGGCCATAGGCTAGAACTGCATCTTGACCGAAATCTGGCTGGCCTTGCCCAGGGCGCCGTAGGGGACCAGGGCGTAGTCGATGCCCACGCCGTAGCCCAGCGACTGGGCGGTGTAGATGCCTATGCCGAAGCTCCAGCCGCTGGCTTCGGTCAGGCCGAAGCGGTCCAGTAACTCGTCGTAGCTCTTGCCGAAGTCGCTGGTGTCGGTATAGCCGGCCCGGAAGGAGACCTTGCCCACCTGCAGGACCTCCTCGGGGATGCTGAACTCGAGGCCGCCGCCCAGGGCGGAATCGCCCCGGTCGCTGTACTTCTTGTTCTCGAGCAGGAAGGTGAAGAAAGGGCTGGGCGAGAATACCGCGCCCAGCCGGCGTATCTGCACCACCTCCTGGTCGCGGCCGGAATAGTTCTGGCCGCTCCAGCCCAGGGAAAGCCTGCGGCCCAGCCTGAGCGAGGCCCCGAGGTCGAAGACGTAATTCCGGTAGGAGACGCTGTGGTTGTCCTCCAGGACGCTCTTGACGGAAGCCCCGAGCGAGAAGCGCTCCAGGAAGAAGGACTTGGCCAGGGCGAGGGTGGCGTAGGCGTTGCGCACCCGGACGTCGGTGGAGTACTGGGGGATGCCGGCCGAATCGCGTACGTCGAAGTCCTCGATGCTGTAATAGGCCGCGTTGAGGCCGAGCACGGACTGCCCTATCGGGTGGATATAGGCCATGTACTGTCCGCCGTACCCGCCGAACCAGCCCAGGTAGGAGAAACTGAACTCGCGCAGCTGCGAGGTGGCTATGCCGGCCGGGTTTATGTTGAGCGCCTCGGAACCCTCCACCAGCGCCGCGCCGGAGTTGCCCAGGGCCTGCGCCCTGGGAGAGCCCGTCGGTATCTTCATGAACACGGCCCCGTAGGTGCCGGCGCTCCCGTCCGCGGCTTCGAGCGGGGCCGCGGGGCAGCAGAGCGCCGCCGCCAGGACCGCCGCAAGCCGCGCATTCGGACCCATAAAGTTATTCATAAATTCCGCCTTTCTCCCGTTCACGGTCGCCTCAGGGTATCAGTATCTTCTTCACGGTCTGGCACACTTCCCTGGTGCCCTGCGTGGCTTCGAAGCGCAGGACGGCCAGGTAGACGCCCTGCGCCACTGTCCGGCCGGCCGTGTTCACGCGCGCCCAGGGATGCAGGACCTCGTTGTCGCCCTGCTGGGCGCCGAAGTCGTACTTGTAAACTAGGTCGCCGGCGAGGTTGTAGAGCCGCAGGCTCATGGTCCCGCTTATCGGCGACCAGAGCCTGAACCTGCCCGAAGTCCCGGTGTAGGGGTTTGGGCGGAAGTATGAGCCGCTATTGAACTGGCCGCAGAGGTCGGCCACCCCCCCCTTGGTCAGCGGGATATTGGCCGTCACCACGTCGTCGGCCAGGACGCCGATGTTCGATATCAGGCCGTCCAGTGTGTTGATGTTCGAAGTATCCGTGGAGCCGTATATCTGGAAGACATAGGTGCCGTCCGGGACTTTTGAGAGCGTCAGGTCCGTGCCGTCCCAGTATTCGGTTATCTGCGTGCGGGCCGGCCGCACGCCGATTATCCGCTTGACCAGGGTGTCGGGGGACTCCGCGCCCGGATCGGCCACGCCCGCGCGGCTGGTGCCCGGCTTGTAAATCTTGGTCGCCACCTTCATGGCTTCCGAGACCTGGTAGGAGATCATGGCCGGGTTGTCCGCCGTCAACGGCACGATGGAGACGTCGTAGATGCGCAGCGGGAACACGTCTACCGTCATCTGCGCCGTGGCGCGCGAGGTGAGTTGCGCCTGCAGGTCCTCGGCGATAATGCGCACGTTATGGGGGCCCTTCACGTAATTCCCCTTGTCGTCCTTGCCGTCCCAGTACTCCCGGTAGATTATATCGCCGTCGCGTATGCCGCCGCTCACGATGTTGGCCTTCACTTCCGTGGAGTTTACAGCATTCAGGACCTGGACGGTGACCGAGCTCTGGCGGTTGAGCGCGTAGGTGATCTCGTAGGGGGGCAGCTTGACCACGTCGCTGGAGTTGTACATCGTGGGGATCGTAGGTATGACGTCGAAGCCGGAGAAGATGATCTGGCCGCGCGTCACGTCTATATAGCCGCTGACCTTGTCGGTCGCGTACATCATCTGGGCGCCGGCCGTGCCGCTGCTCTTGGCCGTCAGCGTGAACGGGTAGCGGCCGTCGGGCACCAGGTAGCCGTCGGAATCGCGGCCGTCCCAGTACTCGGTTATGCGGAAGCGGCCGGGCCTGACGCCGGACACTCTGTAGACCGTCGAAGGCATGCCGGTCTCCCAGGGCCACGCGTTGGCGGCCACGGTGGTGCCGGCGGGATAGATTTTCAGGTCGATCCACATGGTCTTGGACAGCTCGAAGCTGACCGAGGCCTGGGCGGTGGAGCCGCCCAGCAGCGCGGTGCTGCGCACGTCCACGATGCGGAATATATTGACCGGTATTATAGCGGTGAAAGTGGAGGTCTTGAGCGCGGAGCAGAGCAGCGGGTCGGTGGTGGCCAGCTCCGCCAGGTAGGTGCCGCTGGAGACATAGTTGCCGCTGTCGTTCTTGCCGTCCCAGACGTCGCGGTTGGAGAAGTTGGCGTAGCGCACTTCGTTCTGCACCACCCGTCGGACGACGGCGGAGCCGTTCATCTCCTTGATGGTGAGGTTCACTAGGGCGTCGCGCTGCGGCGTGTAGCGGAAATAGAAGGGGTCCAGTCCGGCCGCGGTAGGGCTGGAGCCTATGACGGTGGACGAGGGGGTCATCAGGTTCAGCGGCAGGCCCCTGGCCACCGGCACCATACCCACCATGGTCCTGCTGGTCCTGACCGTCCAAGCCCCGGAAGGCAGCTCGGCCCAGATCGCGTAGACATAATCCCCGTCGCAGACGGGGCTGCCGTTGGAGTCGCGACCGTCCCAGAGCGTGGACACGGTAGTGCGCCTGTCCTTCTGCTCGGTTATCAGCCGTAGGAGCTGGCCGGACGATATGACGGGCGGGGAGGCGTTTATGTTCGTGAAGCTGGTGCCAGGCGAGTAGATGCCCACATATACCGTGGCGGCTTCGGTCAGCATGTAACTGATAGTGGCCATGTCGGTGGACGAAGAGCCGAGCGGCTTTATGGCCACGTCGGTTATCTGAAGCGGGTCCAGGCCTATCTGCACCGTGGCGGGCCGGGCCAGGTCCCGGCCCACATGTCGTTGGACTCGGCGTCTATCTGCGCCAGGTAGACCCCCGAGGGCAGCATGCGCCCGTTATTGTCGCGGCCGTCCCAGAAGTCGCCGTTGGTGAGCGTGCCGTCGGGCACGCCCTCCCCGACCCTCGGCAAACTGTTCACCAGGGTACGGACTAGGGGGAGATTGCCGTCATTGGCGGCGTATATCCTTATGGTAGTGGTGGCGTCCTTGGAGAGACGGTAAAGGATATTGTAGGGCTGAGCCGCTACTCCGGTTATCCGTCCCACCACGGTGGGGCTGGAGCGCACCGCGTGTATATTGGTGACATTGACCTGTATGGGAATCTGGTTCTGGCCCGGGTAGGCCGCGGTCTGCTGTATCGAGATGTTTCCGGCCGTCTGGCTGACCTGGTTGGTCTTGACCGTGGCCCGGAAACCGTACTGGCCGTTGGTCTTGCCGAACATGCCGTTGATATTATACATACCGTCCCAGGCTCCGCAGAAATAATTTCCTCCCGTACTCGTGTTAGCAATGGTCATTGCAGCGGGGGTCCCGCTAGTCTGCGAACAGGTGCCGATATTGTACATGTTGATGGTGCGTATCGGCGGGGTCGAGGCGGGGTCCAGGGGATTGCCGCCGGGGCCGAACTTGAAGATCTCGAAAGAGAGCTCGTCTATGCCGAAAGTGGTGGGGGTGCTGGGCACTACGCACTGTATCTGCACGCAGAGGGCCAGGCAGGCGCCTGGGTAGGAGGCCCTGGGGCGCTCGAACTCGATGAGCGCGGAATCGGTCCAGGGATCGCCGGTGAGGCCGGTGAAGAAGGACCTGTTCGTTCCGAGACCGCCGCTGTTGCAGTAGGTTCCTCCGCCGTCGCCCACCACCATGGTGGAGATATAGAGCTGCTGGGCCGCGGCCGGCGCGGCCCAGAACAGCGCCGCCCCCGCGAATATAGCCGCCAAAATCCTGTTTTTCATAATCTCGGGCTCCGTAAAAATGGGGACATAACACTTAATTCCCCCTGGATTTTACTCTCGCGATGCCGTCTCCGTCCTGGTTAACGGGAATCAGGTATTGTGTCCCATTAGCATACCTTGGATTCTCGCATTTTGGTTTCTCACAAATCAATATAACTTAAGGGCGCTCTTGCGCAGCTCCAGGGCCGAGGAATCGCGGGCCTTCTGCAGGGTCCAGAAGTTCTCCCCGTCCAGCCAGAAGCCCTCGGCACCGGGACCGAGGTCCCCGCGCGAAGCCCTCTTAAAGCCCCCGTGGCTGAAGTCGTATATAGCCAGCGCGCCGTTGCCGTCTAGGACCCAGAGCCGGCCGCCGGCCCACTGCATGGCCTTGACGGTCTTTACGCCCCTGATCTCGTAGCTGGCCAGGGCGCCCCTGGAGGGATCGGGGCCGTGGCGGTAGAACAGGCCCGAGGCGGCGTCGAAGGACCAGAGACTGTGGCCGTCGTGGGCCAGGCCCTGCGGTGCCGGGCCGGGGGTGCGGACGCCGTCGAGTTCGCGGCCGGAGACGGACTCTTTGCGAACCAGGCGCAGCTGGGCCAGGTCCAGCGCCCAGACGGAACCCGGAACCGGCGCGGCGGCGGCCGCGCGCAACGGCACGCCCGCGTTGCCGTCTATGCGGCGCAGGGTGGACAGGTCCTTGCGGTCTTTAAGCACCAGTCCCTGCTCCCAGTCGGCCAGCCAGAGGCCCTCCTCCGAGCCGGCTATATAAGATACTCCTTTAAGGTCCAGCGGCCAGGACTGCAGCAGCCTGAAATGGGGCCTGGAGCGGTAGTCGTGGATATAGAAGGCGGTGCCGGCCAGCAATACCAGGGCGGCGCCGGCCATCATGAAAGCGCGGCGCAGGCCGCGGGTGCGCTCCACGGGGCCGGACGGGGCGGAGACGAAAACCTTCGGCAGTTCGACTCCTTTAAGGGCGTAAAGCTGCAGCACCTGGGTGACCTTCTGCGACCATTCGGAAGAATCTTGCAGGACCCTGGCCAGGCCTTCGGCGTGAGCGAGGCCCTTCCGCTCCTCGCCGCGCAGTTTCTCCAGCCAGGCCTGGCGCTCGGAGCGCAGGCGCTCCTCCCAGACGGCGAATTCCTGGCGGTGGGTCTCCCAGACGGAGCGCTCGCGCTCCCAGAGTTCCTTCCACTGCGTCCGCTCGGCGTCCCAGGCGGCCTTGGCGGCCGAAAGTTCTTCGGCCATCTCGGAATTCTTGCGCTCGAGCTCCTTGATCCGCCTGCCGGCCTCGGCGCGTTCTTTGCGCTCGGCCAGCAGTTCGGAGAGGGTGGCTTCGACGGCGGCCTTGGCGTCGGAAAGCTTCTTTTCCAGGGCCGCCGCGGCGTCGCGCAGATTGGCGGACTCGACGTTCGCCTCTCCGTGCCTGCGGCGGTGCTCGTCGCGCTCGCGGGTCAGGGCTTCCAGGCGGGCGCCCAGCTCGCGCAGCTCGGTCCTGCCGCGCTCGAGGACCTCCTGCAGCAGGCGCAGCTCTTTCTGGTGCGAAGCCTTCTGCTCGCGCAGCACCTTGCGTGTCTCCTCCAGGTTCAGGGCCGTATTGAGCTGCTCGGTGACCAGCTTCTCGCGGGCCTCGGTGTAATGCTGCTTGAGCTCGGCCAGGTGGGCGCGGGTCTCCTCCAGCTGGGAGGAGAGGTCCCGGATATTGAGTTCCTTGGCCGAAAGCAGGCGTTCCCACTCGGCCTGGGCCTTGCCGTAATTGTCCTTGAGGAACCGGACGGTCTCCACCGAGGATTCGCGCATCTCCGGCAGGCGCGGCGCCGACGGGGGCAGGTCCGTCCCGGCCACGCGCTTCCAGACCTCGGATATCTTCTTGTCCAGTTCTGAGTTTTCCATAGGGACCGGTCGGCTGTGAGCCGGCGGTCATATTATTTTACCGGGGAGGCCGTTAAGGGGCGGTGAACTAATTGTTAACAAAAGATTACGGGGGACAGTATACCTGTTTCCATCCGCCAGCCATCGCGCGCACGCGCCCCGACCGGGGGAAATAGATATACTGTCCCCGGAATCACTTTCCCACCAGCGACTGCAGTTCCACCGTGGCCCGGCTGATGTCTATGCCGGAATCCTGGTACTGGCCTATGACCCGGCCCAGCGCGGCGCGCAGGCTTTCGGGCGGCCCCCCCCCCGCCTTCATCTTCAGGTAGGCCTCGAAATCTACGCTGAACTGGTAGGCAAGCTGGGTCAGCCTGTCCCTGCGGCGCTTCTCCTCCAGTTCTTTCAGCTCGGCCGCCGCGCGGCGCTGCCGCTCCAGGGCGGCCTCGACGCGGCGCTTCTGGTCGCCGGCGGCCGCCGCCCGCTCCGACTCGGCGGCGAACATGGCGTTGAGAGCTACGAATTCCCGGCGCAGGAAATCCAGCTCGTCTTTGAGCGCCCCCTCGCGCAGCGAGGCCTCGTCGAGGGCCTGGAGCAGGTCCTTGCGGAACTTCATCTCCCGCTCCAGCAGCCTCTCCCATTCCTGGGAAGCGTCCCTGTCGCCGAAGCGCAAGTTGAGCGTCAGCGCGTGCCCGGCGGACCGGCCGCCGCTGAGCGGCAGCATGAAGGCGTATGAAAGATCGGATTCGGCCAGCCGCCACCCGGCGCCCAGCGCCAGCAGGGACGAGGCGTCGCCCAGGTGCAGGCCACCCCGGGCCAGCAGCGTGCCCCGCCTGAGGAAATGCCAGGCCCGCTCCGCGCCGGAACTGAGCGTGTAGGTGGCCCCGTGGCCGGCGGAGTCCGAGCGGCGGGTGAAGTCCATGGCCAGCCGGTAGTGCCGCGCCTCCTGGGCCGCGCCGAGTTTGTATATCCTGGGCGAATTATCGGCCAGTGTGCCGGCCGTAAACTCCGGGTTGCCGAGGTTCAGCGCGGAGAAGCCGTACGAGACGCCCTCTTCCGCCCTGTAGACCGCGCCTATGTCCAGGCCGGGATTGGAGGCGGCCTCCTCGCTGGGTATATGCGTCAGCTGCTGCATGCGGAAATTGACGCCCAGGTCCAGCGAGCCGCCGGCGACGCGCAGGAGCTGCCAGCTGGACCAGCCCAGCGCGATATCGCGCTGGCGCGCCAGCGAGCCGTCGGTGCGGTAGCGCAGGGCCCCGGTGAGAGTGCCCTGCCTCCCCTTCATGAGCAGGGGATGGCGCAGGTCGAAGGAATAGTCGTCGAAATCATAGGGACCGCCCGGCAGCCGGCGTGACGAAAGATAGTGGGCGCCCGCGACGGTCTTTCGCGTCCCGCCCGCCGCGGCGGGATTGAGCAGGCCGTGGCCGTCCAGGACCGAGCCCGACCAGGCCATAGCCGCCTGGGCCGCGCCCAGGCCGACGTCCTCGAATACCGCGCGGGCCGGGGAGACCGCGAGGAACAGGGCCAGCAGGGCCT
Organism: uncultured Elusimicrobiaceae bacterium; assembly: GCA_964631475.1. Lineage (GTDB taxonomy): Bacteria > Elusimicrobiota > Elusimicrobia > Elusimicrobiales > UBA9959 > UBA2231. The sequence goes on along the minus strand of CAZVWK010000003.1, from coordinate 14,955 downwards.
GAAAGATGGTCTTACTTCGCATCGGGCGCGGCCTCCTTAGTGGGGAGCGGCGCTCCGGCGCAGTCCTGAGCCGGGGCGGTGGTCTGGGCCGCCTTTTCGTCGTAGAGCATGATGAGGCCGCGGCCGCCGGACTTTACCTTGTAGAGCGCCTCGTCGGCCTTGCGCAGCAATTCTTCGGTGGACGAGGCGTCGTGCGGGAACACCGAGATGCCCACGCTCAGCGACACCTGCAGTTCGCGGTTGCGCGAGAAAGGCACGGGGATCTTGAGGTCGCGTATCTCGGCGGCGAGGCGCTCGCAGAGCTTCCTGGCGTCGAAAGCGGCGGTTTCGGGCAGCAGTATGAGTATCTCGTCGCCGCCGTAGCGGCACGGGAAGTCTATCTTGCGGAGGTTGCCCAGTATGACGCGGCCGACCTCCTTGAGCACCTTGTCGCCGATCTGGTGGCCGTAGGTGTCGTTGATCTCCTTGAAGTAGTCCAGGTCTATCCAGACCAGCGCCATCGGCTTGCGCGAACGCTCGGCGCGGTAGAATTCCTCCTGGAAGCGCTGCATGAAATAACGGCGCAGCGGCAGCCTGGTCAGTTCGTCGTGCAGTGACAGTTCCTCGACTTTATCGAAGAGCTTGACGTTATCCACGGCCAGCGCGATCTGCCCGGCGAAAGACCTGAGCATCGACAGGTCGGCCGGGTCTATCTTGTGCTGGGAGAGGATATTGTCGACGATGAGCAGCCCTATCGTGGAGCCCTGAACGACCAGCGGCAGGTAGAGCACGCATTCGCGGTAGCGGTCCATGAACGCGCCGGTGCTCTTGCCGAGCACGATGTCGGCGAAGCGGTGGGCGCCGGGCTCGAGCGGAATCTCGTCGTAGGAGATGCTCTTGACCTGTCCGCGGATGTCGGCGCTGTACTCCCCTTTCAGCTTGTTGGCGCCCTTGTCTATTAGGTAGAGGCGGACCCGGTCGAAACCGAAATATTTCTGCACGCCGGTCAGGATATGCTTGAAACTCTCGCGCACGCGTATCGAGGTGGCGAAGATCTCGGTCAGCTCGGCCACGGCGGCCATGCCGCGCTCGTGGCGGCGCAGCAGGTCCGCGTACTCGGCCCTGTAATAGTGCCGGACCAGGCCGCGGACCATGGCCGCCGCGCCCTGCCGCTCGCGGTCGCGGAACCCGCGCTTGCCGTGCAGCCGCTCGGCGCGGATGACGCCGGAGCGCTGCGGTCCGGGGATCCCGGCCTGGCCCTCCAGCGAGAAGGGGATGTAGAGATGGTGCATGCCGGGTACGCGCGCGGCGTGCGAGCGGCCGCGCAGTATAGCCTGGCCGAGCGCGGAGGCCTGGTCCAGCCGGATGTTCTCCTCGTGCTCGAAAACCAGGCCGTGCTTCCAGCGCAGTTTCAGGCCCAGCAGCGACCGCTTGAGGTCCGTCTCGAAGAAAGAGACGCCGTCCAGCGAATAGGCCGCGGCCAGCTCGCCGAGCAGGTGTCCGAAGAAGGCGTTGGGCCCGGTCAGGCCCGCCCGCTCCAGTTCCTCGTAAATATCGCGCTCTTTCCTCTTCATCAGTAAATCGAAAGCAGGTAATCCACCTCGCCCTGTATCTTTATCAGCTCCCGCCGCAGGTCCGAACCGTCGTAGTCCCGCTCGGCCGAGCGCAGCGCGGCCCCGGCCAGCGCGGCGTCCAGCAGCAGCTCGCAGGTGGGGTAGGCCGTGACGCCGGGCCTGAACCTGGCGCTTTCGGTGATCTTGCGGTACGTCGCCCCGTGGCGGCTGGCGTCCAGCGCGTCCTCCAGGGGCTGGCGGTGGCAGGGGAAGGCGCCGAAGGCGCCGGTGAAATACCTGGCCCGCCTCGGGTCCAGCAGCCATTTCAGGAGTTCCGCCGGACCCTCCTGGCCGGCGGACCCGCTGCACAGCGCCAGCGAATTGACGAAGCACGGCGAGACGGGCCTGCCGAAAGAGGGGTAGGGGACGGGGCGCAGCTGGGCGCCGCGGCCGCCGGCCTTGACCTGTATCGGCAGCCGGCCCGAGAAGACCAGGTCGCTCAGGCCCGAAGCCAGGAATCCGCTCTCGTGGAAATTCTCCTCGAAAAGCGGCATGTACTCCCTGGAGGCCAGTCCGAGATAGTCCTCGATGCCGCGCACGGTCTCGGCGCGCGTCACCGCGCAGCGGCTGAAGCCCTCGCTGAAGAGATCGCCGCCGCGGTTCCAGACGCAGGGCAGCGCGTCGGCGGCGCTGACCGCCCCCGACGGGTTGGAATTCTCCAGAGGGTAATAGTCCTTCTTCCGGCAGGCGGCCTTCAGCCTGCCGCAGACGTCCAGCAGGCCCTCCCAGGAGGCGAGGTCCGCCTCGGGGTCCTTCGAGACTTTTTTAAGCGAGTCGGCCCTGTAGTGCAGGCAGACTATCTCGACCCACCAGGGCATGGCGTAAACCGCGCCGCCCTCGGCCGGCAGGCAGCTGCGGCGGATGAACTCGGGATAGCGGGCCGAGGGGCCCTCCAGCTGACCGGACAGGTCGGCGAGCAGGCCCAGCTTGGAGAAAAGCGGGATCCAGGACTGGGGGAGCTCGATAAGGTCGGCGGCCGGGGCGTTCTTCGGGTCGCGCAGGTGGGCGAACAGCGCGTCCCAGAGCGAGCGTCGGCTGAGCACCTCGAAACCGGACTTTCGCTCCGGGTATTCCGCGTAGAAGCGCGCCAGCAGGTTCTTGACCGCCAGGTGCTTGCGGGAGTCGTAATCCGACAATATCCAGATTTTCATTATAGCGCGCTAATTTATAACAGGGCGTTGTTAAATTAATGTTAACGCCAGCTTTCTATCTCCAGGTCCGGGTCGACCTCCACGTTGTGCTTCAGTCGCCGGCCGCTTTCCAGCCGGCGCTGTGCGGCCAGGGCTATCATGGCGGCGTTGTCGGTGCAGTATTTTTTCTCGGAGAACACGGCCGGGGCGCCCGCCGCCGCGCAGGAAGCCGTCATCCGCTCCCTCAGCAGCGAATTGGCCGAGACGCCGCCGCCGGCGGCCGCGGACCCGAGGCCGTACTTGCGGCAGGCCAGCGCGGCCTTGGCCGCGAGCGTGTCGGCTACCGCCTCCTGGAAAGCCGCGCACACGGCGGCCTTGGCGGCGGCGCCGGGGCGCGGATGGTCCTGCAGATAATAGGCGACCGCCGTCTTGAGGCCGCTGAAAGAGAAATCCAGGCCGCCGTCCATGAAAGGCCGGGGGAAGGCCGGCCTTCGCGGGCCGGCCCGCAGGGCCAGGCGCTCCACTTCCGGCCCGCCGGGATAGCCCAGTCCGAGCAGGCGGGCGACCTTGTCGAAAGCCTCGCCGGCGGCGTCGTCGCGCGTGCTCCCCAGCCGCTCGTAGTCGCCGTAGCCCCCGGCCCGCCAGAGCTCGGTGTGCCCGCCGGAGACTATCAGCGCGGCTAGCGGGAACTTCAGCCGGGCGTCCGCGCGCCCCCTGCGGAATTCGCAGGCCAGCAGGTGGCCTTCGAGGTGGTTCACTCCTATCAGCGGCGCGCCGAAGACCCGGGCGGCGGTCTGCGCGGCCACGCGGCCTACAAGTATCGCCCCGGGAAGGCCGGGGCCGCGGGAAAAAGCGACCGCGTCGAATATCTTTTTGCCTTTTTTGCCCGCCGGCAGCCTTATACCCGCGCCCTCCAGCGCGGCGCGCAGGACATGGTTTATCTTTTCCAGGTGCGCGCGGCTGGCCAGCTCCGGCACCACGCCGCTGTAGCGCCGGTGCAGGGCTATCTGCGAGAATACGGCCTCGGAGATTATCCTGCCGTCCCGCAGCACGCAGGCCGCGGTCTCGTCGCAGGTGGTCTCTATGGCGAGCGTCTGCACTTCTTTAAGGCTTACTTGGCCGCCCTCAGGTTGCCCAGCACTTCCCTAGCCTTGAGCAGCTCCAGCCCGCGCTCGAGCATCTCGTCGCGGGTCCTGGGCTTCGCCTTCCCGTTCTGCTCGCTCTCCTTGCCCGGGTAGAAAAGTTCTTCGGCCTGCTTTATCAGCTTGGTCTCGGTCTCCCGGTCCACCTTTATCTCTATGTCCGGCGTGATGCCGCCGTTCTCGCCCTTGGCGTCGCGGTGTATCGACTTGCCGGTGGGGGTGTAATACTTGGCTATGGTCAGGCGCAGGGCCGACTTGTCCGAGAGCGGGATCATGGACTGCACGCTGGCCTTGCCGAAGGTGCGCTCGCCTATGACGACGGCGCGCTTGTTGTCCTGCAGCGCGCCGGCCAGGATCTCGCTGGCCGAGGCCGAGAAGCGGTTGACCAGCACCACTACCGGCAGGGTGGGGAAAGGGGCCCTGGAGGCCGCCCGGAACTCCTGGTAATTCTCGGGCTTGCGCCCCTTGGTGTAGACGATCATCCTGTTGCCGTCGACGAAAAATTTGGAGACGTCTACCGCGGCGGAGAGCAGGCCGCCCGGGTTATAGCGCACGTCGATGACCAGCGCCTCCATGCCCTGTGTCTTGAGCGACTCCAGGGCCTTGTTGACGTCCTCCACCACGTGGCCGGTAAAATCCACCAGCCTTATGTAGCCGACCTTGCCTTCCAGCATCTTGTATCGCACGGCCTCGGTCTTTATAAGCTCCCGGACCAGCGCCACGTCGCGCTGTATCCACTCCGCGTCCTTGTCGTCAGGCTCGCGGGCCGTGGTGATGTTGACCTTGGTGCCCGGCGCGCCCCGGAGGCGCTTGATGGCCTCGTCGATTATCATCTCCTTGGTGCTCTCGCCCTCGATCTTGATTATCTTGTCGCCCGGATAAAGACCGGCGCGGTAGGCCGGGGTATTGGGCAGCGGCGTGACCACGGTCAGCCAGCCCTCGCGCATATCCACCCTTATCCCTATACCGCCGAACTCGCCCTCCGTGTCGCTCTTGACGCGCTTGTAGAGGTCTGGCTCCATGAACTGCGAGAAGTCGTCGAGCTGCTGCACCATGCCGTGCGCGGCGCCGTAGATCAGCTTCTGGGAGTCCGTCTCGTCGACGTAGTTCTCCCTTATCAGCTCCATCACGTCCACTATGGTCTTGAGCTGCTGGTAGGTCTGGTCCACCGCCGAGCTGGCGTAGGGGAAGGCCAGCCCCATCAGCGCCGCCGTCCCGCCTATCAGAATGACTTTCCTGGGTATCCGCATACATTTCTCCTTATTCCGCTTCCGCCGGACTCAGGGCTCCGGGGCGAGCCAGGGCAGCGGGTTTATGGCGTCAGAGCCGGAGCGTATCTCGAAATACACCGTGCTCCCCTCCGCCTGCTCGCCGCCCGAGATGGCCTGCGTGTCGGCGCCGGCGAAGCCTATCCTCGACGATTCGGTCACCCGGTCGCCCCTGGACGCGGCCACCGAACCGAGCAGACCGTAAACCGTAAAAAATCCTTTCTCGTGGTCGACTATCACCACATTGCCGTAGGTCCTGAAAGGGCCGGAATAGATGACCTTGCCCGGCAGCACCGGCGTGACCGGCGCCCGGTCGGCCGTGCGGATCCTTATGCCCTCCCGCACTATCCAGGTCTTGAGCTCTGGCACCTGCTCCCGCCCGTACTTGCTTATGACGCGGCCGGCTGCGGGCCAGGGCAGGGAGCCCTTCTCAATAGGCAGTTCGCCGGGCTGGCGGGTCCTGTAGGGAGCCTGCTTCTCGAGCTTTTTTACCAGCGTGTTCAGGCCGGCGGCCGCGTTCTTCAGGTCCTCGAGCTCCCGGCGCAGCGCCTTCTCCCTGTCCTTCGCCCGGGAAAGCTCCTTCTGCTTGTCGCGCACGTTGCGCTGGCTTACGGTTATCTCCCTGGCCAGCCTGTCCCGGCTGACGGCCAGTTCTTTCTGGCGCTTCTCCAGCGTCCGCATATCGTCCGAAACCTTCCTCTTCTCCCCCTTCAGGGTGGCGGCCAAGGCGTACTTGTTCATTATGGCGGTCCTGATAAAAACGTCTCGCATCAGGTCGGGGCGCCCGTAATAAGGGGAGTAGAAGAGCCTGTCCATCGAGTACATCGCGACCTCGGAAGAGGCCGCGCCGGCCAGTTCTTTCTGCGCGCGCTCGAGCGCGGCGAGCTTGTCCCTGGCCTCGGCGCCTTTCCTGCGCGAAGCTCCCAGTTGCCCCTCCAGCTCACGCTGCCTGGTCTTGGTCAGCCGGTCCTGCGCCCTGAGGGAATCTATCTCGGACGAGATCTTCTTCTGTTCCGCCTGGTAGCGCTCCAGTTCGGCCTGCTTCTCAGCGAGCTGCCTGTTTATCTCCCCCAGCCTGTCCTTCCGGTCGCGCAACTTCTCCGCCGTCTGCGTAAAAGCGGGCGACGCCAGCAGCAGCATGGCCAGGGCGGCTATCGCGAATTTTTCCATTGCACCATGGTCCAGGCCAGGAAGCCCGCCGTCAGTACGCCGGCCAGGTGCCAGAGCGGGTTAGGCCAGGCCCAGACGGGGCTCAGATACCTCACGGGATAGACTATCAGGTAGCAGGCCAGCACGGCCGCGGCCGCCCCGCCGGCTCCGGAGAGGAACCAGCGCTTGTCCTTCCTGATGCCTTCCATGAGCCCGGCCGGGGAAAAGCGGTAAAGCAGGACGGTCAGCGAGAACAGCACTGCGCCCAGCAGAGAGAGTCCGAAAGCCAGGGCTATGAAATTGTCGTAAAAGGAGAAATGGAGGATGGCGTAGGCCTCCAGCTGCTTATAGCGCACCTCCGCGACCCCGCTCATGCCCCAGAGCAGCTCGGTCCAGGTGTTGAGCGAGCTCATGACGGACTGGTCCACCGCTATCTCGTAGGAGTCGGGCAGCGGGTTGGGGCCCAGCGAAAGGGCGCCCTTTATGAGCTCGGGGTCCTCTTCGCGCATGCGCGCCAGCCGCTCGTCCTTGGAAATGAACACCGCGCTCCTGACCCCCTGCAGCGCGCGTATGGACTCCCAGAGGGCGTCGCGCTCCTTCCGTTTGCCGTCCTTGAGGAGGACGACCACCCGGAAGTCGTCTTCCAGCAACCCGAGAATCTCCCTGGCCTGGGTGTGCAGGAAAAGCAGGGCCTCGAAGAGCATGGCCGCCGTAAAAGCGAGAAGGAAGACAACCCTGTAGCCTTTGCGGCGGGCGGCCTCAGGTGCGTTGGAGACGTTATGGGTATGTTCCTGCATATTATTATTATATAACACAAGGCCGCGCCTTCAAAGGGCGCGGCCTGTTTTGAACTGCGGGAAACTCAGCTCTTTACGGAAACGGCGGTAACGAAGGGGGACCCGATAAGCTCCCTGACCCTGTCCGAGTGTATCTCGCCGGTGAGCGAATAAGGGGTGAAACTGTCGTGGCCGGGGCGGCCGCCGCCGGCCGGGGCCGAGACGGCGAGGGAGAAGCCCGTCCGCTCGGACATGGCGGCCGTGAAAGAGTCTATGAACTCGCCGGGGTTCACGCCGGCGGGCACGCGCAGAGTGAAAGCGACGGAGCTCTTGAGCGGCAGTTCGGGCCGGCCGCCCTCCAGGCCCGCCCGGGCCACGGCCGGGTGGCTATAGACTTCAGGCAGCGAGGCCGAAGGCACCAGGCCGTAGACCTTTACCTGGGCGGTGGTCGAGGGCGTGTAGCGCAAGGCCCTCTCGCCGGTGTAAAAAAAGCCCGACGTTTCCGCCAGCTCTTTCACCAGCGGGCCGAAATCTTCGGGCACCGGAACGAAACTTATATAGACCAGGCCTTTGTGGGCGCCGTCCGGGGACGAACCCGGCTGAGGGACGAAGGCCGAGATGGGGCCGCGGCGCAGGGCCGAACGCACCCGGTAAACCAGGTGCGGCCAGCCGGCGGGCACATCGGGCGGCAGCGTGGCGGAAGGCTGGGCGGCCCCGTCCTTGGGCGCGGAGACGGCCGACGGCGGCGTCACGGCCGCCAGGCCGGACGGGGCCGACGCGACCGCGTCGCGCAGGCCGGGCGGCATAGCGCCCGGCACTTGATGAGCCGGCGGCTCATTGTTCCGGCCGGGACGCTTGTAGCCGTAGGCCAGTTCGTTGAAGTTCTGAAAAGAGGGGTCCGTGAATACGCTGGCCCCGCCGGCATGGGCCGGCAGCGCCGATAGCAGTGTTATTAGAAGTGTTTTTATCATCCGTTTTTCACCAGGGCGACCAAAAAACAAGAAAACAGGAATAAACCCTTATCCTGTTTTCCCCTGGTGAACGGCCATTCATAGGCGGCCGCGTGGATACTCCCCCGCCTTTCGGGGGATTACAAAGGAAATGACTTGATAAATGTTAACTTAAACCGGGCGGCGGCCCAAGGGCCCGTAAGCCCACCTGTGGCTGAAAAAAAGGCCTACTCCTTTCTGGGCCCTTCGGCCCCGGTTTGACGGCGCCGCCGAGGACGCCAGGCTGCTCGTGCGCGGCGTAATGACGCTGACCATCTTCGAGTTCCAGCACAGCCGCTTCTCCAATTTCCCCCCCGACTTCGCGGACCGCATGGCCCGCCGCGTCGCCGCCGCCGTCTCCGCCCGCTGAAGCCGCGCGGCCCGCGCCCCCGGAACGCGCCGCGCTCCGCCGCTTGACCGCCGCGCCTCCTTTCTAATATACTTACCTACCGGTAAGTATACATAGAGACGGAGAAAGGCATGCCCACCCCCAGGCGGAAGCGCGCCGAAGAGACCCGGCGCAGGATACTCGAGACGGCGGCGGCCATGATGGCCGAGCGCGGACCCGACGCGGTCTCGATGCGCGAGATCTCGGCCACGCTGAAGATCACCAAGCCGGTCCTCTATTACTATTTCAGGGACAAGGCCGCTCTAATAAAAGCGGCCTTCGAGGAAGGGACCAAGCATTTCAAGGAAGTGCGGGTAGAAATAGACCAGCCCGGGCTGGACCTGGAAAGCCGCCTTGAGAAGGTGTTCTCCAACCACCTGGCCTTCATACGCCGCTATCCGGAGATGCCCAAATGCGCGCTGAGGGTGATGTCCTCCCCCTCCGAGGGCACGCTGGCCGAACTCGCGCGCGGGCTCAAGGAGCGCAACCGCGCCGCCCTGCGCGCCATGCTCAAGAAGGAGAATTTCTCCCCGCGCGCCGCAGAGGACGTACTTCACATGATTAGCTCTGTCATAGAGCATTTCATGATAGAGGCCAGGGAGAAAGGAGCCTCCGCCATCGACAAGGGCCTCCCCCGCCGCCTCGCCCGCATCATCTGCGCCGGCGCGCGCTCCCTGCAGGCCGCCTGCCTGCTGTTCCTCCTCTCCCCCCTGTCCGCCGGCGCCGGGACGGTCGCGCTGGACGTGGACCGGGCCGTGGAGCTGGCCATGGAGAACAACGCCGGCGTGGCCAACGCCGAGCGCGGCCGCCTCATATATAAGGAAAAGATCCGCGAGTACTGGGGCGGGGTCTACCCGCAGCTCAGCGCCGCGGCCTCCTACACCCGGAACATAGAGAAGCCCTCCATCTTCTTCGGGGGGAACAGGATAGAGCTGGGCTCCGACAACGCCTGGGCCGCCTCGCTGGACCTCAACCAGGTTCTCTGGGCCGGCGGCAAGGTGCGCACCGGCATAGAGATGGCCGGCATCTACTCCGACTCCAGCGCCGAGCGGCTGCGCTCCGTCCGCAACTCGGTGCGCAAGGCCGTCACGCAGATGTACTACGCCGTCCTGCTGTCCAAGGCCATGGCCGACATACAGCGGGAGACGCTCGACCTTTCCCGCCAACACCTGGCCGTCATAGAGGCCCGGTACAAGCAGGGCCTGGCCAGCGACCTGGCCCTGCTGCGCCAGCGCGTGGAGGTCTCCAACAACGAGCCGGCCGTAACGCAGAACCTGAACTTTTACGAGTCGGGCCTGCTGGCGCTCAAGGACCTGCTGGGCATGGACCCGGACGCCGAAATAGAGCTCACCGGGCAGATGGGCTGCGCCCCAGCCGGACCGCCCCCGCTAGACGAACTCTACGCCGCCGCGAGGACGGCGAGGCCGGAATACCGGCTGGCCGGCCTGGAAAAAAAGCTGGCGGAACAGGGCGTTACGCTGGAGCGGGCGGGGCATTATCCCTACCTGGGCGCTTTCGCCTCGCGAGGCTTCCAGGGCCAGACCGATTCCTCCTTTCCCGGCGCCGATCAGCGGAGCTGGGCCCTGACCGCCGGGGTCAAACTCAGCCTGCCGCTGTTCGCCGGCGGCTCGGTCTCCTCGCGCGTAAAGCAGGCCGACCTGGCGCTGCGGGTGGCGGAAGAAAATATGGAGAGCGCCGGGCGCGACCTGAAGATAACCGTCAAGAAAGCCTGGCTGGAGCTCAGGGAGGCCTCCCAGCGCCTCGCCTCCCAGGCGGCCGCCGTGGAGACGGCCCGCAAGGCCCTCTCGGCGACGGAGCTGCGCTTCAAGAACGGCCTCGCCGGCCAGCTCGACCTCAATGACGCCACGCTCGCCCTCAACAGGGCCCAGACCCTCCACACCCAGGCCCAGCACGATGTCTGCTCGGCGGCCGCCGGGCTTGACTGGGCCGTGGGAAAGTGAAAAATACAAGGAAAAAATATGAACAAGAACCATATCACCGCCCTGCTCCTGGCCTCCTTCGCCCTGTCGTCGGCCGGCTGCGGCAGCCGCGCCAGGGAGGCGCTCGACGCCCTGGAGAAGGACCGCTTCCTGGTCAGGACCGAGCAGGCGCGGACACGCCCGCTCGAGGACTACATACTCCTGACAGGCTCGGTCCGCGCGCTCGACGAAGCGACGCTCTACCCGCGCGCCGCCGGCAAGCTGCTGCGCAACCTGCTCAAAGAGGGCGACCCGGTCAAAAAGGACGAGGCGGTGGCCCTGGTGGAGCGCGACGAGGTCGGCGTGGTCTACGAGCCCGCGCCCGTGCCCTCCACGCTGAGCGGAATAGTGGGCCGCGTCTACCAGGACACCGGCGCCAATGTAACCTCCCAGACGCCCATAGCCCTGGTGGTGGACCAGTCCAAGGTCCGCGTCGAGGTGGACGTCCCCGAGAAGTACATCGGCAAAGTTTTCCGCGACCAGACCGCCCGGATAAAGGTGGACGCTTTCCCCGACCGTTATTTCACCGGCCGCGTCTACCGCGTCAGCCCTGTGGTCGACGCCCGCTCGCGCAGCACCGCGGTGGAAGTGCTGCTCGACAATCCCGAAGGGCGCCTCAAGTCCGGCATGTTCGCCGAGGTGCGCGTCATCGTCGCCTCGCGCGGCGCCGCCGTCACGGTACCGTCGGGCGCAGTGCTCAGGGAGAACGGCCAGGCCTGGGTCTTCGTCCCGGCCGGCGATACTGCGCGCCGGGTGCCGGTGAAGACCGGCATCGCCACCGCCGACTATACGCAGGTGGACGGCCTGAAGCCGGGAGACGAGGTCATCACATTCGGCCTCTACGGCCTCAAGGACGGCAGCAAGATAAAGGCGCAGAACTAAGGCCATGAAGATCACCGACCTTTCGGTAAAGCGCCCCGTACTGACGACGATGATGATCCTCACCGTCCTGGTGCTGGGCGCGGCGTCGTACCTCCGCCTGGGCATAGACCTGATGCCCGACGTGGAATTCCCCTTCGTGATGGTACAGACCACGCTGCGCGGCGCCGGGCCGGAGGAGATGGAGTCCTCCGTCACCAAGCCCATAGAGGAGGCGGTCAACACCATCTCCGGCATCGAGGATATCAACTCCACCAGCTTCGAGGGGCTCTCGCTGGTCATACTCAAGTTCGCCCTGGAGAAGGACGGCGACGTGGCCGCACAGGAGGTGCGCGACAAAGTCAACTCCGTGCTGGCCCAGTTGCCTCAGGGCACGGACCCGCCGGTCATAGGCAAATTCGACATAGGCGCCCAGTCCGTGCTCAACGTGGTCGTCTACGGCGACCGCGACCTGATAGACCTGACCCGGATCGCCAAAAAGAGCATCAAGGAGAACATCGAGACCGTCAGCGGCGTGGGCGCGGTGGACATAGTCGGCGGCCGCGAGCGCGAGATCCACATAGTGGTCAACCCGCTCAAGCTGGCCGCGCTGAACCTGCCGATAAACAAGGTCCGGGACGCCATCGTCCAGCAGAACATAGAGATCCCCGGCGGCAAGGTCGAGCAGAAGGACAGGGAATTCGTCCTGCGCACGCTGGGCCGCATAAACGACGCCCGGGATTTCGGCGCCATAGTCGTCGCCACCATCGACGGCTCGCCGGTGCGCGTCTCCGACATAGGCCGGGTCGAGGACACGGGCGAGCGGATGGGCACCGCCTCGTTCTACAACGGCCGCCCGTCGGTCACCGCCGTGGTCAAGAAGCAGTCCGGCACCAACACGGTCGCCGTGGTGGAGAACATCAAGGCGCGCCTGGGGGAGATACGGGGCTCCCTGCCGCCCGACGTGCGGACCACCATAATCGGCGACCAGAGCGTCTTCATCAAGGACTCGGTCAACAGCGTGACCGAGCATCTGGTCCTGGGCGCGCTGTTCGCCGCGCTGATGGTGCTGCTCTTCCTCGGCGACTTCCGCTCGACCATTATCTCCGCGCTGGCCATCCCCACCTCGCTGATAGGGACTTTCGTCTTCATGCAGGCCGCCGGGTTCACCATAAACATCATGACCCTGCTGGGCCTGACCATAGCCGTGGGCATAGTGGTCGACGACGCCATAGTCATGCTCGAGAACATCTACCGGCACATGGAGGAGCGCAAGATGAGCCCGGTCAAGGCGGCGCTCGACGGCTCCCGCGAGATAGGCTTCGCCGTGGTGGCCATGTCGGCCGCGTTGCTGGTCATTTTCGTGCCGCTGGCCTACATGGGCGGCATCATCGGCCGCTTCCTCAAGAGTTACGGCCTCACCATAGCCTTCGCCGTGGCCCTGAGCGTCTTCGTCGCGCTGACGCTGACTCCCATGCTCTGCTCGCTTTTCCTGAAAGTCAGGCCCGGCGCCAAGAACCGGCTGGAGAGGTTCACCGACGGCGTCAACGAATGGCTGGCCTCGCGCTACATAGCCATGCTCGAATGGGCGCTGGCGCACAAGCGCAGGATGGTCGTCTTCGCCGGCGCGGTCGTCTTCTCGATGGTCCCGCTGTTCATCCTCCTGGGCAAGGACTTCATGCCGGCCGACGACACCAGCCTCTACCAGATAAACGTCACCGCGCCGGAGGGCACCAGCCTCGGCAAAATGAAAGAGATCTTCGCGCAGATAGAGGCCGAGACGCGGCAGTTGCCTCACGTGAAGAACATCCTCTCTTCGATAGGCACCGGCACCGGCGGCAATTTCGGCGGGTCTTCCGCCAACCAGGGCTACGTGCTGGTGGAGCTCGACGGCCTGTCCGGCCGCGACATACCGATGAGCGAGCTGATGTTCGCCTCGCGCGAGATGATGTCCAAGTACAAGGGCCTGCGGGCGTCCGTGATGCCCGCGGGCGGCTTCGGCGGCGGCGACGCCGAGCTGATGTTCAATATCTCGGGGCCGGACCTCGGAAAGCTCGAGGAATATTCCAACGCCGTGGCCGAAAAGCTGCGCGGCATAAAGGGCGCCGTGGACGTGGACACCAGCTTCTCCTACGCCAAGCCCGAGTACCGCGTGGAGATAGACCGCGGCCGCGCCCACGATCTGGGCGTCAAGGTGCAGGACATAGCCACCTCGCTGCGCACGCTGGTGGGCGGAGAGGAGGACATCACCAAGTTCAAGGACCGGGACGAGCTCTACCAGGTCCGGCTGCGCGCCGAGGACGTCTTCCGCGACCGCAAGGAGGCCATAGAGGCCCTGATGGTGCCGGCCGCCGGCGAGCGCGTCGCCCGCCTCGACAGCGTGGCGCGCGTGACCGAGGGGCTCGGCCCCACGCAGATAGCCCGCTACAACCGCCAGCGCAACGTGCAGGTCACGGCCAACGTGGACGGCATCCCGGTCAACCGGCTGCTGGCCGAAGCCGACAAGGCTTTCAAGGCGCTGGGCGCGCCGCCGGAATACAAGGCCGGGGTGTACGGCCGGGCCAAGGAGCTCGGCAACATGCTCAAGGAGTTCGGCATAGCCTTCGCGCTGGCCTTCATCTTCATTTACATCGTGCTGGCCAGCCAGTTCGAGAGCTTCGTCTACCCGGTCTCCATCATGGTGGTCCTGCCGCTGACCATCCCGTTCGCCATCATCTCGCTGTTCCTGACCGGCCAGAACCTGACGCTGTTCAGCATCATGGGCATGTTCATGCTCTTCGGCATAGTCACCAAGAACTCCATCCTGCAGGTGGACTATACCAATACGCTGCGGGCGAAAGGGATGCCCAGGCACCAGGCGATGATAGAGGCTAACCGCACCCGGCTGCGCCCGATCCTGATGACCACGCTGACCCTGATAGTCAGCATGATACCAACGGCGCTGGGCACCGGCGCCGGCTCGGGCACGCGCCGCACCATGGCCATGGTCATCATAGGCGGCCAGTTGCTGTCGCTGCTCATCACGCTGCTCATGACGCCGGTGACCTACGCCTATATGGACGACTTCCAGGAGTGGGCCAGGAAAAAGTTCGGGCTTGCCGCACGGGAAGCCGTCTGACCTTGCCGTTCCGTTGACCGCCGCGAAGCCCTCCCCCCCACGGAGGGCTTCTTTTTTTCTGCGCGCGGCGCGGGGAGGGCCGGCGGCGGCAGGGTCCCCATGTCGCCGGTGACGGGCATGGGCGGCAGCGGCGGCGTCTGCTGGGCCAAAGCCGTAAAAGGCAGCGCCGCCATCAGCAGCGCGAAAACGGGGCCAGGTATTTTATACCCATCATCATATCATCCGTTATCCGTTCTCCCCACGCCAGAACCGAAAGGCCCATTCCGCCACTAGGCCCCCGGACCCCCAAGGCTCCCGCGCTCGTCACACGCCCCCGGCTCCTGCCCGGGTCTCATGAGCCGCCGCGGTCCGGCTTTTTGAAACGCGCCAGGCGCTGCGCTCGGCCGGGCGGGAACTCTCCGGTCTGGAGTCATATAAGGAAACACCCGGGGGGATGGCGGGGACTCACCTAAGAAAACCGTCCGAAGCCGCGAGCTTACGGAGTATGTGCCGGAGCTACTGAGACCTGCGCAAATAATGTCGGCGCTGGAGGCTTGAACTTTGAGACGGGTGCGAGGCGCGACGAG
>CAZVWK010000002.1:40431-61372 GCA_964631475.1 uncultured Elusimicrobiaceae bacterium | reverse complement strand
TTTCGCTCTAAAATCGGCCCGGCCAACACGGACATTATTTACGCAGGCCTCAGTAATTATTGGCGGGGATTGAGAAGGCGGTCGAGGACCAAATCCGACACCCGGTCTGGCAGCAGCCTCAGGGCCGCCGTCATCAGCGCCGCCTTGAAGGTCACCATATAGCGCGGCGCCGGGCGGGCGGTTTCCGCGGCCTTCAATACAGCGGCGGCTACGATCTCCGGGCCGGGAGCCGAATCCCGGTAGCCCGAGCGGAAGCGTTCGGTCATCCGCTCTATCATAGGGGCGTAAGGGCCGGAGCCGGAATATTTCCTCAGGTTGACCAGCGCCGTATCGTCCCATTCGGTCTTTATGGGTCCGGGCTCTATGAGGACGACCTTGATCCCGAAAGGCTTTACCTCTATGCGAAGGGCATCCGACCAGGCCTCCAGCGCGTGCTTGCTGGCGTGGTACCAGCCGGCGGCGGGCAGGCTGACGCGGCCGGCTATCGAAGAGATATTTATTATCCGCCCGGAACGCCGCTCGCGCATGGACGGCAGGAAAAACTGAGCAAGCCGCGCCGGGGCGAAGACATTTACCTCGAACTGGCGGCGGGCCTCGTCCAGCGGCACGTCCTCTATCGCGCCGTGGGCGCCGTAGCCGGCGTTATTGACCAGGATATCGAGACCGCCCTCCTTGTCCAGTATGCGGGAGGCGGCGGAGCGCAGGGAGGACTCGTCGGCCACGTCCAGCGGGAAGATCTCGGCGCCTTTATCGCGCAAGGGCGCCATTTTTTCGGAGCGCCGCGCCCCGGCGTAGACCTTGTACCCGCGCCGGAGGAAAAGTTCCGCCGCGGCGCAGCCTATGCCCGCCGAAGCGCCCGTGACAAATACCGTCCTTTGCATTTACCTGAAATGGTCGCGCAGCATGCGCACTAGGCCCTCGGTGGCCTTGCCGGGGATCTCCTCCCCCTCCCAGTTGATGGAGAAATGGGCTTCGCGCTGCGTCGGCTTTACGTAGGTCTCGTACATCGGCATGACGGTGGCCAGGATCTGGTGCCGTATCCCCTCTATGTCGCGGCCGCGCTCGCTGATATCGCGCTGGACGCGGCGCAGGACGGCGGTGACCATGCCCGTCGAGATGAAAATCTTATAGTCGCACATGGCGGCTATCTTGGGAAAATAGAGCGCGTAAAGCCCCTCCACTACGATGAGGGGCGTGGACTTGAGCGGCACGCTCTCCTTCTCCCGTGTATGGAGTTTGAAGTCGTAGACCGGCTGCTCTATGGCCTTGCCGGCGCAGAGCTCGCCCAGCTGCTTGGCCGCCAGCGAGGCGTCTATGGCGTCCGGGTGGTCGAAATTGTAGGTCTTGCGCTCGTCGAAACTAAGATGCGTGAGGGGGCGGTAGTAATTGTCCAGCGAGAAGAGCTCCCCCTCTATGCCTATCCTGCGGCATTCGGTTATCAGCCTCCTGGCCAGGGTGGTCTTACCCGAACCGGAGCCGCCGGCTATTCCCAATACGAACCTGCTCTTCCTGGTGTTGTACATGGCGTCTCCTTCTACTGGGTGAGGAAAAGGTCCCTGGTCACGGTATATTTGCCGTCGAGCCAGTCGATCACTTCGCGCGCGGCGGAGGCGGTCTCCCCCTCCTCGGAGGCCAGGAAAGCGGCGTAATCGGTCCGCCGGGTCTTCTTTTCGGCCTCCGCCATCTCATCGAGACCCCTGTCCATGAAAGCCGGCGTGTCCACGGCCAGCCGCGCGGCCATCTCCGCGCAGGTGACGGCGGCGGCGGCCTCCAGGAAGGACTTATCGGGCTTATAGGCCGGGCCGCGCTCATAAGAGGCTTTCAGCGTCAGCGCCGATATTTTGGAAAGCGTCACCTGGTTAAGCGGGTTAAAGGCGTGGCCGGCCAGTTGCGCGCCCATATCCGACGGGCGGCCGGTGAAAGGCCGCAGGTGGAGGAATTTGCACATCCGGGGGCCGTCGTTGACGGGATAATTGTCCCAGAGGAAAGGTTTGCGGCCCAGCGTCGCGGCCACCCCGGCCAGGTGTTCCGCGGAATACGACTTCGAGCAGACCAGCTCTCCCGTCCAAAAGACGCTGACCTTCTTATCGAGGCCTCGGCCGAGCCGCTCAAGGTAGCCCTCCGGCATCTTGCCGAAGAGTTTTTCCAGTACCGGGTCATGCGAATAATAGGTGGGGCAGAAAACGACCTGCTTCGCAGTCGAGAGGTCCGCGGCCCAGTTGACTATCTCGATCTGCCGTTCGGCCAGTCCGGGCAGGTCGCCTTTCATGTCGTCCATGAGCAGGCAGAACTTGTCTACGCCTACGCGGTTGAACAGTTCTATACGGGCCTTCAGCAGCTCCTTATTGGCCGCGTCGAAATGCGAGAGGTACATCTCGTAGGGGCTAAGGCCCACGCCGAACTTCACGCCGGCGGCGCGGCAGGAGCCGGCCAGTTCCGCCAGCTCGCGCTCGCGGGCGGCGGGCATGGGCTCGCGCCACTTCTTGCGCAGGTAAGGGTCGCCCTTGGGGGCGTAGATGTAGAAGGAGAACCCGTGTTCTTTGAGGAAATTTATGAGGCTCAGGCGCGCGGCGTGAGTCCAGGGCTCGCCGTAAAAACCTTCGATTATGCCG
Organism: uncultured Elusimicrobiaceae bacterium; assembly: GCA_964631475.1. Lineage (GTDB taxonomy): Bacteria > Elusimicrobiota > Elusimicrobia > Elusimicrobiales > UBA9959 > UBA2231. The sequence goes on along the minus strand of CAZVWK010000002.1, from coordinate 58,760 downwards.
AGTTCGGTGTTCACTCGCGGACGATCTCCACCCCGTTGTAATCGAGCCAGTCCATGGACAGCGGGCTGACTATCGCGTTGCGGGGCACTACGAGCCGCCTCCCGCCGGGCTTCATCATGCGCCGTATCTCCCAGTCGCTGAGGAAGACCTTTTTCGCCGGCGGAGCCTTCTTCGCCGGCCGCGCGGGCGCCTCTTCCGCGCTGCCGCGGAAGAGGCGCTCGTACAGCGCGTCGGCTATGTCGCCCCGTGTCAGCATGAGATTGCGGCCTCAGCCGCGGTCTCAGGCCTTTACGGAGATCCTGGCCAGGTACTTGTCCAGGTCGTCGGCGGGCCGCGGTATCACGTGCACGGCGACCAGCTCGCCCACTTTTTGGGCGGCGGCCGAGCCGGCCTCGACGGCGGCGCGCACCGCGCCCACCTCGCCCACGCAGAGCGTGGTCACGTAGCCGGAGCCGATCTTCTCGTAGCCCAGCAGGCGCACCTTGGCGGCCTTGGCCATGGCGTCCGAGGCCTCTATCATGCCGATAAAGCCCTTCGTCTCTATCATTCCCAGCGCTTCTTTAGGTTCAGACATGTTCGCTCCTTAAGTTGCCGAAATCAGTACTGCCCTTTGGCGGCCTCGCCGCCTGAAACTATCGCTATGCTGGCGCTGGTGCCCAAGCGGGTAGCTCCCGCCTTGACCATTGCCGCGGCTACCTCGGCGTTCTTGATGCCGCCCGAGGCCTTCACGCCCATCTCGGGCCCGACGGTCTGCCGCATCAGCGCGACGTCCTCTACGGTGGCTCCGCCGGAACCGAAACCGGTCGAGGTCTTGACGAAGTCCGCCTGGGCCTGCTTCGACATCCTGCAGGCGCGGACCTTCTCGTCGCTGGTCAGGTAGGAGGTCTCGAGGATGACCTTCAGGCACTTGCCGCGGGTGGCCTCGCGCACGGCCTTTATGTCGTCGAGGACCAGCGCATCGTTGCCGGACTTGAGCGCGCCGATGTTTATGACCATGTCGATCTCGTCGGCGCCGTTGGCGATGGCGTCGCGGGCCTCGATGGCCTTGATAGTCGGCGTGGTGGAACCCAGCGGGAAGCCGATCACCGTGCAGACCATCACGCCGCTGCCGCGCAGCAGGCGGGAGGCCATGGCGACATAGGCCGGGTTCACGCAGACACTGGCGAACTTGTACTTGCGCGCCTCCTCGCAGAGCTTGCCTATCTCCTCCTGCGTGGCGTTGGCCTTGAGCAGGGTATGGTCTATCATGCCGGCGATGGAGGAACTGCCCGCGCCGGGGTTGCAGAAGCTGACGCGGTCCACGCCCATGCCCTTTACCTGCTGGGCGGTGAAATTGTTGAGCGGGTTGCAGCTCTGGCAGGTGCCGGAGCAGGTGTTCTCTTCGAGCCGGCAGTCCGGGTTGCGCTTCGGCGCGGGAGACTGCCCGGCGGACTGTACGCCGACGAGCGGGCCGGAGAAAACCTTGCCGGCGCTGCCCATGGTTACGCGGCCCTCCGGCGGCAGGCTCTTCTGGCCTTTGGGAGCGGCGTCCTCTTTGGCCCGCATTATCCGGGCCACTTCCTCGGCTATCTTCTTTATATCCTCTTCACGCATATTTCTTTACCCCTTTTTCGCAGCTGACCTGGTCCACTATGCCGCAGATGACGGTGCGGACCGGCGATGCCGGGTTCCCGAGTATCTTCCTGGCCCCGCCGCCCTCGTCCATGACGAGCACGACGTCGCCCGGGCCCGCTCCGACGCCGCCGTCGAGCGCCAGGGTGGCCTCGCCGGTGAAGTCCCCGGAGCAGGCCGAATCCACGGGGCGCACCAGCAGCAGCGTGGAGCCTTCCAGCCCCTTGTGCTTGCGGGTCGCCCAGACATTGCCTACGACTTTTCCTACGAACATAAATTCAGATGAGTTTCTTGCCGTCTATGATGCCGACTATGGCCGCGTCCACCGGCGGCGGGGCGGACCTGGCGGCGGTCTCGCCTTCCCAGCCCTCGAAGGCCACTATGGCCTCGCGCGAGGCGACGAAGAAGACGGTCTCGCCGGCGCCGGCGCCCACGGTGTCGGCGGCCACCAGCGGGTCGCCGGAGGGGGCGTCGGTGACCCAGTCGAGCGGCTGCACCAGCAGCAGCGTCTTCTGCGCCATGCCGCAGCACTGCTGCGAGCAGAACACCCTTCCGATGACCTTGGCCTGTTTCATTTAAAGCCTAGCAGCACCTTTGCTCTATCGCGGTTATCTTGTCCAGCCGCTTCTGGTACTTTCCCCCCTCGAAAGGGGTGGAGAGCCAGACGCGCAGCATCTCCTGCAGCGCCAGCTCGCCGTGCGTCTTGCCGCCCAGGCAAAGAACGTTACAGTCCTCGTGCGCCGCGGCGAAGCGGGCGGAGATGACGTCGTAGGCGCCCACGGCCCTTATGCCGTGCATCTTGTTGGCGGCCAGCGGCATGGCGCCGTTGAAGCCGTCGACCAGGACGCCCTTCTCGAACTCGTGCTTGCGCACGGCGTCGCCGACGAGCATGGCGATGTCCGGAAAATCGACGGCCTCGGTGGAATAGCAGCCGAAATCGGTCACCTCGTGGCCGAGGGTCTGGAGATACTTCTTCAACTTCTCCTTGGCTTCGAAGCCCGCGTGGTCCGCGCCTATGACTATCTTCATAAATCCTCCAGAAAGGCAGCCGCCGCCTTTTTCATATCGCCGCGCCGAGATGCTCGTGCGCGTTCGGGATAACGATGCGGGTTATGACCGCGTCCTCGCCTATGGCCTTCACGCCGGCGGCCACGGCCGTGCGCACCGCCCCGACCTCGCCGCAGACCGTGAAGTAGCCCTTGCCGCCTATGCCCTTGCCCGTGTTTACTTCGGCCACGTGGACGAAGGCGGCCTTGGCGGCCGCGTCGGCGGCGAATAGGGCCGGCAGCGCCTCTTTGGTCTCCACCATGCCGACGGCCTCGAGCGAGGCGGGCTTGACCTTCTTGTTGAGGGCGGCCAGCGCGCCGGCGTGGACATTGCGGACGATGTGGCGGACGATGAGGGTATTGCCGGCCGTCTCGGCGCCCCTGGCCAGCGAGGATTCCACCTCGCCGACGGGGCCGGCTATGACGATTATGTATTTGCCCTTTGAAATGGCCTGGTGGACCTTGGGCTCCACGCCGGCCGCCTTGCACATGGCGTCCAGCGCCTCTATGCCCCTGGCTATCGAGGAAGTCTCCATCATGCCTATCGAGATGTTCGCCTGCATCGGGTTCTCCTTAAGCTATCCTGAGGTCGCCGACCACGCTGCACTGCAGCGGGCGGACGAAATGGCTGGTCTTGGTGATGCCGTCGCCGGTCGGGGTGCCGATGGACATCGAGGCGTAGCCCTCGCCCAGGCCCAGGCCGTGCAGCGTGCAGCCGTTCTTGACGAAGATGGAGCAGGCCATGCGCCTGCCCATTTTGGTCATGTTCTTGACGTTGGTGGAATACATGCCCGCGCTGTGATGATTGTTGCCCTCGGCGCGCCGGGCCAGCTCTATCGCGGCGTCCACGTCTCGCGCGACCGTCACCGGCAGCACCGGCATCAGCTGCTCGGCGTGGACCAGCGGGTGGTCGTTGGGCACCTCGGCCCAGAGCACGCGCACCTCGTCGGACAGGCTGAGGCCGATGGACTTGGCTATCACGGAGGGATTCCTGCCGATGAAGTCGCGGTTGATCCTGGGCTCGGGGCCTGGCTCCAGGATGATGAGCCTGGTAAGCTGGTCCATCTGCGCGCCGGTGAGCTCGTAGGCGCGGTGGTCCTTGCGCATAGCTTCCAGAAAGCGGGCCCGGGCGGCCTCGGTCACTATGACCTCCTTCTCGGCGATGCAGAGCACGTTATTGTCGAAGCCGCAGCCGGTGATTATCTCCTCGGCGCAGTCCGGGAAAACGGCGGTCTCGTCCACTACTATCGGCGGATTGCCGGGGCCGGCGGCGATGGTCTTGCAGGCCTTGCCGGCCGTCATGGCCACCTTTACTATGGCGGGGCCGCCGGTCACCAGGTTCATGTGCGTGTCCGGGTGGGAAAGCAGGTGCTTGGTGGCCTCCTGGGTCGGCTTGGCTATGGTGGAGACCAGGTTGGCGGGACCGCCCGCGGCCACGATGGCGGAATTGAGGACGCGCACCGCGTCGGCGACGCAGCCCTTGGCGGCCGGGTGCGGCGAGAATACGGCCGCGTTGCCGGCGGCGAGTATGCCGATGGCGTTGCTGATGATGGTGGCGACGGGGTTGGTCGAAGGAGTTATGGCGGCGACCACGCCGAACGGCGCGTACTCCACCAGCGCCAGGCCTTTGTCGCCGGTATAGGCGACGGCGCGCAGGTCTTCCACGCCGGGCGTCTTATCGGCGCAGACGAGGTTCTTGAGCACCTTATCGGCCACCCGGCCCATGCCGGTCTCGGCGACGGCCATTTCGGCCCAGCGGCGCGCGTTGGCGCGCGAGACCTCGCGCATGGCGGAAATTATCTTCTCGCGGGCTTCGAGGCCCGTTTCCTGGAAGCCGGGCTGAGCGCGGCCCGCGGCGGCCACGGCCTGGTCCACGGTGTCGAATACCGGCCCGTCGCAGAGCTCCGGGCACCGACTGCGGACAATGCCGCCCTGTTCCGGCCCGCCGGAGGCGGCGGCGGAGGGTGACGACGGCGCGGACCCGGCCGTCTCGAGGTTCTTAACAACCTCGGCGACTATCTTCCTTAGTTCTTCCGCGTTTATGGACATGACGGCTCCGTCACTGCATCCTGTTCACGGATTTCTTGAAGACGACCTTACCCTCTTTCTCGATGGTGTCCACTATAGCGAAGATGGTGCAGTCGACCGGGGCGCTCTCGGTCTTGGAGGTCTGCCGGGCCGAGGAGCCCTGCACGAGGAGGACCAGCTCGCCGTTGCCGGCGCCGACGGCGTCTACGCCGACTAGGGGGTTGCCTTTCGGCTTGTCGTCCAGGCCGACGGGCTGGACCATGAGGAGCTTGGTGCCGACTAGCTTGTCGTCCTTGCGGGTGCAGACTACGTTGCCCACTACTCTGGCGAATAACATGAATCCTCCGTGTTAGCAGTCTGCTGAAAAACCCCCTTTCGGGCCTTTTCGGCAGCTTTTGGCCTGCGCCTTTGCGTCGCTCAGCTTACAGCCTCTCGTCGAGGATGCTCGCTTCGCGTCTCTGCGGCTCGGCTTCAAAATCTGCTCGAAATACCTCCGAGTAGGGTTTTTCAGCAGACTGTTAGGCTTCCGGCCGTCGAAAACTACGCGGGGTCCTGTCGGCGGTCCGCCCGTAAAAAACGCGGTCTCGCACACCGTGCGCGCCGCTCCCTCTCTCGCCGCTCGCGCTTACGCAAGCTCGCGGCTCCGGAAGGTTTTTCCGGACGGAACCGCCGCCACCCCCGCTGTTCCTTTATGGCCGGAAGCCGGGGCGGCGGGTATCCGCTTTTACTTCTTCCTGTTGTCGGTTATCGGGAGTTTGCCTTCGAGGTCGCCGTGCGGCTGCGGTATCACGTGCACGCTGACCAACTCGCCCACCTTCTGGGCGGCGGCGGCTCCGGAGTCGCAGGCGGCGCGGCAGGCGGCGACTTCGCCCCTGAAAAGGATGGTGACCAGGCCGGAGCCTATCTTCTCGTAGGATACCAGTTTGACATTGGCGGCCTTGACGGCGGCGTCGGCCGCTTCCACGCAGGCGATGAGGCCCTTGGTCTCTATCATTCCGAGTGCTTCCATTGTGTCCTCCTGTTGGCGGGTACCGCTGAAATCTTACGGATAATGGGACGCTATATTGATGATTGTATATTTTTATTGGCGGCGCAAGGGCCGGAGGTCCCGGTCCCTCAGGAGGCCCTGCCGGAGCCGACCGCGGCGATCAGGCGGCGCCAGACCGCCTCTATATCGTACTCGCGCCTGGCCTTTTCCAGCCCCGCCACGCCAAGGCGCGCGTAAAGGGCGGGGTCGGAAAGGAGCCGCCTGGTTTTCTCCGCCAGGTCCGCGGCGTCCCTGGTCCTGAACAGAAGGCCCGTGCGGCCGTCGTCGATAATGTCGGGCACGCCGCCGGCGTTGGAAGCGACGACCGGGACGCCGGACGCCATGGCTTCGGGTATGCAGCGGCCGAAGGTTTCCTTCCAGGACGGCATCCAGACCACGGCCAGTTCCCGCAGGCGTTTCGAAAGGTCGTCGAAAAAGCCGTCATATACTACCGAATCTTCCACTCCCAGTTCGCGCGCCAGCCGGTCGAGTACGGGGCGCATCGGCGTCTCGCCCGGGGTATTGGCGCCGATGAAATGCAGGGTCGCAGGGCGCGGGAGGTCTTTTTTAAGTATCGCCAGCGCGCGGATGGCCAGGTCCTGGCCCTTCTGCGGGTCCAGCCGCGCCACGATTCCTATCTGCAGCGGGCCCGCGTCGGGCGCGGGCAGGGAGAAGGACTCCCGCGGCGCGAAGCGCGCCAGGTCCACGCCGTTGGGGATGATCGCGACCTTGTCTGGGTCGACGGGAGAAGTGTCCAGCAGGTTCTCCCTCTGGGCCGGAGTTAGGACAATCCAGAGGTCCGCCCTGGAAAAGATGAAGCGGTGAAAGGGGTCTTTTTTCCGGACGCCGTAGAAAGTGTGGTTGAGGACGGTGACTTTCCCGGAAGGCTTATAGAAGAGGAGGCTTTTAAGGTCCTGGTGGCGGTGTATCAGGAAGGCGGCGCCGTCTCGGTCCAGGGACTTCATCTCCATGGCCGCGCTCCTGTAGCGCAGGAAAGACCTGCCGACCGAGACGGTACTGTCGCGGTAGCCGCGCTGCAGGAGCTTCTTCTCCAGCGGAGTGCCGGCAGCCACTATTATCCGCGCGGAAAAGCCGTTGCGCAGCAGCCACTCGTGGAACTCGAGGGCTATCAGCTCCAGTCCGCCGTATCCTATCGCCAGGGTCACCTGCACTATTTCTTTCATTTCGAGTTCCGTTAAAAGCCCGCCGGGGGCGGGCGGGATCCCGCAGAACGGGCTCAGCCGAAGATCGCGGCCGTCGACTTCACGAACGCCGCGCGCGAAAATTCCGACGCGGCGCGCTCCCGGGCCGCGCGGCCCAGGCGCTCGGCGCGCGGAGGGTCCGCGGCCAGTCCGGCCAGCTTGCCGGCCATAGCCGCGTGATCGCCGGGCGCCACCAGCAGGTCCGGCTCCGCGAACTCGGGCAGGCTTCCCACGGCGGTGGCGACCAGCGGCCGGCCCGCTGCCAGCCACTCCAGCGCCGCGCGCGAAACGGCTTCGCTGCCGAGCGAGGCCGATACGCCGGCGTGGCAGGAGCGCATGAAAGCCAGGGTGTCCGGCAGCCGGCCGTGGAAGACGACCTTCCCTCCTATGGCGAGCCCCTCCGCCAGTTCCTCCAGATCCGCTCTCCTGACATTGCAGTCCTCGCCGGCGATGTGAAACTCCATGTCGGGACCGCCTTTAAGCGCCAGCGCCGCCGCCCGCAGGAAACATTCATGCCCCTTCACTGGATCGAGGCGTCCCAGCAGCCCGACGCGGAAAGGGGCGGCCGGGGGCGGCGGCTCGTAAGGCAGGGTTTCTATGGCCTGCGGTATAAGCGCCGAAAGCGACGGGGCCAGACCGGCCGCGAGATACATCTTCTCTATGTGGGCGGAGGCCGAGACGACCCTGTGTACGCCCGAGAAAGTGAAGCCTATGGCCGGGGATTTGGCGTCGGCCTTGACCCTCACCAGCTTCAGGCCGGGCGCGAAAAGCCGGAAAAGCCAGCCGACCGACTGGGCCAGTCCGGTATGGGCCAGCACCGCCGCCACTTCTTCCCGCCTGATGAAAAAGAAGAGGCGCCCGAAACCGGCCGGGAAGCGTCCGAAATGTTTGTGATCCGGAACCGCGACATGGCGGAAATCATTGGCGGCCGCGAATTTATCGGCCGCGCTGCCCGCGGGAGAGCCTATTATCACCTCGTGGCCGGCCTCGCGCAGGGCCAGCGCCTGGTCGAAGGCGTAGGCGGCCAGGCCGCTGTTCCACGGTATGATGACGAGGCTGAGTATCTTCACGCGCCCGCCCCCGGCCCGGCGGGGCGGCCCGTTCCGTCTAGGATGGCGGAGGCCTCGGCGTAAGCGGCGTCGACGGTTATCTCCGTCATGCAATTGTAGCGTTCGCACTTTTCCCGGGAGCAGGCGGCGCATTCGGGGCCGGACGGAAGGAGGACCCTGTTCATCCCCCCGCCGTAGGGCCCCCAGCGGCGCGGCGAGCAGACCTTGATCGGCGGGAAGAAGGAAAGCGTGGGAACCCCTTGCGCGACGGCCAGGTGCAGCGGACCCGTGCTGTTGGTGATGAACATCGAACAGCGCCCGAGCAGGGCGATGAAATGGCGCAGCGGCAGCGGCTCGCGCAGGACGGCCGGCTTCTCCGGCATGGAGGCCGCCATTTCCTCGAGCAGCGGCGTCTCGGCGGCGGACCCGGTCAGCAGGACCTTCACGCCGTGGTCCCGCATGAGCCGCGAGGCCAGCGCCGCGAAGTTCTCCGGCGGCCAGTTCATGGCGGAGCCGCGGCTGCCGGGATGCACGCCGACTATGAAGTCCCCGGGCTTCAGCCCGGTCCGCTCCAGGGCGCGCTCCGCCGCGTCTTTCTCTCCGGGGGTTACGGTCACGAAGGCCGGCGCTGGCGTCACGGGCAGACCGAGGCCGGCAAGGAGGTCCAGGTTATAATCGGCCTCATGCTTCTCTATTCGCGAGCACCGCTGTGTGACGCGCCGGTTGAGGAAAAGCGACCAGACCTTGGAGGCCGGGCCGACGCGCAGCGGGATGCCGGCCAGCAGCGGCAGCAGCGCGGACCTGAAATCCACGAAGAAGACGACCGCGGCGTCGTAATTCTCCCGGCGCAGTTCCCGCAGCGTCCCCAGGAATCCCCCCAGGGTTATTACCTTCTCCAGCGACGGGTTCTGCTCGAGCACCGGGCGGGCGTAGCCCCCGGCCAGAAAATGCAGCCGCGCGCCGGGCAGGGCCGTCTTCAGCGCGGCCGCGGCCGGCGTGGTCAGCGTAACGTCGCCTATGCGGTCGGTGCGCACGAGCAGTATCTTGGGGTTTTCGCGCATTTAAATCCGCAAAAAGTCAGACGATGTAGGCGGGGTCGTTGTTGCGCAGGCCTGCGGCGTTGGCTTCTTCGGTGTCTAGATGCAGTTCAAGCGCGTATTTATCCGATACCCGGCAGAGTACGCCTTCGTAAACGGCGGCGCGGTCGCCGCGGCCGCAGCGCACGCGCACCTCCATCCCGTCCTTTATCTTCATCTTTTCCGCGTCCTTCGGGTGGAAATGGATGTGCCGCTTGGAAAGTATGACGCCGCGGTCGAGGGTCACGGAACCCTTGGGCCCCGTCAGCTTTACGCCTGGCGAGTTGTCGAGTTTGCCGGAATCGCGTATGGGCGGGTCTATGCCCAGGGTCCTGGCGTCGGCCAGGGAGACCTCTATCTGCGTATAGGGACGGTAGGGACCGATAAGGCGCACGTTCTTGAGCGAACCCTTGGGGCCTTCTACGGTGATGAGCTCGTTGCAGGCGTAAAAGCCGGGCTGGCGCAGCTGGCGGAACCGGCACGGCTCGGCGTCGGCGCCGAAGAGCGCCTTGAAATGTTCCTTGGTGATGTGGAAGTGGCGGTTGGAGATGCCGACTGGCACCGGCATGGAGCTGCGCTCCTGCCTGAGCTTGAGGTCCTCCACTATTTCCCTTACCAGTTTCTCGTCCATAAACACCTCGAAATTCATTAAAGGCCGCCGGGGGCTCGCCACGAAAAAACGCCGCTCCCTCCTCGTCCCTCGCGCTCGCATGCGCCTCCGCTCCGCGAGGAGCAAACCACCGTCAGCTGCGGCGCATACTCCGCAAGCTCGGGCCTCCGGAAGGTTTTTCTTAGGTGAGGCCCCCGGCGGCCTCATTGTCTCCCTAAGAAGACCTTTAAAAGCTCATTTGGCCAGCACGGGCTGGAAATGTATAACGCGCAGGAACCTGTCGGCCTTGAGGCTCTCGCCCCCGACCAGCGCCCCGTCTATGTCCGGCTGCGCCATCAGCTCGTCCGCGTTGTCGGCCTTCACCGAGCCGCCGTAGAGTATCCGCACGGCGTCGGCGAATTCCTTGCCGTAGAGCCGCTCCATCTGCTTGCGCACGAAAGTGTGGGCGTCCTGCGCCTGCTCGGGCGTGGCGGTCTTGCCCGTGCCGATGGCCCAGACGGGCTCGTAGGCGATGACGCACTTCGCCGCGTCGGCGGCCGGGATCCCGGCATAGGCGCCGCTCAGCTGGGTCTCTAGCACCCTGTAGGTCTTCTGCGACTCGCGCTCCTCGAGCGTCTCGCCTATGCAGAGCACCGGCAGCAGGCCGGCCTTCAGCGCGGCCTTCGCTTTGCTGTTTATGACCCCGTCCGTCTCGAGGAAGATTTTGCGGCGCTCGCTGTGGCCGATGATGGCGTGGGAGCAGCCGGCGTCGAGCAGCTGCGACGGGGCGACGGCGCCGGTGAAAGCGCCTTTCTCCTCCCAGCACACGTCCTGGGACGAGAGGAATATTCTGGAACCGGAGAGCGCCTGCTTAACGGCGTGCAGGGCGGTGAACGACGGTGCCAGCAGCACGTCGCACTTCAGGTCCGGGTCGAGACCCTTGTTTATGGCGGCGGCCAGGTCAGCGGCCTCCTTGGCTGTCATGTGCATCTTCCAGTTGCCGGCGATAAGGGGCTTGCGGTTCGGGTTCATGTATTTTCTCCCTGTTTCTATATCAATTCGTCCAAAAGCTCTTTCCGCGGCTGGGGTATCACCACTTTCTCCACCAGGAGGCCGCGTCGCGCCACCACGGCGGCGCCGGCGCCCACGGCCGTTTCGGCCGCGGCCACGCTGCCGGTCAGCGTGACGAAAGCCTTGCCGCCAAGAGCCATCGCCAGGCGTATCTCCATCAGCCGCACGTCGGCGGCCTTTACCGCGGCGTCGGCGGCCTCGATGAGCGCCGAGACCGAGAAGGCCTCTATCACGCCCAGCGACTCCAGCTCTCCGGACGCGCCGGTGCCCTCTATGGCCGGGAAGACCTGCGGGTGGATGTTTGGAATGACGAACTGGTCCACCAGCGCGTGCGCGGCTTTCGAAGAACCCGCTTCTACGGCGGCGTTGACGGCGCCGACCTCGCCAGAGAGAAGTATCACGTACTTGCCGGGGCAGATGGAGCGCGAAACCAGCATTTTAACTTCGGAGGTCTTGAGCATAGCGTCGGCCGTCTCCAGGCCTTTCGCCACGCTGGAAAGTTCCACCCCGCCGATGGCGCTGAGGTTGTTGCCCATGTCAGTCCGCCTTTATCTCAACGTAAATATGGTTCACCTTCGTAACGACTCCGTCCACGCTGGCGTGCACGGGGCAGCCCAGCTTATCGGCCGGCAGGTCGCCCACGACCTCGCCCCGCCGCACGCGCTGGCCCTCTCTCACCGAAGGGGAGCAGGGCGCGCCGATATGCTGGGACATCTGTATGCGCACCGAGCCGGGCCGGTACTTGAAATCCCCGTAAGGGGCGTCCTTCAGGTAATCCTCCAGCCCGAGCCGTTTCACGAGGCGGGAGACCGGGACCTTGCGGAAATCGCGCAGGGGGTGCGGCTGATTGGAAGAGCGGCCGGCCAGCGAGGAATTCTTAAGACCGGTCTTCATCTCCCGCAGGTCGGACTTGGCCGCCGCGCAAACGTCCCTGGGGTTGAGCCCCTCGGGGCAGGAGTAGAGGCTGCAGAGGGAGCACTCGCAGCAGGCCAGGGCGTACTCGCTGTGCAGCTTCTTCTCCGCCCCGCCCGCGAAAAGCAGGCTGCGCATGACGCGGTGAGGCTGCACCTGATGGCCCAGCAGGTAGCGCGGGCAGAACTCGGTGCAGAAGGAGCACTGGTCGCAGGCGGACTTCCCTATGCGCGAGAACATCGGCCGGGGCTGGGACTTCTGTTTTATAAGCGGGTGGTCCTTGGGCAGCACTATCAGGCCGCCGGAGGTCCGGTTTATTATGGCAGAGAAGTCCGGGATGACTTTGCCCATCATCGGGCCGCCGTCTATGCCGGCGGGGTCCCGCACCGTCGCGCCGCCGCAGAGTTCCACGGCCGAAGCGTAGGTCACGCCTATCGGGACCTTGAAAGTGGCCGGCCTTTTCACGGCGCCGGCGACCGTTATCCATTTTTCGGTCACCGGGGCCTCGCCGGCGCGCGCGGCGTTGTAAAGAGTTTCCACGTTGCTGACGACGCAGCCGACATCGAGCGGGATTCCGCCCGCCGGCACTATCCTTCCGGTCAGTTCGGCCGCCATGCACTGCTCGTCGCCGGCCGGGTAATAATCGCCCATAGGGCCGACGGAGATGTCGCGGCGGGTCCGCGCTATCTCCTCCAGGCGCCTGATGAGCCTTTCGTGCTTCTTCTTTATGCCGACCACGCCGGAGGCCGCGCCTACGGCCCGCATCATCATTTCCAGCCCGTCGAAGACCTTCTCTGGGTGCAGTTCCAGGAGCTTCTGGTCCTTCTTCAGCAGCGGTTCGCATTCGGCGGCGTTGACCAGCACGAACTCGGCCCGCCCCCCCGCCTTGACATAGGCGGGATAGCCGGCGCCTCCGGCCCCTACGACTCCGGCGGCGCGCAACCCGGCGGCGAATTCCTGCTGGAAGGACATCGGCGGCTTTATTTGGCGGCCACGAGGCGCTTCTTGACCGCGGCGGCGAGGCGCTTTATGCCCTCGTCGATCTGCCCGGGCGAGGCGAAAGAGAAGTTCAGGCGCATCGTGTTCCTGCCCGAACCGTCGGAGTGGAAGGCCGACCCTATCACGTAGGCCACGTTCTCCCTGAGCGCGTCCTGGAACATATCGTCGGCGCTCATCTGCTCCGGCAGGCGGACCCAGAGGAAGAGGCCGCCCTCGGGATTGGTCCAGGTCACGCCCTCGGGCATGTATTTTTCCAGCGCGCCGACCATGGTGTTCTTTTTGACGCGGTAGTCCTTCTTTATGACCTCTATGTGCTTCTCGAAGAAGCCGGTGCGCAGGAACTCGGCCGCGATGAGTTGGTTGAGGCTGGAGGTGCAGAGGTCCAGGGACTGCTTTAAAATCTCCAGTTTTTTTATGATCTGCTCGTGCGCCAGTATTATCCCCAGGCGCAGCCCCGGGGCGAAAGTCTTGGACAGGGTGAACAGCGAGATGATATTGTCGGTCCTGCGGGCATCCTTGTCCAGCCTGTAGAGCATCTTGGGCTCCTTGCCCTCGAAGCGGATCTGCCTGTACGGCGAATCCTCTATGACCGCCACGTTGTACTTGTCGGAAAGCTCTATGACCTTCTCGCGCTTGGCCTCCGAGAGGGTGACCCCGCTGGGATTCTGGAAGTCCGGGACCAGATAGACGAACTTGTAATGCTCGTCCTGGCCCTTTAGCCAGGCCAGCTTCTCCTCCAGTTCGTCCACGGCTATGCCGTCGTCCTCCAGTTTGACTCCGATGAACTCAGCGCCGTAGGACTTGAAGACCTGAAGGGCGCCCATGTAGCTGGGCTTCTCGACTATGACAGGGTCGGAGGCGTCGATGAAAAGGCGGCCGACCATGTCCAGGGCCTGCTGGCTGGCGGTGGTGATAATGAGGTTCTCTGGCCTGGCGTCCACGCCCTCGTACTTCTTGAGGAACTTGACGAACTCCTCCTTGAGCTCGGGAAGACCGTCGGTGGGCCCGTATTGCAGGGCGATTTTACCCTTCTTGGCCATTATCTCCCGGACGGTGTCGGCGACGAAATCGTAGGGAAAGTGGTCGGGCGCCGGAAGGCCCCCGGCAAAAGATATGATGCCGGGCTGGTTGGTGGTCTTGAGCAGTTCGCGTATAACGGACGCTTTGGTGCGGCGGGGTGTTGTTGCGATGTTCTTTGCAATGTCAATCATGGCGGCCTCCGGCGTTTTAGTCGGCGGACCGGTCCCGGCGTCCGCCGCACGACCCGGATAATTTACCTATTTAATCCAGCGAGTTCAAGGAGAATCTGGGGCGGCGGAGGGGCCCCCGAGGGCGGACGAAAAATAATCGGCGTTCTCCCGGTAGAAGGCTCTCTTTTCCGGCTCTTTTTCGGACGACGCCAGCCGGGAGAAGCTCTTCAGGGCGCGCAGATACGCGGAGCGCCTCACCGGCACCAGGTCGGCGGGGAAAGGTCTTCCGGTCCTGGCCGAGGCCTCTTCGAGCGCGCGGACCAGCAGGGCCAGGTCTCCGGCCGGCATTTTGCCCCCCCTGTCCCTGATGCGGGCCGCGGCCTGCAGCATGGCCAGCGCGCCCTTGATGCGCAGCGCCTTCGCCGCCCCGGACTTTTCATCCGGCGGAGTCTTCTCCTCGGCCTGGGCCAGGCAGTCCAGCGCCAGCCTGTAGTCGCCGGCCTTCAGGGCCGCCGAACCCAGCAGGAGCAGGGCCTCGGCGCTGAAGGCCGGCCAGCGGGCGGTGTAAAAATCCTCGAGGAAAGATTCGTAGGCCGCCTTCTCGGCTTCGGCCGCGGCCGCCGCCGCCTTTTCCGCCTCGTAGCCCGAGGCGTCTCCGGTGGCGTAGGCGGCTATGCGCCCGTCGGCGGCCCGGGCCCGGGCGGCACGCCCGGCTTCCTCCAGGTCGGCGTAGCCCATTGCCTCATCGCGCAGGTAACGGGAGCGGATATACTCCCGGTACCTGTCGGCGTCCAGGGAAAGCTCTATATACCCCGCCATGGAGTGGCTGGTGTACACGTCCTGCTCCTCTCCCTTCAGGAATTTTTCTAGCAGCGCCGGCGAATCCGACAGCTTCTCGTGGAAATAAAGGTCCTCCGTGAAGTAGGCTTCGTACTCGAACTCCACGGGGCTGGCGGCCGCGGTTCCGGCCCGGTAGCGGGGATAAAGATAGGACTGCAGCGCGTGGACCAGTTCGTGCAGGAAAATGGCGTCCGCGCGCTTCACGAACTCTGACCTTGCCTCCTTGCCGACGTTGAGTATCTCTATTATCCGGGAATCGCGGTACCCCCTGACGTCGAAGAATTCCTGCAGGTGGCGGGTATTGAAGTATATCGTGTTCCCGGCAAGGTCGTACCAGGCCACCCGTTCGGCCGGGGCCCGCCGGAGGAGAACGCGCAGGCCGGAGGACTCCGGAGCGGCGTCCAGCCTGGCGTAAAAATCCGCGCCAGTGCGCCTCGACGTTATCTCGGCCCGGAACTCGCCCAGCAGCTTTTTCCCGAGGGCGTCGTCGTGCTTATAGGCGAGGAGCCGGCCGCAGAGCGCGGGCAGAAGGAGGAGTACGGCGGCTGACGGTCTCAAGAATCGCATGGCGGGTGATATTATAGGATTTGACAAGGCGGGGATAATAACATAAATTGGTTCTGCGGCCTCTCAGGCCGCTGGATTTAAGCGCGAACAGGGAGGCACACATGGCTGACAGGAGCGGAGAAGTCGTTACCTCTTTCCTTCTCGGTGCGGTGCTGGGCGCCGTGGCCGGGGTGCTGCTGGCCCCGTCTTCCGGCAAAGTCACCCGCGAAAAGCTAAACGACTGGCTGGACGAGACGGCGGAGAACGCGAAGGAGAAGTTCGAGGCCCTCGAGGAAGAGATAAAGAAGCGCAAGGAGCAGTTGCTCAAAAGCTGAGCCGCCGCGTATTGCGCCCGAAAAGCCGGCCGCCGCAAGCGGCCGGTTTTTTTATTCAGGACGTTCCTCGCCGCATGCCCCCGGGGTGAACCTGCCAGCTGAGCGTGCCATAAGGGAACAGCCAAGGGATGTCGGCGTGCCGGCACGCCGACATCCCCCGGCATAGTTATTCCTTTTTTTCCGGATCCAGCAGGGGGCCGAGGAGCCAGGCAAGGATTAAAGTGGAGAAAGTCCCTATGACTATTATCCAGCTCCACCCCAGCGCCAGCCGGCCCGTCTCGGAGAGATAGAGCACCGTCCCGGCCATCCCAGCGCTGAAGAGCATCGCCGCGACATTGGCCCGGTTGGCGCGGCGCGCCGTAAGCAGGCCCAGCAGAAAAACTCCCAGCAGGCTTCCCGCCGTAACGCCGTTGATCTTGAACGCCAGCCAGAGCATGCGGCCCGAACCTGCGGAGCAGGCCCAGGCTATCCCCGCCAGCAGCAGGCCGAAACAGACCACGCTCAGCCGGGAGACCAGGAGGTAATGACTCTCCTCGGCGTCCTTCCTTATCAGCGGCCTGTAGATATCGGTCACGAAAGAGGACGACAGGGAGCTCAGCGGCGAGTCTATGCTGGCCAGGACCACCGCCGTCAGAACCAGCCCCTTGAGACCGGCAGGCAGCACGTGCACTGTGAAGTGGGAAAGTATCTTGTCGGCGTTCTCGGGCAGCGGCAGGCCGGCGTTCTGCCCGTAGAAGACGAAGAGAAGCGTCCCTATGGCCAGGTACAGCCAAGTCAGGGGAAAGCTGGTGAAGATGGTGTAGATGAGAGTCCGCTGGCTTTCCCGGCGCGTCTCCAGCGTAAGCAGGCGCTGCATCAACTCCTGGTCGGTGCCAAAGGCCGCCATCGAGCCGAAAATACCGTTGAGCAGGGCGGCCCAGAGCAGGTTGGGGTCCTTCATCCCCCAGCCCAGGTTGAAGACGGACAGCTTGCCGGCTTCCGAAGCCAGCGACCAGGCGCCGGCCAGTCCGCCGTCGATATGCATGACCAGCCAGCCGGCCACCGCCGCGCCGGCCCCGAAGAAGAACAGGGACTCGAAAGTCCCGGTCCACAGCACGGCCTTGATTCCGCCGAAACCTATGAAGACCACGCTCACCGCGGTGAAGAAAGCTATGGCGTGCCAGAGGTCCCAGCCAAGGATAACCGACACCGCGAGCGAGGCCGCGTAGAGGCGCACGCCGGAGGCGAAGAGCCGCGTCATGAAGAAGAAGGACGAGCCGGCGTACTGGGTCCCGGCCCCGAAGCGGTGGCGCAGGAACTCGTAGATGGTGGTGCAGTTGAACTTGTAGAAGGCGGGGATAAAGACGAAGGCTATCAGAATCCGGGCCGCGGCGGAACCCAGGAAGAACTGCAGGTACTGCCAGTTCTCCATATAGCCTATCGGCGGTATGCCGACTATGGTCATGGCGCTTATCTCCGTCGCCACGAAGGAGAGCGTGCCTACCCAGACAGGGGTCTTCCTGCCGCCCAGAAAATAGTCGCGCGTGTCCCGCTCCTCCCTGCCCTTGAAATAAGCGATGACGAAAAGCGCCGCCACCGAGACCGCGAGTATGGAGTAGTCCAGGACGGCCAGGCCGGCGAACCTCCCGAGAGACGCTGTTTCGCTCACGTTTCCTCCCCGGGGCGCAAGTTCACGGGCATCGTCCCGGCGGCTTCGGCCGTTCCCGCCAGGACCCGCGCGGCGGCGCGTGCATGACTGAAAGCCTCCCGCTCCGTAGTGACGCCGAACCGGAAGGCGGGATGTCCCAGCCGCGCGGGCCGGTGAACGCTCATCGGCGGCGCGCCTTCCCGGCTTTTTCGGCTTTCTTGATAAGGTCCCACCGGGCCAGCACCTCGGCCGAGGTGCGCACCTTCTCCCCTCCGAAAACGTGCGGATGGCGGCGGACCAGTTTGGCGTTTATACCCCTTACGACGTCGCGCATTGAAAAGCGCCCCTTCGACTCTGCCAGAGCCGCGTGAAAGACCACCTGCAGCAGCAGGTCGCCGAGTTCCTCCTCCAGGTTGCCCCAGTCCCGGGCTCGCACGGCCCGCTCGACCTCCCGGGTCTCGGAGCGCAGGTGCCGCAGCAGAGAGCGGTGGGTCTGCTCCCTGTCCCAGGGGCAGCCCGCGGGAGAGAGCAGGCGGCGCATTATGCCGCAGAGGCCGGCCAGTTCCCGGCCGGCGGCGGCGTAGCGGGGGTGCGGGCGGACTTTTTTTCTGGCCATAAAACTGTTCTCCGGGGCGATAGACTGCCGAGCGGCATAAAGTATATAATTAAACGAGCGGACCGCTAAATTCCTCAAGTCCCGCCAAAACGCGGGAAGTCCGCCCGGAGGGGTGATGGCAGTTTCCAGGACACAGGCGCCGGAAGGCGCGGCGGCGGTGCTCGACAAGGGCTTCGTCAAGCTGGTGGATTTCATGGGCGGCGACATGCGCGCGGTCGAATCGGCGCGAGTCTCCTTCGGCGGAGTTTCCAAGGGCGAAGACCGCGACCGTAAACTGCTTGAATACCTGCTGGAACACGGCCACCTCTCCCCCAGTTCCATATCAAGTGCCCCATCTTCGTGGCCAGGCAGTGGATGCGCCACCGCATCGCCTCCTACAACGAGATCAGCGCCCGCTACACCGAGGTGCACGACGAGTTCTATGTCCCCCGGGAGTTCCGGGCGCAGGACAACATCAACCGCCAGGGGTCGGTGGAGGGCAGGCTGGACCACGATAAGCTTTCCGCCGAGTATTCGGCGGCCATCGAGGCCTCCTACGCCGCGGGGGTGACCGACGAGTTCATGC
>CAZVWK010000002.1:30031-40421 GCA_964631475.1 uncultured Elusimicrobiaceae bacterium | reverse complement strand
CCCGATCTGACGGCGCGCCTCGCCGGCCGCTGGCAGGCCCTGCTCAAGGCGGGCGTCGCGCGGGAGATGGCCCGCGGCGTGCTGCCGGTCGCCCAGTACACCCAGTTCTACTGGACCATAAACGCGCGCAGCCTGCTCAATTTCCTCGACCTGCGCCTGGACAAGCACTCCCAGCTGGAGATACGCCGCTACGCCGAGGCCGTAGAGCGGACCTTCCGGGAGAAGATGCCTTGGACCTGGGAAGCGCACCGGAGACTTAATGAAAAGTAGGGCTGCGCTTTTCACTACGGCCCTGCTGCTGGCCGCCCCGGCCTGCGCCCAGACGATATCTTTCGAGCCGGAGGAAGGGTCGATACGCCGCGGCGGCATGGAGCTATACGCCAAGTTCTCCGGGATCGCCACAGCCCAGGACGTGTACGACGTACACGCCCCCTTCGACGGCAGGGTTGAGGAGGTCATAGGCGAGCTCTTCGACTTCGTCACCCCCAAAACCGCGCTGGCCAAGATGGCCTCCAGCGAAATGGCCGCGATGATAGACTATACGGGGCAGGACAACAGGGCGCAGATGGAGAAACGCTGGAAGGGCGTCTTCAAGATATACGACGTCACCCCCGTGGAGACCGGCATAATCTCGGCGGTCCACACCGAGCCGAGGAAGACCGTGACCAGAGGGGAAAGGCTTTTCACGGTGGCAAGAAAAATCCTCGTCATAGGCAGGAACACCGAGCGCCTCTACTATCCCCCGCGCGCCGGCATGACGGCTAGGGTCCAATACGCCAGGGACCCCGCGGTCAGTCTGACGGCCAGGGTCACCGGCGTAGTTCCGTTGCCGGAAGAGCCGGGGTTCTACCGGCTCTGGCTGGAGGCCGACCAGCTAAAGGAGAAGATACGCATCGGCCACCAGTTCGACGGCGACGTCTTCCTGGGCAAGGTCGCCGGTGCAGAGATAGCCCCGAGGGAGGCTATCGTAGAAAAGGACGGCCGCAAGTACCTGATGACCGAAATAGAGACCGGTCTTATGAATTTCGAAGAGGCTGAAATAACCCGCCGCGGCGACGTCATACTGCTGCCGCAGAAACCTGCTCCCGCGCCGGCACCCGCGAAGGAGCCCGCTTCCGTGGAAAAGAAGCGCGAGCCCAAGGCCGCCCCCGCGGCGGTCTCGCAGAAAAAAGCCCCGGCCGCCAGGAAAGCCCCCGCAAAGAAACCGGCGCCGAAGACGCCCGCCACGCCGGCGGAGGAGACGGAGGAATATGGAAAAGAACAGGAAAACCCCTAATCTCGCCTATTCCAGTTTCATGTTCCTGAAACTGGACCCGGCCTTCAGGCGGCTCATCTCCAATGAAAAGATAGCCGCCAAGCAGGAATTCGAGAACCTGGTGGCCTCCTGCCAGGAGAAAATATTCCTGCGCACTTACCTGATCTCCGGGCTGCGCGCCGACTGCGACGTGCTTTTCTGGCGCATGTCGCAGGACCTGGACTTCCTGCAGGAGCTCTGCGCCAGAACCTTCTCCGCCGGAATAGGACGCTGGCTCCTGCCGACCCACTCTTTCCTGGGGATAAACACCTTTCCCGAAGCCCAGCGCAAGGACCTGGATTTCGGCTTCCTGCCAAGGGACCTCTTCGGCCGCCACAAGTACATGCTGCTGCACCCCGTCATCAAGACGCATTCCTGGTACGACCTCTCCGAGGAAGAGAGGACCGCCCTGCAGAACGAGAGGGCCAGGGTGCTGGCCAGGCACTCCGACATACAGGAGAACATGTTCATATCCTACGGCCTAGACGAGCCGGAAATGCTGGTGGTGCGCGAGGCCCGCTCCATCGCCGACCTGGCCGCCGCCACCAAGGAACTGCGCGAGCAGCGCATCAAGCGCTATACCTCGCTGGACAGGCCGGTCTTCTTCTGCGTGGGCCGTGACCTGCGCGACATACTCGACGCGATAAGCTGAACGCCCGGGGGCGACGCGGGGACTCAGCGGAAAACAAGGAGCCGATTATGAGAACACTGGGAATAATAATGGCTGGCGGGAAAGGCGAGCGGCTCTACCCGCTCACCAAGGAGCGCTCAAAGCCGGCCGTTCCTTTCGGCGGGAAATACCGCATCATCGACTTCGTCCTGTCCAATTTTATAAATTCGGGGATTTACTCCAACTACGTGCTGGTGCAGTATCTCTCGCAGTCCCTGATCGAGTACCTTCGCAACACCTGGAACCAGGGCGGCATGACCAAGGATCATTTTATAACGGTCGTCCCCCCGCAGATGCGGCTGGGAGAGGTCTGGTACCGCGGCACGGCCGACGCCGTGAAACAGAACATGAACCTCGTAAACGACTACAAGCCCGACCTGGTCGCAGTCTTCGGCGCGGACCACATCTACCGCATGGACATACGCAAGATGATAGACTTCCACGTCAAGAGCAACGCGGACGTGACCATCTCGGCCATCACGGTGCCTCTCAAACAGGCCTCCCGCTTCGGCACCATACTGGCGGACGCCAAGAACCGGGTCACCGGCTTCGAGGAGAAACCCAAGAATCCCAAGCCCGCTCCCGGAGACCCCAACCACGCTTTCGCCTCCATGGGGAACTATATCTTCAGCTACGACGCGCTGGTCAAGATCCTCCACGAGGAATCAGGGGACAGCAAGGGCCTGGATTTCGGCAAGACCATCCTGCCCAACATCCACAAGCGCTACCGCGTTTTCGCCTACAACTTCGCCGAACAATCCCTGGACGGCGTAAAGGCCTACGAGGAGAGCAACTACTGGCGCGACGTAGGGACCATAGATGCCTTCTGGCAGGCCCACATGGACCTGCTCGGTGCTAAGCCTAGGCTGGACCTCAACAACCCGCAGTGGCCGATACAGGACGCGCGCAAGAACGCCGCCCCGGCCAAGATAATGGAATCCAACCTCCAGGACTGCATGATCTCCGACGGCTGCGTCATCAGCCAGTCCTCGCTCAAGCGCTGCATACTCTCCAACCACGTCACCATACACGAGAAATGCCAGCTCGAGGACTGCATCATCATGGACGGCTGCGAGATCAAGGCCGGCTCGCGCCTGCGCAAGGTCATCATGGACCGCTTCAACACCATCGCCCCCAAAAGCGTGATCGGCTACGACCCGGAGAAGGACGCCCAGCGCCATTACATCGATCCCGACGGGATAGTGGTAATACCGCGCGGCATCTCCAAGTGGGAGTAGCGCAACGGGAACGCCAGGCGGCATGGTGTCCCCCTCCGATGCTGGGGGGCAAGGGAGCGAGACGATGAAGAACAAGTTCTTCTGCCTTCACGCCCACTTCCGGGGCCAGGCCGTGGAGAACCCATGGACGGGGAACTGGGAACGGGACCCTTCGGCCCGCCCCTGGCACGACCTGAACCATCGTTCTGCGGCCGGCCTTTTCTTCCCCTGCCGGCCGGCCTCGCGCCGGGCGGCCTCGGCCAGGGCCGAAAGCTTCTTGGACTGCTACGAACGGATAGGCTTCGATCTCTCCCCCCGCCTGCTGGACTGGCTGGACGCCTTCTTTCCCGAACTGCCCGCGGCGCTGGCCGAAGCCGACCGGCGTTCAGCCAGGACCTTCGGAGAAGGCTCCGCCCTGGCCCATCCCTGGCCGCACGCGATACTCCCCCTTCTCTCGGCCCGCGACAGGCGCGCGGCCATACGATGGGGACTGGACTATTTCGAGCACAGGTTCAAGCGCAAGGCCGCCGG
This sequence comes from uncultured Elusimicrobiaceae bacterium, assembly GCA_964631475.1. Lineage (GTDB taxonomy): Bacteria > Elusimicrobiota > Elusimicrobia > Elusimicrobiales > UBA9959 > UBA2231. The sequence goes on along the minus strand of CAZVWK010000002.1, from coordinate 36,709 downwards.
CATGTGGCTGCCGGAGACGGCCGCCGACGGGGACACCCTCTCCGCCCTCTGCTCGGCCGGCGTCTCCTTCACCGTCCTGGCCCCGTCCCAGGCCCACGCTTTCCGCAAGGAGAGCATAGGCAAGTGGGAGCCGGCCAACTCGCACAGCCTGGACGCTTCCGCGCCTTATGAATGGCGCTCCCCGGAGGGCGGCTCGCTGGCCGTCTTCTTTTCCAGCCCACGCCTCTCCGCCCTGCTGCACGACGGCATGGGCGGGCCCGGCGAGTTCGCCGCGGCCGTAGACGCCGAACTGCCGGCCGGCAAAGGTTCCGCGCTGGCCTCCTGCGCTTTCGACTGGGAGAGGCACTGCCGCCGCCATGCCGACGCCCCCGGGCGCGTCGCGGAATTCCTGTCTTCTGCGCACAAGAGCGGACGCTGGGCGCTTTCCAATTTTGCCTCCTTCCTGCGGGACAACCGCCCCTCCTACGAGGTCGCCATAGTCTCCCCCTCCTCGTCCTACTGCCCCCACGGCCTGGCGAGATGGGCCGGAGAATGCTCCTGCCGCGCCGGCTCGGACCCGCGCAGGCCGGTAAAATGGCGGCCCGCGCTGCGCGCGGCCGCCTCTCTTCTGGAAGAACGCGTCACGTCGGTTTACGACCGCGAGGCCGCCGCGCTGTTCGCGGACCCGGCGGGCGCCTTTGAAACGGCCGGCCGGGCCCTGGCCTGCCCGGATCCCCGCGAGGCCCGCAGGTTCCTGGCCTCCGCTTTCGGCAGGCAGCCGCGGCCGGCCGAGGCCCGGACCGCGATGGAACTGCTGCACATGCAGCGGGCCCGCCTGCTTTCGCTCGACAGCGACGCCTGGTTCTTCGACGATCTGAAAGGCCCCGCGGCCCGCGGGGCGCTGCTCTGGGCCGCGGCCGCGTGCGACGCCGCCGCCGGTTTCGGCGAAAATACCTCGGAAGCTTTCGCGGCGGAGCTGGAGGCCGGAGAAAAGGGCGCCGGCGAGGATTTCCTGTCCGCAGCCGCGGATTTGAGGTTCGGTCCGGCGCAGGCGGCCTGCGGGAAAGCTCTTTTCCTGGCGGCCGGACTGCCGCCGACCCCGCGCCAGGGAAAATTCCACATACTGGTCAATTACGAGGAAAGGTTCGAAAAGGACGGCACCCGTTTTTACGCGGCCTGCCTGCGGGTCGAGGACCGCGACACGCTGGGCAACGGCGAGTTCGCGACGCTCGCAGTGATACCCCCGGGAGAGGCCGCTTTCTGCCTGGCCTCCCCGGCACCGGGACCGGAGGCCGCCTCGTCCCTGATATCCGGGCTCTCCGGGGCCTGCTCGGCCGGGGAAGCGCTGCGGCTGGCGCAGAAAAGGCTCCCGGTCCGGCTCCCGGCGTCGGATCTGAACGGGGACGCGGGCTGGCTGGCGGGCGCCGCGGGCCTGACCGGAGTTACGCCCTCCAACGATGAACGCGCCTGGCTGTCCGAACTGCGCCGACTCGCCCCGGCAAGGCTGCAGGCCCCGTCGCTGCCGTCCCTGCTGGGCCGGCTCTCCGAAAGCGGCGGCGGCCCCCCTCCGGCCGCGCATGAAGCCTGCAGGCAGGCCGTCGCCCACCTGCGCCTCCTCCTTGAGCGCAGCGATCCAGCGGCCGCTTTCGCCTCCTCCTGGATGGAACTTTTCTCGAACCCGCCGTTCACCGCCCACGCCCCGCAGCTTCGCGCGGCGCTGGCCGAAAGGCTGGAAGGCGGGCCGCGCACGGAAGAAACCCTCTCTTTCAGGGAGGCTTTTTCCTCGCTGCTGGAAGCGGCGGGCATGAAGGACCATCATGACCTCAAAAAAACTCAGGCTTAAGAACCTCGACGAGATCATGGACCTGCTGGGCCCGGCGGATGAAAGCCTCCGCCGACTGGAAAAAGAGCTGAAGGTACGCATCTTCGTCCATCACCACCCCGAGAGCGAAAGCGCCACTCTCACCATAAAGGGCTCCACCTCCGCGGCGGACAAGGCGCTGGCCAGGCTGAAGGCCGTGCTGGAAGATTCCGCCGCCGCCCGCATCGCCCCGAAGGACCTCAAAGTCCCTTCCGAGAATCGCGCGCCCGGCGGGGCGGTTTTTATGGCCCCGGACGGGGAAGCCGTCTACCCGCGCGGGGCCAACCAGGCAGCCTATGTGCGCGCGATGGAGGAAAGCGACCTGGTGGTGGCCACCGGGCCCGCCGGCACCGGAAAGACCTACCTGGCCGCGGCCTGCGCCCTGCGCATGCTGCGCGCCGGCAAAGTGCACCGCGTTATACTCACCCGCCCGATCGTGGAGGCCGGGGAGAAGTTGGGCTTTCTGCCGGGCGACGTTTCCGAGAAAGTCCATCCCTACCTGAAACCTCTCTACGACGCTTTTTATTCGCTGCTCGGACCCGAGAAGTTCCGCGACCTGCGGCAGGACGAAGTCATCGAGACCGTGCCGCTGGCCTATATGCGTGGCCGCACGCTGGAAAAGGCCTTCATAATACTCGACGAGGCGCAGAACACCCTGCCCGAGCAGATGAAGATGTTCCTAACCCGCATGGGTACGGCCTCTAAAATAGCCGTCACCGGCGACATCACGCAGATAGACCTCAAGGAAAAGAACCGATCCGGCCTGGTGCTGGCGCGCGAGATACTCAAGGACGTGCGCGGGGCCAGGTTCGTCGACTTCGAAGCCGGCGACGTGGTCCGCCACCCGCTGGTCAGGTCCATACTGGCCGCCTACGAGAAATGGGAGAAGGAGCATCCTTCCGCATGAGCTCCCTCTCGGTCAATATCGTATTCAAGGCCGATCCGGGCCCCGTTGTGAGGCGCCGCAAGGCCCTGCTGGCGCGCGCGGTCCGCAAAGCTCTGCCGCGGGCGCGCGGCGAGGTCAACCTGGTCTTCGTCGGAGGGCCGGAGATAATACGCCTCAACAGGGCCTTCCTCGGCAAATCGCACCGCACCGACGTGATCGCTTTCAATTACCCCCCGTGTCCCGCGCCGGAACAGGGCGGCCTTGCCAGCAGCCGGTGCCGGGCGCGCTGCGCCCGGCCAGGCGCCCCGTTCGGCGACATCTTCGTCTGCCTGCCGCAGGCCCGGCTGCAGGCGCTGGAACTGGGACATCCACTGGAACGGGAACTTCTCCTGCTGGCGCTGCACGGGGCCCTGCACCTGTCCGGCATGGACGACGATACGGCGGCCCGCCGGGCCGCCATGCACCGTTGCGCCGAGCGCCTCGCCGCCTCGCTCTGACCGTCCCTCCCCCGCTCCCCTTATTTTGTAAAATAAATACCATGAAGGCGCTGATACCGCTGCTGGCGGTCCTCCTGTGTTCCCCCGCCCGGGCCCAGAAACTCAAAGAGCCCCCCTGCGACGAGGCGACGGCCAGGTCCAAGCGCTACGACAAGATAATGCCGATTCCAGACGGGGCGGACCCTGACAGGTACAACATAGAACAGCAACCGGACGGGCTGCTGATAATTTTTGCACGGCTTAAGCCGGGCGCGACGGAGGCTTCAGAGTGAACACCGAGACCAACGCCAGGACATTCCAGGAGATAGACGCCCGGCAGCAGCGGCGCTGGAAGGAGACTCGCGCTTTCAGGACGGAGCGCCTGCCCGGCAAGCCCAAGTTCTACTGCCTCGACATGTTCCCCTATCCGTCGGGCGACGGCCTCCATGTCGGCCATCCCGAGGGCTACACGGCCACCGACATCCTCTGCCGCTACAAGCGGATGAAAGGCTTCGAAGTCCTGCACCCGATGGGCTGGGACGCCTTCGGCCTGCCGGCCGAGAACTACGCCATCTCGACCGGAGTGCACCCCCGCGTCACCACGGAAAAGAACTGCGCCACCTTCCGGCGCCAGATAGATTCCCTCGGCTTCAGCTACGACTGGGAGCGGGAGATAAGCACCACCGACCCGGCCTATTACAAGTGGACCCAGTGGATATTCCTGCAACTTTACAAAAAAGGCCTCGCCTACGAGGCCACCGCCCCCATCAACTGGTGCCCCAAGTGCAAGACCGGCCTGGCCAACGAGGACGTCTTTCAGGGCAAATGCGACCGCTGCGAGACGCCCATAGAGAAAAAGAACCTCAAGCAGTGGATGCTCAGGATCACCGCCTACGCGGACAGACTGCTCGAGGGACTCAGGGACACCGACTGGCCTCACTCCACCCGCCTCATGCAGGAGAACTGGATAGGCCGTTCCGAGGGCGCGGAGGTGGACTTCGATCTGCCGGCCCTAGGCGAAAAACTGCGCGTCTTCACCACCCGCCCCGACACCCTCTACGGCGCCACCTACATGGTACTCGCGCCAGAGCACCCTTTCGTCGCGAAGATCACCGCCCCGGAACAGAAGGCGGCGGTCGAAGCCTATGCAGCGGCCGCCGCCAACAAGAGCGACCTAGAGCGCACGGAACTGGCCAAAGAAAAAACCGGCGTCTTCACCGGCGCTTACGCCGTCAACCCGGTCAACGGGGAGAAGATACCGGTCTGGGTCGCAGACTATGTCCTGATAACCTACGGCACCGGCGCCATCATGGCCGTGCCGGCCCACGACGACCGCGACCACGAGTTCGCGGTAAAGTTCGGCCTGAAAATAACCGAGGTGCTCAAGGCCCCGGCGGACTGGAAGGGAGAAGGCGCGTTCTGCGGCGACGGCACCTCGATAAATTCCGGCGTCATCACCGGCCTCCCGACCCCGGAAGCCAAGAAAAAGATAATCGCCTGGCTGGAGGAAAAAGGGATAGGCAAGGCCAAGGTCAATTTCAAGCTGCGCGACTGGGTCTTCTCCCGTCAGCGCTACTGGGGCGAACCCTTCCCGCTGGTCCATTGCCCCGGGTGCGGCACCGTTCCCGTGCCCGAAAGCGAACTGCCAGTCCTCCTGCCCGAGGTGGAAAAATACGAGCCCACCGGGACCGGCGAATCCCCGCTCGCGGCGATAGAGAGCTGGGTCAACACCAAGTGCCCCGCCTGCGGCGGCCCGGCGAAGCGCGAGACCAATACCATGCCGCAATGGGCCGGCTCCTGCTGGTATTATCTGCGCTTCATAGACCCTAAGAACGACAAGGCCTTCGTCGACGGGGAACTGGAGAAGGCCTGGATGCCGGTGGACCTCTATATCGGGGGCGCCGAGCACGCGGTGCTCCACCTCCTCTACGCCAGGTTCTGGCACAAGGTGCTCCGCGACCTGGGACATGTCTCCACGCACGAGCCTTTCAAGAAACTCGTCCACCAGGGCATGATACTGGCCTACACCTACCGGGACGCCAAGGGCGCCTACCGCGGCTACGGGGAGCTCGACATAGCCGAGGACGGGAGCGCCCGCGCGCCGGAAGGCGAAACCATCAAGCCGATGGTCGAGAAGATGTCCAAGTCCAAGAAGAACGTCATAAACCCCACCGAGGTCGTGGAACGCTACGGGGCCGACGCGTTCCGCCTCTACGAGATGTTCCTTGGCCCGCTGGAGGACACCAAGCCCTGGAACCTGCGCGGCATAGAGGGAGTTTACCGCTTCCTCAAGCGCGCATACGCCTGGGGGCTTGAGCGCCGCGGCGCCCTGACGGACGCCAAAGCGTCAGGCCCCGACCTGATACTGCGCCACCAGACCATAGAGAAGGTGGGAGCGGACATAGAGGCCCTGAAATTCAATACCGCCATCTCGGCGCTGATGGTCTATCTAAACCGCCTGACCGAGCAGGAGGAGACCAGCCGCGAGGATTTCGAGGTCTTCATCACGCTGCTGCACCCTTTCGCGCCTCATATCACCGACGAGCTGTGGGAGATATCCGGCGGGGAAGGAACGCTTATGAAGCGCCCGTGGCCCGAGGCCGACAAGTCGGTCATCGCCTCGCGCACGATAGAGATACCGGTGCAGATCAACGGCAAGATCAGGGAGAAGTTGCACGTGAAAGAGACCACGCCGCAGGACGAGATCAAACGGCTGGCCCTGGAAGCCGCCGCGCCTCACACTTCGGGAAAGACTATAGTCAAAACGATAGTCGTGCCCGGCCGGCTTGTCAGCATCGTGGTTAAATGACGGGGATGAAGGGGATGAAAGGGGAAAATATGAAGAAACTAGCCATAGCGTCCGCGTTCCTGTTGTCGGCCTGCGCCGGAGGTCCCGAAGTGGTCTACAGGCCCGCGGAGCAGAAGCTGCCGCTCCACATCAAGCGCATAGCCGTAAGGCCTTTCCTCAACAAGACGCAGCAGTTCGGCCTCGAGGAAAAACTGACGCTGAAGGTCATAGACGAGTTCCTCAAGAACGGCGAATACGGCGTGGTCCAGGAGAGCGGCGCCGAAGGAGTCGTGGCGGGAGAGATAACGCATTACATCCTGACCCCCATACAGTACGACGTCAACCTGGTGCCCACCGTCTACAAGCTCAATGTGCTGGTCAATGTCCGCCTGCTGGACCGGGCGGCCAACCGCTGGCTCTGGGAGGAGCCCGCGATGCAGGCGACCAAGATGTACTCGGCGCCCACCATACCCGGCGGCATGACCGAAGAATCGGCCAGGGAATTTCTCTGGGAGCTGCTGGCCAAGGACATAGCCAGGCGCACGCTGGAAGGATTCGGCTCCGTACGCAGCGCCTCCCAGAAAAAGGTCCCGGGCTCGTCGCCGGATCCGGCCAGGGCGCCCTGAACATGCCGGCGATGACGCAGGAACAGCTGAGGGCGGAATGGGGGAGCGGCATGCTCCGGCCG
>CAZVWK010000002.1:20428-29988 GCA_964631475.1 uncultured Elusimicrobiaceae bacterium | reverse complement strand
ATACTCTGACGATTGAGCATAGTTGTCATCAACAAAAAGGCGATGGTGTTTGCCTCTCCGAGTTCGCGGCGGGCAAGGGCGGCTCCCGTGAAGCCCTGCTGCAGGCCATGACCCCTCCCGCAGCCGCCCAAAAACGTCTGGTCATACTGCGCGCCGCGGACAAGGCGGCAGCGGCGGAACTAGACGCAATAAAGGAGTACCTTGAGTCCCCCAACCCGGAGGCCGCCCTCGTACTGCTCTCCGACAGGAAACAGGACAAGGCCGACCCTCTCTACGACCTCTGCGCCAGGGCGGGGGCCTCCGTCTCATTCAAGCCGCTCTTCCCCGCCGAGGCGATGGCGTTCTTCGCCGCCACGCTGCAGCGCGACGGGCTCACGGTCTCGCGCGAGGCCGCGGCGCTGATGGTGGACATAGCCGGCACCGACTCGCTGGCCCTGCGCCAGGAGGCCGAAAAACTGGCCCTCCTGCGGCACGGCAGCAAGGGACAGGTCACCGAGGAAGACGTGGCAGAATCGGCCGGCTTCTCCCGGGAGATGGGCCCGTTCGAACTCTCCAACGCCGTCATGGAAAGGGACAGGACGCGCGCCGCCGTCACGCTCGACAGGATGCTGGCCGAAGGAGAGGAGCCCCTGGGTATACTTTACAGGGTTTCGGGTGCCATGGAAAGGCTGCTGAGATTCAAGAAGCAGGGCACCGGGCAGTACGGCGGCTGGAGCGGCGGGAGTTATATGCGCGCCATGTCCTCTGCGGCACGCCTTTACAGCGACGAGCGCCTGGCCGACGCCCTGCGCCTCTGCCTTGAGGCGGAGACGCTGCTCAAATCATCCTCGGGCAGGGACCCGGCCCTGGTCATACGCGGCGTCATATATTCGATCATTAAATGAAGCCGCCCGCCCGCTGAAAGCGGACAGGCGGCGGAGCGCAAATAACGGCGGCGCGTGCAGAGTCTCCCCTGCGCGCGCCGGACGGAGCGTCCGTGACTCAGGACGGGTTCTGCGCTATCTTGCGGACGCGCAGGGCGAGCCTCGCTTTCTTGCGCGACGCGTATTTCCAGTGTATCGTCCCTTTCTTGGCCGCTTTATCAAGCAGGGAATATACCTTGGGCAGCAGTTTCTGGGCGGCCTCAATGTCCTTCTTGCCGGTGAGGGCATTGAACTCCCTAGAAACGTCATGGATCTTGGATTTAACGCCCCTGTTTCGGGCGGCGCGGCGCTCGGACTGCCTCCACGCTTTGATGGCACTGGTGTGCCGACCGGTCTTTAGCTTAGCCATATGGCGTATAGTTTATTATTTTTATGCCTCCCGAATCAACCTTGAAAGCGTCCCCCTCCTTCGGCTCGCATGTCCTGAGCTTCGCCTCCGGCTCCCTTGTCTCCAAGGTGTTCGGCTACGCCAGGGACGCGGCGATGGTCGCTTTTTTCGGGGCCGGCTGGCTCTCCGACGCCTATTACGCAGCCTTCCGGATCGTAAGCCTCTTCCGGCGGACCGTAGGGGAAGGCTCTGTCAACGCGGCCTTCGTCCCCGCGCTGGCTTCCGAAAGGAACGCCGGCAGAGGCCCGGAATTCTTCGCGGCCGCCTGGACGCTGGCGCTCGGGGCCTCGGCGCTGCTCTGCCTGGCCGCCTTCCTCTTCAGGCGCGAACTCGTGCTTCTTACCGCCCGCGGGTTCGCCGACGACCCGGCACTGCTGGGCCTTACCGTGCTCCTTACGGCGGTGCTACTGCCACACGTCGTGCTGGTCGCGGCCTCGGCCCTGCTACAGGGAGTTCTCAACGCCGAACGGAGATTCTTCCTGCCGCAGGCGGCCGCCGCCTCTTTCTCGGCCGCGGTGCTTGCCTATCTCGGGCTGGCAGCTTCGCCCCTGGGAGCGGATTTTACGATGGAGCAGAAAGTCATCGGCCTAGCGGCGGCGGCCTCCGCCTCGGGCCTGCTGCAATGCGCCATACTGTTGCCCGCCGCCGCGCGGGCGGGCTACCTGCCCAGGCTGTCCAACCCGCTCTCCAACCCCGCCGCCATCCGGCTCCTGGCCATATCCCTGCCGGCCCTGCTGGCCGCGGCCCAGGACCAGCTGGCCCTGCTGGTCAACGCCTTCTTCGCCAGCTTCATGGAGCCGGGCTCGATAACCGCCATCTATAACGCGGCCCGGCTTACCCAGTTCCCCGTCTCGCTTTTCGCCGCGGCCTCGGCCGCGGTGGCGCTGCCATCGCTCTCCGGCGGCCTGCTGCAGCGCGACCCTGATAAATTCCGTTCGACGCTGGACTCCGCCTTCCGTCTTACCGCCGTCATTAGCTTCCCGGCGACGGCGGGGCTGATAGCCCTTTCCCTGCCGGTCACGCGCGCGCTATTCGAGCACGGCAGGTTCACGCCAGAGATGAGCGCGCTGACGGCGGCCGTTCTGGCCTGCCTCGCGGCGGGGCTGGCCGGGTACGCCTTCAATAAACTGGCGGCCTCGGTCTTCTACGCCCTGGGCGACCTGGTAACGCCGCTGTGGGTGGTAGGCCTTCAGGTAGCGCTCAACGCGGCCCTCTGTTTCGCGCTGGCCCCTTCGATGGGCGCCCCCGGCCTCACCCTCGCTACCTCTGTCAGCTCGCTGGCGACCGGGGCCGGCTTCGCCCTCCTTCTGGCCCGCCGTGTGCCTGGGGCCTTCTCCCCCGGCCTTGGCGGCTTCATCGCCAGGACGCTGGCCGCGGCGTCCGTTATGGGCCTAGCCTGCGCAGGAGGGGCCCGCCTCATGTCCGGTCTGCATCCCCTGCTGAACGCGGCGCTGCTGGTACCGGCCGGCGTCTGGCTCTATTTCCTGATGCTGCGAGCCATGGGCGAGGGCGGGGCCCGCGAACTTCTCGGCCTGAGCCGCGGGGAGAAAGCGTGAGGGACTACGCCCCGCTTCCGCGCGCCCCGGGCGTATACCTGATGAAAGACTCGGCCGGGACCGTGCTCTATGTCGGCAAGGCCAAGGACCTGCGGAAACGCGTGGCTCAGTATTTCATGAAAGGCGCGGAGGAAAAGGGCGGCTGGAAAATCCCCAACATGGTCCCGCTCATACGGGCCATAGATTATATCCCGTGCGCCGGGGAAAAGGACGCGTTGCTGCTTGAGCGGGACCTCATCGGCCGCCTCCAGCCTTTCTTCAACGCGCTGTGGAAGGATTCCAAGTCCTACGCCCGGGTGCGGCTCACCCTGTCAGAGGATTTCCCGCGGGTTTTCATGACGCGCGCGCCCGGAAGGAAAGGCGACCTTGTCTTCGGCCCCTATCCCAAGGCCGAGCCTCTCAGGAAACTCCTGGCCTATCTCTGGCGCACGGGATTCGTGAACCTGCGGCGCTGCCGCTGGGATTTTTCCAGGACCGAACCGCTCGACCGCAGGCGTATAGACGCCTGTCTCTATTACCACACCGGGCAATGCACGGCCCCCTGCGACGGGCGGATATCCTTCCGCGCCTACCGCGCGCTCGCCCTTCGCGTGCGCCGTTTCTTCGAAGGCGACTTCGGCGCGCTGGCCCGGGAGTTCTCGACTGGGATGCGCCGCAGTTCCGCCGCCCGCGATTACGAGGGAGCCGCCCTTTTCCGCGACATGCTCGCCGCGCTCGACCACATGTCCGAGCGCACCATGATAAGGCGGCTCGACCCGGCCGCGATAGACTGGATCGTGGACAAGAGCCGGGGCGCCACGCGCCTGGCGGAACTGCTGGGACTGAAATCCCCCCCGCTGCACATCGAAGCATTCGACACCTCCAGCCTTTTCGGCAGGCAGCCGGTCGGCTCTTCCGTATGCTTCCGGGAGGGCGAGCCGCATAAGCCTCATTACAGGCGCTACAGGATAAGGACCAGGCTTCCGGATGGCGGGCCTGACGATTTCGCCATGATAGCGGAAATAGTCGGCAGGCGGCTGGCGGCCGTCATAAAGGAAGGGGAAGCGCCGCCGGACCTCATTCTTATAGACGGCGGGCGGGGCCAGCTCGCAGCCGCCCTGAAGGCCGCGAAAGCGGCCGGCGCTGAGGTCCCCGTAGTCTCGCTGGCCAAGAAATTCGATGAGATCATGGTCCCCGGCAGGCCGGAGCCCCTGCGCCTGGCGGCGGGCGACCCGGCCCTGCGCCTGCTGCAGTCGCTGCGCGACGAGGCGCACCGCTTCGGCGTCACCTATCACCGCGGCCTGCGCGGCAGGGCGGAACTGGAGGACTTCTGAGACCTGCGCAAATAATGTCCGCGTTGGCCGGGCCGATTTTAGAGCGAGACAAGGAGCCCGGAACGTGGCGTAGCAGCGCTACGCAAGCGAACGAGCGACGCAGTCGCAGCCTAAAATCGCCCGGCCCTTTCCCGCAGGGAAAGGGAGGCTTGCCTTTTGAGCGTCTGCTTCGTTGCTCCTCGCTCACAGGCCTATGGGCATGCTCGCTCGTCGCGCCTCGCACCCGTCTCAAAGTTCAAGCCTCCAGCGCTGACATTATTTACGCAGGCCTCAGTAGCGTGGACCGGGAAAAAGTCCTGGAAGCGATGAAAGACTACACCCCTTTCCAGCGGGCCGTATGGAAAGCCTGCATGTCGATACCCGCGGGAGAGACCCGCAGCTACAAATGGATAGCGGAGAAGATAGGCCGGCCGGGTTCCGTCAGGGCCGTAGGCAGCGCCCTCGGAAAGAACCCTTTCGCGCCCCTGGTGCCATGCCACCGGGTTATCCGCTCCGACGGAAGCACCGGCGGCTTCTCCGGACCGGGAGGAACCCGGGCCAAGGCCGCCCTTATTAAAAGGGAAAAGAAATAAAAAAGCCCGGCGTCCGCCGGGCTTTTTCTGCCGCCGCGGCCCGGCTCAGCCGACCATTTCACCCAGGCCGAACATCGGCATCATCATGGCCACGACTATGGTGCCTATGACCACGCCGAGAACGATCATGATAAGGGGCTCTATCATCGAGGTGAGGCCCTTCACGGCCGTATCCACTTCCCCGTCGTAGAAATCGGCTATCTTGGTGAGCATGTTGTCCAGCGCGCCGGTCTCCTCGCCCACGCTGATCATCTGTATGACCATGGGCGGGAAGATGCCGGCCTTGCGCAGCGGGTCGGAGATCCGGCCGCCCTCCTTGATGGAGTCGCGGCTCTTGTTTATGGCCTCCTCTATGACCTTATTGCCGGCCGTCTGCGCCACGGTCTCGAGGCCCTGCAGGATCGGAACGCCTGACTTTATCAGCGTGCCCAGCGTGCGCGTGAACTTGGCGACCGAGACCTTCTTGAGCAGTATGCCGACTATCGGCAACTTCAGCAAAAGGTCGTCGATTTTCCGGCGACCTTTCTCCGTGGCCGCCCACTTCTTAAGCCCCCAGAAGGCTGCCCCTCCCATAATCGCCATGTATATTATGTACTTGCGCAGCAGGTCGGAGATGTCTATGAGCAGTTGCGTGATGAAAGGCAACTCCGCTCCGAAGCCGCCGAAGATATCCTTGAAGATGGGTATGACGAAAACGATGAGGAACACAGTTATCAGCGCCGCCGCGCTGAGCACCACCGCCGGGTACATCATCGCGCTCTTGACCTTGGCCTTGAGGGCCTCGGAGTTCTCGAGATAGGCCGAGAGGCGCTCGAGGATGGTGTCCAGTATGCCGCCGACCTCGCCGGCCTTTATCATGGCGACGTAGAGATCGGTGAAGGCCTTGGGATGCTTGCGCATCCCCTCGGCTATGGAGAGGCCAGATTCGATGTCGGTGCGAAGCGCGGTCAGCACGGCGCCGAAGGCGGGGTTATCCGCCTGCTGCTCGAGTATGCTCAGGCCCTGCACAATGGGAACGCCCGCCGAGACCAGCGTGGAAAGCTGGCGAGAGAACATCACGATGTCCTTCGAGGTTACGCGCCCCTTTATCTTCTTGGGGCCGCCGGACTTCCGGATTATTTCCAGTACGGTGAGGCGCTGCCCCCGCAGGCGGGAAACGGCCGCGGCCTGGTCAGAGGCCTCCACGGTCCCTTCGAGGACCTTGCCCATCCCGTCCTTGGCCTTATACGCGAATTGCATCCGGGCGGCTCCCCCCGTTCAACCTCAGCCCGCCGTCGACAGCGTCTTCTGCAGCAGTTTCTTGAGGTCCTCGGGGTCGGCGGAGCGGTTGACCGCCTCCTGGTAGGTGATCTTCTGCCTCTTGTAGAGGTCTACCAGGGCCTGGTTCATGGTAACCATGCCGTGCTTGCCGCCGGTCTGTATGACGGTGTTGATCTGCTCTATCTTCTGCTCGCGGATCAGGTTCTTCACGGCCGAGTTGGCTATGAGCACCTCGCAGGCCAGCGTGCGGCCGGAGCCGGAAGCGGCGGTGAGCAACTGCTGCGCGAATACGGCCTGCAGCACGAAGGAGAGTTGCACGCGGATTTGTTCCTGCTGATGCGGGGGGAAGACGTCTATGATGCGGTTGATGGTCTGCGCGGCGTCGGAAGTGTGCAGCGTGGCGAAGACGAGATGGCCCGTCTCGGCGATATTGAGCGCCGCGCTGATGGTCTCGAGGTCCCGCATTTCGCCCACGAGTATGACATTGGGGTCCTGGCGCAGCACGTGGCGCAGGGCCTGGCCGAAAGATTCCGTGTCCGCGCCGACTTCGCGCTGGTTGACGATGCTCTTCTTGTGCGTGTGGACGTACTCTATCGGGTCCTCGACCGTTATGATGTGGTAATTGCGGTTCTCGTTGAGATAGTCGATCATGGAGGCCAGGGTGGTGGATTTGCCCGAGCCCGTGGGGCCGGTGACCAGCACCAGACCCTTGGTCATCTTCATGATCTCGTAGACCACAGGGGGGAGGTTGAGTTCCTCGAAGGTCTTGTAGCGGCTCGGGATGGAGCGGATGGCCGCGCCGACCACGCCGCGCTGGCGGTAGGAGTTCATGCGGAGGCGCCCCATGCCCTTGATGCCGAAGGCGAAGTCCAGCTCGTTGGTGGCCTCGAAGCGCTGGCGCTGCGCGTCGGTCATCAGGGAGAAGATCAGCGTCTGGCTCATCTCGGGAGTGAGCTTCTCGAACGGGGCGGCGACGAGCTCGCCGTCGATGCGCATCATGGGCGGAGCGCCGGCGGTCAGGTGGATGTCCGAGGCGTTTTTCTCATGCATCATTATGAAAAGCTCGCTCATCGTTACCATTGTTTTTTCTCCGTGAACGGGGGTATGGGGGCGGACCGTGGTCCGCTCCCGTAATTATACTTAAATATGCGGGGAATTTGCTTAATCGACGTCCGAGGCGGTGACCCTTATAACCTCTTCCACCGTGGTCATGCCAGCGAAGAGCTTGCGCACCGCGGACTCGCGCAGCGTAATCATGCCGTTCTTGCGGGCGGCGTCCTTTACCAGCGAAACGTGGGCCTTCTCTATTATCAGGCCGCGCACCACGTCGTTGACTTCCAGTATTTCATGTATGCCCAGGCGGCCCTTGTAGCCGGTATTGGCGCATTTCTCGCAGCCGCGCCCCCGATGGAGGTAAACCTTGCCGTCCCGGGTATTGTTCTCGACGATGGACTTGCCGGCGCCGAGCCCCTTGAGCAGCTCAGGCTTGACCTCGTAGGTCTCCCTGCAGTTCTTGCAGATGGTGCGCACCAGGCGCTGCGCGACCACCATAAGCAGGGTCGAGGAAGTCAGGAAGGGCTCTACCCCCATCATGCCTATGCGGGTTATGGCGCCCGGGGCGTCGTTCGTATGCAGGGTGGAGAAGACCAGGTGTCCCGTCATCGCGGCGTTGATGGCTATGGACATGGTCTCGTAGTCGCGTATCTCTCCGACCATGATGACGTCCGGGTCCTGGCGCAGGAAGGAGCGCAGTCCCGAGGCGAAAGTCAGCCCCACGTCGGCGTTTACGCCGACCTGATTTATACCCTCGAGCTGGTACTCGATCGGGTCCTCCACGGTGACGATGTTGACGTCGGGCGTGTTGAGCGAGGCCAGGGCGGAATAAAGGGTCGTGGACTTGCCCGAGCCGGTGGGGCCGGTGATGAGGTTGATACCGTGGGGAGCGCGCAGGCACTTTGCGAAGATGGCTTGGTTTTCCGGCTCCATACCCAGGTCCTCTATCCGGAGCTTGAGGCCCGAGGAGTCCAGTATGCGCATCACCACCTTCTCCCCTGGGCCGCAGGGTAGTATGGAAACGCGCAGGTCTATCTCCTTGTCCTCTATCTTGAGCTTGGTGCGCCCGTCCTGCGGCAGGCGCCTCTCGGAGATATCCAGGGCAGCCATGATCTTGAGCCGGCTGATTATGGCGTTATGGAACTTCTTGGGCGGCGCTGGTTGGGCGTGGAGGACGCCGTCTATGCGGAAGCGCACCCGCGTCTCCTTGTAGGTCGGCTCTATGTGTATATCGGAGGCGTGAGCCCGTATCGCCGAGGCGATGATCAGGTTTACCATCTGGACTATAGGCGCGGCCTCGCCCTTGTCCTCGAGGGAGGAGATATCGTCCCCCCCTCCTTTCTTCGCGTCCTCCGGCACCAGGGACACCTCGGCGAGGCCGCCGTCGGTCTTTTTAAGGATTTCGTCCAGGGCCTCTTTCGATGTCTTGGTGCCGTAATACTTGTCTATCGCGGCCGTTATCTCGGTCTCGGCGCCGAAGACGGCCTTGATCTCGAACCCGGTCATCATTTTGAGGTCATCCAGGACCACGATATTGAGAGGGTCCTCCATGGCGACCTTCAGAACGTTCTCTTTCTTCTCCACCGCTATCAGGGTGTGGCGGCGGGCGATGTTCTCGGGGATTATCTTTATAAGTTCTTCCGGGACCTCCCTCGCCGAGACCTCGACGAACTCTATGCCGAACTGCCTGCTGAGGAACTCGAGCAGGCGGCGCTCGGTTATGTAGTTCTTGTGTATGAGGAGCTGCCCCAGCCGGCCGCCGCTGGTGCGCTGGAATTCAAGGACCTCGTTAAGCTGCTCGGCGGTTATAAGGGAAGAGCTGACGAGCATCTCGCCGAGACGCTTGGTGATGTTTATCGGGAAGCCCTTTTCAGCCATAAGTCAAGAGGACGACGGACCGGCCAGGGCGGAGCCCCGGACTGCGATTCTACGACTTACCGCGAGCGCTCAAAAGAGCTCCTCGTCGGATTCCTGCGCCACTATGTACCGGACTTTTTCGTCGTTCACGTCCACGTTCTCGAAGCCGGTAGGGGCGGAGTCCCCTGAGACGGAGGGACCCGCGTCGTCGGGCAGCGGGAGTATCGGAATCTGCCCGCCGGCGGCGGAGGAGCGGGCCCCGGGGGCCGGCTTTGAAGCGGGCCTAGCGGTCTTTTTCGCCGGGGCCTTCGGGGCGGGTTTGGCGGCGGCGGCCGTCTTATCTCCGGAAGGGAACTCAAGCACTTCTATCGCGCTGTTGTTAATCCCACGGACGATAAGGCCCTTGGCCACGTCCACCTCGAACTGGTAGACCAGGGGGTCCTGCTTTGGCCTGAGCAGCCTGTACTGGACCACGAAAACGTCTCCGTGCAGGACCGTGGCGGACCACTCTTCGTTCATCCCGCCGGCCGAGGTCGAAAGGAAGGAATTGCTGAACCAGGCCGCTATGGTGCCGCGGCCGCCGGGAAGCCTGTGACCCTTCACTATCTCCACGGCCTTCCGGGTGCTCTCGTTGGAGG
>CAZVWK010000002.1:0-20388 GCA_964631475.1 uncultured Elusimicrobiaceae bacterium | reverse complement strand
GGGGCGGGCTGGGCCTCCGGCTGGGCGACCGCATCTTCCGGCTGGGCCGGGGCCGGCTGGGCCTCTTCATCGGCCTTGGGCTTTTTGGAAGAAGAACCCATAAGCGAAAAATCGGCCATGCTGATGCCGTCGCCCAGGAAGAAGAAACTTATGCCGCCGGCCGCTATGGCGGCGAATATCACCATTACCACCAGGAAAGCGGCCCGCCCGCGGCCTTTGCGCGGGGAAGCCTTCGCCACAGGCGGGACTTCGTCGGTCTTGAGGTCGGAAGTGTTGAGGCGCAGGGTCTTGTCCGAGACGGGTTCTTCCGCCGGGACCGGGGCCGGCTTATCGAAGTTCTGAGGCGGCTTAAGTTCCGCCGCCGGGGCGCCGGGGCTGAAAACCACGGGAACAGCTTCCGGGGCGGGGGCCGGCGCGGCGGACCTCTGGGGAGTGAACGAGGGCAGCACCGGCTCTTTCTGGAAAGTCTCCGCCGGCCTGAACGGCGCCTGGGCGGCGGCGGAAGCCGGGGCGGGGGCCGCCTCGGGCCCGGGCAGCGGCGGCGGCTCGTCCAGCGCCTGTATCTTGAAATTCACCTTTTCCTTGGCGGGCTCATGCCTGGGGGTGACTACAGTAAAATCATAGACCAGCGCCGATCCCGGGATAGGGGCGGGCGCCGGGGCCTCTTCTTCGTATTCACCCCCGGCCTCATCCTCGGACTCGTCCCCCAGTATCCGTTTCGGCTTGGCGTAGCCGAGGCTTTTGAGACTGCGTTTGCTGACCGGGTTTTCGGCTTCCTCGTCCTCGCCTTCTATCAGTTTCTCCCTTCTGAGGGTCTGGGAGGGCTTTATGCTCTTGAAAGATTTAAGAGGCTTGGAAGGGAGTTCCGACGTGTCGGGCGGGGCTATCTCCTTCCTGGAAAACTCCTCTACCCTGCGGGCCTCCTCCAGTATCTCTTCGTGGCGGGGATGCTCTTCCCCTGCCGGCGCTTTCGCCTGCGCGGCGGAAGGCGCGGAGGCCTGCTGGGAAGCCGCAGGCTTAGGCTCTACGGCGGAGTCCCCCGCGGCCGGGGGCGCGGAGGGGGCTTCGGCCGCCGAAGCCTCCGGGCGCGGAAAGCGTCCTTCGAGAGAGTCTTTGAGCCTGGCCTCCAGTTCGGCCATGCGCTCGCGGGTCTTCCGCTCCTCGGCCTCCTTGAGGCGCATTTTCTCAAGAAGCAGGTTCTTCTCCCAGCGGGCGGCCTCGAGTTCCTCCTGTATCTTGGAAAGGCGCAAGTCGAACTTGTCGAGCAGGGCCCTGTCCTCCTCCTCCGGCTTCAGGGCAGCGGCGGAGGCCTCCTCCTTGTAGGCGCCCAGCACGCTCTCGATGGCCTCGAGGGCGCTGGAGTAGGAACTGCCGTCCTGGAACTTGTAATCGTAGTACTGGCCCGCGCCGGAAGGGTAGCCGCTCTCCATAGAGTAGAAGCCGGCCATCCCCCCGCCCTCTATGACGCCGCCGACCCCGACGCTCATCGCGGCGGAAATCTCGGCGACCTGCTCGGCCGGCTTCCAGTCGTCGGCGGCCTCGCCCGTGGCGTGCTCGGGACAGACCAGGCTGCCCTGCCCGAAAGCGGGAAGCCCCAGCAGGTCAGCCGGGGTATAGGGGCCGATGATATTGCCTTCGGAGTATAGCCAGTATCTCATAACCCGGCGCGGGAGCCTGCCGCGCTTATGGAATAATTCTACAAACCCTGAATTAAGGATTTAAGGCAAAGATATGGCGGATTTGTTACATGGACCGGGACCTCAGGGCGCCCTTAGCTTCTCCGCAGCGAGCCCGAGGCGGCGGTCCGATTCGCCCCGCCCGAGGAGCTCCGCTATCTCGACGGCACCGGTCGGGGTTACCGCAAGGCCGGACAGGGCTATGCGCAGCGGCCACATGACCGCCCCGGTCTTGAGGCCTTTTTCCCCGGCGTAGGCGGCCAGCGCAGCCAGTATCGTCTGATAGTCCCAGGCCGGCAGGCCGGCGAGCAGGCCCCTGAGGTCGACGAGCGCGGCGAGGCAGCCCTCGCGCGTGGTCCTGTTCTTCTTGTTCACGAAGAGCTCCGCGGAGTAGGACTCGTCGAGGTTCGACAGGAAGGAAACGATCCGCGGGATATCGCAGGGCTTCTCTACCTTCCCCTGTATGTGCGCGCTGAGCCTCTTTAGGTCCACCGCGGAGAGACCGGGGGGATAGAACCTAGCGAAAAGCTCGTGGGCCCGCTCCGCCGGCAGGGCCTTTATATGCCGGCCGTTGAGCCACGCCAGCTTGACCTCGTCGAAAGTGGCCGGGGCCTTGCCTATCCGGGCGGCGTCGAAGGTCTTCATCAGGTCCGGTATCGTGAAATATTCCTGCTCGGTGCCGGGGTTCCAGCCCAGCAGCGCGATATAGTTGAGCACCGCCTCCGGCAGATAGCCCCTGTCCAGGAAGTCGGAAAGCGCAACGCTGCCCTCGCGCTTGGAGAGTTTCTTGCCGCTCGGGCCGAGGATATGCGGCAGGTGTATATGCTCGGGGCAATCCCAGCCGAAGGCCTTGTAGAGAAGTACGTATTTCGGGGTAGAGGAGAGGTACTCGCAGCCGCGCATGACGTGCGTGATGCCCATCAGGTGGTCGTCCACGACATTTGCGAAATTATATGTCGGGAACCCGTCGCGCTTGAGCAGGATCTGGTCGTCGAGCTGCTTGTTCTCCACCGTTATATCGCCGTAGATAAAATCTCTGAAGGAGGTGGACCCCTCCTTGTCTATGAGCTGGCGTATCACGAAAGGCAGGCCCTTGTCCAGGTTCGCCTTAACCTCGGCCCCGGAGAGGCGGGAGCAGCGGCCGTCATAGCCGAGTATCGGCCCGTCCTGATCTTCCCCCTGCGTCTCTTCCTGCTTCTCCGCCTTCTCACAGAAACAGCGGTAGGCGCGGCCGGCCGCCAGCAACTTCTCCGAGTATTCCCGGTAGATATGGCGGCGCTCGCTCTGGACATAAGGTCCGACGGGCCCTCCCCTATCAGGCCCCTCGTCGTAGTCCAGGCCGGTGACCCGCAGGCTCTCGTAGATGACCCTGACGCTGTCCTCCACCAGGCGCGCCTGGTCGGTATCTTCTATGCGCAGTATGAACTTGCCGCCGTTCTTGCGCGCGTGCAGCCAGGCGTAAAGAGCGGTCCGCAGGTTGCCGATGTGCATATAGCCGGTGGGGCTGGGAGCGAATCTGGTCCTGACTTCCATGTCGAGGTTCTCCTATTTCGATTCCGCCAGCAGTTCACGGGCGTGCTTCATTCCAAGTTCGCTGGACCGGCTCTTCCCGCCCAGCATGCGCGCGATCTCGGTCTCGCGGGCGGCGGGGTCTAGGAGGCGCACACCCACGGAGGAAGCCCCGGCCCTCACCTGCTTCTCAACTAAGAAATGGGCGCCGCCGAAAGCCGCGACCTGCGGCAGGTGAGTCACGCAGAATACCTGCTTGCCCGCGGCCAGCCGTAAAAGCTTCTCCCCCACCAGGCGCCCGACGACGGCGCCGACACCCGTGTCGACTTCGTCGAAAACCATGACCGGCACCCTGTCGGCGCCGGCCAGGACCGTCTTAAGGCCCAGCATAACGCGGGAGAGTTCCCCGCCCGAGGCGGTGGCGCGCAGCGGCCGGGGCGGCTCGCCCGGGTTGGGGCAGAAAAGGAACTCGACCGAGTCCACGCCGCTCCTGGAAGGGGAGGACTCGTCCGCTTCTACGGAGACGGAGAACCGGACCTGCGCGAAGCCGAGTCCCCTGAGTTCGGCCTCTACCGCTTTGGAGAGTTTTTTGGCAGCGGCCATCCGGCCGGCGTGCAACCGCAGGGCCAGCCCGGAAAATTTCGTCCGGGCCTTCTCCAGGGCGGAAGCCAGGGCGGCCTCGTTGGCGCCGGCGTTCTCAAGGCTGTCTATCCTGGCCCTCAGCTCCTCCGCTTTCGCGGCGATCTCATGGAGGCCGGGCCCGTATTTCTTTTTCAGAGCGGAGATCTTTTCCAGCCTGGCGATGACCTCCTCCAGCCGCGCGGGGTCGGCGCCGGCCGAGTCGCGGTAGGAGCGCAGCCCGGATGCCGCGTCCTCCAGGGAGATCCTTGCAGAAGAGAGCGTGTCGGAAAGGGAAGCCAGCGCCGGGTCCAGGTCGGCGAGGTCGGCCAGCCTGGCGGCCGCCTTCGAGACCAGCTCCACCGCGGAGCCCTCGTCGGAGAAAAGGACGTCGTAGGCCTCGCCGGACAGGCGCGCTATCCTGTCGGCATTCTTTAGCCGCGGATAGAGGGACTGCAGTTCCTCCTCCTCCCCTTCCTTTATCGCCGCGGCCCCTATCTCCGCGAGCTGGTAGCGCGCCAGCTCCAGGAAGCGCTCCCGCTCGTCCTCGCTCATCCTGGCGGCGCCGAGCCTTGCCTCGGCGTCGGCCATGGCCTCCCAGGCCTTCCCTACGGAGTAGGCGTCGCCCTCGAGGCGGCCGGAACGGTCGAGCAGCGCGCGCTGCTCGTCGGCGCGCAGCAGGCTCTGGTGATCGTGCTGGCCGTGAAAATCGACCAGCCCCGCGCCCGCTTCGGCCAGCGCGGCGACCGGTACCTGGCGCCCGTCTATAAAAGCCCGGGTGCGGCCCTTGAGGTCCAGTTCCCTCCTGAAAACCGTCTTCCCCGCCTTAACGGAGAAAACCCCCTCCACCTCCAGCAGCCGGGCCCCGGAGCGCACAAGCTCGGAACTGGAGCGCTGGCCGAGCAGGAAACCGAGGGCCGAGACGAGGATGGATTTGCCCGCCCCCGTCTCCCCGGTCAGGACATTGAGGCCCGGCCGGAAATCCAGTTCCAGCTCTTCTATCAGCGCGAAGTTGCGGATGCGGAGCCTCTCCAGCACTAGCGCTCCCCCCAGCTCAGCTTGCGGCGCAGCACCTCGAACCACGAGAAGGCCGGGGGAACCAGGAGGCGAAGCGGGCGCGGGTGGCGCTTAACTACGACCGCGTCGCCGTCCTCCAGGTGGAAGCTCTCCTGCCCGTCGAGGCAGAGGTCTATGCTCGTCGGCGCCCTTACGCCGCCGGCTTTCAGCGTGACAGGCTTGGCCGCCGGCACGACCATAGGCCTGTGCGTCAGGGTATGCGGGCAGATGGGATTTATGATGAAGACGTCGAGGCTGGGATGGGCGATGGGTCCCATGGCGGCCAGGCTGTAGGCGGTGGAGCCGGTAGGCGTCGAGACGATCATACCGTCGCCGAAATACGAAGAGAGGAATTCCCGGCCGCAGGAAACGCCCAGGGTGAAAGCGCGGGCCTCGGAAGCGCGCAGCACGCAGTCATTGAGAGCCGGCTGCGGGCCGAAAACCCTGCGGCCGCCGCGCCGCGCCTCGGCGCTGAGCAGGCTGCGGGGCTTGACCTCGAAGCGCCCGGCCAGGAATTCAGCGAGGCCGGTCCTTATATCGCGCGGCTCGAGGCCGCTGAGGAACCCCAGCCCCCCGGCGTTTATGCCCAGCAGCGGCATCCCCATATCTACGATATGCCTGGCGGCGAAAAGGGCCGTACCGTCGCCACCCACGCTGACCGCCGCGTCCGCGCGCGGCACGCCCCGGCAGGGCTCGTTGACGCAGACAGAGACCACCCTGGCCTTTCTGGAGGCCATGAACCTCGCGGCGCCGGCCGCCATTTCAGCGGTCTTTCTGCGCTTGGAATTATAGAAAAGCAGCGCGCTTCGTATTTTTTTCATAGAAAATCAGGCCTATATGATACTATTTTTGCTCTTCCGGGGTTCCCCCTGGCCCGGCGATAAAATCTTCCCCCGGGCGGCTGAACCTGTAAGACAACCTGTCATCGGGCGCGGCATACCCGGTCCGCCCCTCCGGCCATGCCGCGCAGATATCGTACCCCCCCTCAGAGAAACCTTCGCCGGGCCATACCGCGGTAACCACGCCAGCGGCTCCAGCCGCCCGCAGAACGGCCCCGCCCGCCCAGGCGGGCATATAGACGGCGCCCAATTCAGCTGCCGCGGAAAGACCGACAAGGCCCTCCGCGCAGGCAGGCTCGGCGCATGTCAGCAGGGCCGCCCGCGGCAGGGTGAAGCCGGAGGCCAGCGCCGCGCCGGACAGGTCCTCCCCGCCCATGCCGGAGGAAACCAGCACAGAAGCGCGGCCCGAAGCGCTCAATATTGAAGCCCCGCCGTACCCCGAAGAGAAAGACACCACACCGCTCCTGCCTGGCAGCAGGAGCCCGGCTGCCAGCAACACCCCTCCGGCCGACATGAGGCCGGCCGCCGCCGCCTTCCTCCTGAAAAGCGGGAGATGAAGCAGGACGAAACAGATCAGCGCCCAGCCGGTCATCTGCGGAAGCGAAGGGCTCCTTACGGGCACCGCGGCGAAAGGAAGGTCGGCGAAGGCCCGTACTAGCCATAGGAAAAGGCCGGAGGTAACAGAGACCGCCCAGGCCGAAAACTGGCCAAGCAGCGGCAGGCCGTCGAAAGCCGACAAGGCGAAGCCGGCGAACATCAGCACCCCGGAAAGCGGCACCAGCAGGAGGTTGGAGAAAGGCGAGACCAGCGAAAGACGGTGAAAATACCAGGCCAGGGCCGGGGCCAGAACGGCCTGCGCAAAAAAACTCATCAGGAAAAGGCCCAGGGCCCAGCGCGCGGCCCTGGGCAGGCCTTCCAGCGCCGGACGCCAGGCGCCGAGCCCGGCGGTCACGCTGTAGGCGGCCAGGAAAGACATCTGGAAACTGGCGTCGAAAAGGGAAAAAGGCCGCGCGAGAAGGAGGGCCAGGGCCGAGAGAAGCAGGCCCTGGAAAGCCCCGGATTCCCGCCCGGCCGCGTATCCGGCCAGCCCCGCGCCGAACATCAGGTAGGCGCGCAGCAGCGGCGTGTCGAATCCGGCCGCCAGCACATAGAGACCGGCGGCTCCCAGGGCCAGCGGCGCGGAGACGCGGCGGCCAAGACCCGCCAGGGAACAGGCCGCGTAGACCAGCAGGGTTACGAAACCCACGTTGGAACCGGAGGCCACCAGCAGGTGCATGCCCCCCGAGTCCTGGAAAGCGCGCCGGTCTTCTTCGGATATCTTGCGCTTCTCACCGAGGACCACCCCCGCCGTAACCGCGGCTTTTTCATCCGGCAGGGAGCCGGCAAAAGCGCTCAGGGCCCTCTCCCTGAGCGCCGAGGCCGCGCGGCGCAGCGGGTCAGGGCTTGAGACGCCGGCCGAACGATCGGCCCTGAACTCCCCCCTGAATCCCCGGTTACGGAGAAAAGAAGCCCAGTCAAGGCCGCCCGGGAACCTGGCCCCCTGCGGCTCCAAACCGAAGCCTTCGAGCTCCAGGCTCTCCCCCAGCCGCGGAGCGTCCCCTTTCAACCGCGCGAAAAGGAGGCCCTCGCAGCCGGGAGGGTCGCTCGCGGCGGCCCTGAAGGCGAAAGTGAAGCCGCCGCCGGCAGGCGCCGGAAAACCGGCCACCCGCCCGGTGACGGAACTCCGGTAGCCGCCGCCGAAGCAGGCCGAAGGCGGCGGCGGGTCGGACAGGCGTTCCCTGGCCCAGATGAACCCCATCAGAACCATCAGCGCCAGGAACAGCGGCCTCCTGTAATAGGAGAATCGCATAAAACGAGAGATGAAAGGCGGGAGGACTGACGGTTAAATCTTAGTGCGGCCCTTGAGGGCGTGGCCCAGAGTGACCTCGTCCATGTAGTCAAGGTCGCCGCCAAGCGGCACGCCGTAGGCGATGCGGGTTATTTTAGGAACGAGTTCCTTTACGAGGCCGCTGATATACATAGCCGTGCCCTCGCCCTCGGTATCTGGATCCATGGCCAGAATGAGTTCCAGCACGCCGCCCTTCGAGGATTCCAGGCGATCCAGCAGCTCTTTGAGCTTTATCGTTCCCGCGCCGAGCCCTTCCATCGGAGAGATGGCCCCGTGGAGGACATGGTAGAGCCCCTTGAACGCGCCTGACTTCTCTATGGCGGCGGCGTCCTGCGGCTGCTGGACCACGCAGATAATGGAACTGTCCCGGTTCGTATCGGCACAGACCGGGCAGACCGGGCTGTCGGAGTAATCGCAGCAGACGCCGCACTGGGAAACGGAGGTCTTGAGCGCCCGGATGGCCTGCATCAGTTCCTCGGTCTCCGGCTCGCTGGAGCGCAGGATGTGCATGGCGAAGCGCTCGGCCTGCTTGGGGCCGACGCCCGGGAAACGCCGGAACGAAGCTATCACCCTGTCCATGGATTTCATTTGAGCTTCTTGATGCTGGTTATCTTGCCGTGGAAGACTTTGGCTAATTTCTTTATCTCGGGATCGGACTCGACGGCGTCGTCGGGCTCGAGGTCCACCCACTGCGTGCCGGACGGCGGGCGCGCCGCCGCGGCCGCGGCTTCCGCCGGAGGTTCGGCGGGACCGGGCTCGTCGTTGGAGAGTTCCTCCACGTGAGGGGGCGGGGCGGCGGCCTTTTCGGTCCTTATGACCACCTTCGAGCCGCAGATGGCCTCGAGCCGCGCTTCCAGGTCGGCCTTGTTGCGCTCGACCGTGTCGACGTTATATTTATTGCCGGAAGAGACCTTCCAGAGGCCGTCCGAACCGAAACTGACGCGGACGGAGAGCATGATGTTGTAGAGCAGCGGCTTGTTGCGGTAAAGCTGGCCCAGCAGCGTCTTCCAGGCCGCGGCGTGGTCCGCCGAGCAGGAAGGGGGCGCGGGGGCCGGCGTCGCGGCCGGAGCCTCCGGCGCCTGCGGCGGCAGCGCCGCTGTTCCGAGCGCTGCGACCGGCCGGGCTATTTCAGGGCTTTTTTTTTCCGCGGGGCGGGCCGGCGGCGCGTCCGCCGAGCCACCCTCAACGGCCTCGAGCCTGCGCACCAGGTTCTCCAGGTCCAGTGGGGCGTCTATCAGCGTGAAAAGCGCTATCTCGGCGGTTACGGCCTGCATGTCGGAGAAGCGTATCTCTTCGAGCACAGGGTTGAGCTTGCGGGAGAGTTTGGCCAGGGCCATAGGCGAAGCGCCGGCGGAGGACAGTTCTTTCGCCGCCGGGGAGGCAGAAGGCGCGAAGCCCTGGGCGGCGAAGAAGGCTTCGGAGAAGAGGTTGCGCAGGTCGCGCAGGGCCACGATAGGATCATAACCCTCGCCGTTGAGCTTCTCGAAAGCGGCGTGCAGGGCGGCGGCGTCGCGGTTAATGACCGCTTTCGCCACGGAGACCACCAGGTCCTCGCGGGCGTGGCCCAGCAGTTCGCTGACCGAGGCCGCCGTAACGGCTCCGCCGGAGAAAGACGCCCCGCGGTCGAGCATGGTCAGAGCGTCGCGCATGGCCCCGCCCGAGGCGCGCGCGATAAGACGAAGCGCCTCGGGCTCGGCCTTGAGCTTTTCCCTGGAGGCCACATGGGTCAGGCGCTTTATTATCTCCTCCTCGGGTATGGGCCGGAAGCGGAAGCCCTGGCAGCGCGAGACTATGGTCACCGGGACCTTGGACTGCTCGGTGGTGGCCATGATGAAAACGACGTGCGCCGGCGGCTCCTCGATGGTCTTGAGCAGCGCGTTGAAGGCGCTGTTCGAAAGCATGTGCACTTCGTCGAGGATGTAGATCTTGTACTTGTCGCGCGCGGGCGCGAAGCCGACGTTCTCGATGATGACCTCGCGCACCTTGTCCACCTGGGTGTGCGACGCCGCGTCGATCTCCATAACGTCGAGCGACTTGCTCTCGGCTATCTCGACGCAGGAAGCGCATTTGTTGCAGGGCTTGCCGTCCTTCGGCGCGTGGCAGTTAAGCGTCTTGGCTAGTATGCGGGCTATCGTCGTCTTGCCGCAGCCGCGGGGACCGAAGAGCAGATAGGCGTGGGCGATGCGGCCCAGTTTGACGGCGTTCTCTATGGTGGTCTTTACCGGGGCCTGGCCGATGACTTCGTCGAGGTCCCTGGGGCGGTATTTGACGGCGAGGTTCTGATACATAAAATCGGTATCCTTCCGGGTCCGTCAGCGCAGTGCCCTGTAAAAACCAGGGTCTCGCGCACCGCGCTCGCCCTTCCGACTCTCGCTCCTCGCGCTTACGCAAGCTCGGAGTTCCGGACGGTTTTTCCAGGGCACTGCGCCGCCGGCCCCTTTTATCTCTTTGCCAACTTCAAAAGTTGATGCCGGCGGACAGCATAAGGTAATTATCCTTGTCGTCGCCGTCGTCGTAGATCTGGTACATAACATTCGCCCCGACCAGGTTCAGATCGATGTAAGAGCCGATTCCGTAGGCGGCGGTATCCTTCACGTTGTTCTTGTACTTGGTGGTCGTGTAGGAGAGGAAGGGCGTGACCATCGGGTAACCGGGCAGGTCCAGGCGGAAATTGACGCTGGAGTCTGGCAACACTAGCGAGTTGCCAGAGCTATGGGCTAAAGAGCGGGCCTGGCCGTTTATAGAGCCGACCACCGGGTCGCTGTCGTCGTCACCATACTTATACCCGGTCCATGAGGCTCCGACCCGGGCCATGAGGATCTCAGCCCCGGCGAAAGCGGAATATTCGGTCTGACCTGTCTTGTTCTCAACGGTCAGGCTCTCTGTCTTATGAACAAGGTGCTTTATACCGCCGCCGATATCCACCCGGGTGATGCCGTCGCCGCCGCCGCTGGCGACCTTGGAGTTAGGCCCCGCGAGGCGGCCCCTGCCGCCCGCCGAGGGGGTCAGGGAGAAGGTGATATCGCCGCCGAAGAATATGTTGGAATAATCGTTCGTGGCGGAGGAGGCGGTCTTGGGGGTAAGCCCGGCCTCGCCGGCCAGCGTATAGGAATCTTTCTCGAAGCCGACGCGGGCCGAATAGGTGTTGAGCGCCTTGGAAAGCGCGTCCGCGTCCTGCCTCATCATCGCGCCGCGGACCCACATGTCGCCGGAGCCGACTGTCAGGTTGACGTCCGTCTTGCTGTAGCCGTCGGGGCCGGTGGTCTGCCCGACGCCGCCGTCGAACCAGGCCGGGGCCGCGGAGACGGACATCAGCACCGCCATCAGAGTAAAGAGAGTCTTTTTCATTATTTTCCCCCTGCTTTGAAACAGGCCCGGCCCCCTCACGGGGGCCGGTACCGTACCGCCGCTTAAGCCTTTACCAGCTGCTTATTGAGAAAGTCCGAGAAGCAGCGCGCCTTGCGGTTCTTCCAGGCGCCCTTATGATAGCCGTAGCCGGTGATTATAGGCATGGCTATGGTCGCCTCGGCGTAGACCATCTGCTCGAACGTGGTCTCGACCTTGCCCCAGGAGGAGGCCTCCTTGAGCGTGGAGCCGGACAGCGCGCCGTCGCGCGAGTCGGCCACGGTCACCTGCACCGCGTACTTGTGCATGGGGGCCTCTTCGCCCAGTATATCGGCCGCGACGACCGTGTCCTGCGTGAAGTTCTTGGGGACGCCGCCGCCGATCATGTAGATGCCGGTCTCGCCCGCCTCGATCTTTATCTTGGTCAGTTCCAGGAAGTCCTTGGCGGAATCCATCGACATATGGCGGCCTGGGTTCTTCCACTGGTGCTCGACCATGCCGAAGCCGGCGGAGCAGTCGGAGAAGGCGGGCACGAAGATCGGCACGCGCTTCTCGTAGCACGCCAGCACCACGCTCTCCTTGTTCTTGCCGTGCCTGGAGAGGTAGCGGCCCATCTCCTCGATGAACTCGCGCGAGGAATACGGGCGCGGCTCCAGCGAGTCCGCGATCTTGCGGGTGGTGTCGTCGCAGATGCGCAGCTCGTCCTCGTCTATGAAAGTGTCGTAGATGCGGTCGATGTGCAGGTCGCGCAGGTCGTTGTCGTCTATGCCGTACGGGGTGCCCTTGTAATGCCTAAAGCCCAGGCCCTCGAAGAAGTCCTGGTCCACGATGATGGCGCCGGTGGAGACGATGGCGTCCACCATGTTGTTCTTGACCATGTCGTAGACCACTTTCTTGAGGCCGGCGGAGAACAGCGAGCCGGCGAGGCAGAGTATCACGGAGGACTTCTTGTCCTCGAGCATCATCTGGTAGATGTCGGCCGCGCGCGCCAAGTCGCGGGCCGAGAAGGCCATCTCGCGCATGGCGTCCACCAGCGGGACGACGTTGTGCTTCTTGATATCGATGTGCTGAACGGTTTCCTTCAGGAAGTCGGACTTCTTAAGCTTGGGCATTGTAGGAGGTCTCCTGCTGTGACTTTCGGCAGGGCTTTCGGGGCCCGCAGGCATATTATATGAATTTAGGGGGCAGGGCCACAAAGACAAAAAAAAGCCCCGCGGGAGAGGCCCGCGGGGCGCCTGAAGTGACCGGGACTACCGGCCCTTGAGCTTCTTCACGTACTCCTTGTTGTCCCGGTCCTCTTTGGTGACGAATTTCTTGACCGATTCCGCGGCTTTCTGCTTCGCGGAGGCCAGTTCGCCCGGCTTCAGCCTTCCGGAAACGGATTCCAGCATCTTTTCCGCCGCCGGGTCATGGTCGCCGGCCGTTACCACGGAAAGCCAGCGATAGGCTTCGGTATAATCGCGGTTCACTCCCTCTCCCGCCGAATAGGCTTCGGCCAGCCGCTTCATGGCCACGGGGTCGCCCAGGTTGGCGCCGCGGCGCAACCAGTCGGCCGCCTTGGCCAGGTCCGGCTTCGAGCCCAGGCCCGCCCTGTATATCTCGGCTACATGGACCTGCGCGCCCTTATCCCCCAGGCTGTCGGCCCGCAGGAGGAACTCCAGGGCCTGCTGATGATCCGGCTTTACGCCCTCGCCCAGCATATACATCTGCCCCAGTCGCGAACAGGGGGCGCCCTCCTGACCGGATTCGCAGGCTTTGCCGTAAAGCAGGGCCGCCGCGGCCATGTCCCGCTTCACCCCTTCGCCGTTGTAGTAGGCGCCGGCGAGTTTGGCCTGGCCTTGCGCGTAGTCCTTGTCCGCCGCCCGGCGGTACCAGCCGGCCGCGGCCGCCGCGTCGGCCTTCACTCCCTTGCCGTTGGAGTACATATCCCCCAGCATGACCGCCGCGGGCGCGCTCCCTTTCTCCGCGGCCTTGGAGAACCATTCCGCGGCCTTGCGGTAATCATGGGGCGCGCCGTAGATGCCGTGATAGAAAGCGAAACCGACGTCGTAGGCCCTGGAATGGTCGCCTTTCTCATAGGCGGATACCCAGGCGCGGTACTCCGTGGAGGCCGACTGGGCGCAAAGTCCGGCCGGAAGCAGCAGCGAAAGTGTCAAAACCATCGAATTCATACTTTTCACTATATCCTCCCTCAAAGAAAATCTTCGACCACCGACTATAAAAAAGGAGGGCGGGGCTGTAAACCCAGCCCTCCGGCCGGAGAAACCGCCCTTACCTGTCGGTGCAGGGCCGGCCTCTCATGCTCGTGGTATCGTTGGTGCTGCCGTGCCTGTAATGGCTCCAGGTGTGGTTATAATTCACCTGCACCGTAAGCTGCACGCCGAGGTCCCAGCCGCCAGAGACCGAGCCGCCGAGCGTGTCAGAGCTCTGCGCCTTGCCCTTGCGGAAGTCGGCCATGCCGATTATCCAGCGCCTGTCCGAACGGCTGTAGCGGCAATCCACGTTGACCTCCATCTCGTAGCCTTGCTGCCTTATGACCGGCCTGGCGTAGGACTCGATTGCGTCCGGATCCGTGTCATTGGAGAAAGTCGTCACGCGCGTTGGACGCACTTGTATGACGCCGGCACCGTAGACCAGGCTGTAGTCCGGCACCAGCACTCTCACCTTCGTAGTGCGCCACTGTCCGTCGTTGTATTTCCGGCCGGCGTCCAGCGGCATCCTGCCGAAGTTCTTTGACTGGGCGGAACCCCACTGGCCGGGCTCGCAGGAATCACGAATGTATCCGCTGACGATCCGGCCGTCGCAGTAGCGCTCGGTCAGGGGCTGATTATTCTGGCCGTAAGCCACAGTCCACTTGCCCTCTTGAGCGATCTTAATGTTCTGCAGGGCGCCCTTTGGTAGCGTTTCCCAAGCCTGCCGCCTCACCGCCGTCTCAGACTGCGCGGACTGCTGTTCGGCGGCCTTAAGCCTGCGAGCTTCGGCTATCTGGTCGCGGCAGACGCGGATCTGGGCGTCTATCCGGTTGCCCAGGGCGCGCATCTCCGCCACCAGCACCCTGGCCCGCTCCGGATCGGTGGTTGACCGCAGTTCGCCGGCCTTGGCTTCCACCTGGTTGCGGAGGCGGTGTATCTCCTGGCTGGCCCGGCCATGCGCGTTGAACTGGGCCGCGTATTTGGTCCTGTCAAGCTCCTGAGCCGGCCAGTCTGGGTACTGTCGCCGGTTGGGGCCGTTGCCGTAGAGCGCGGCGAGATCCGCGCCCTCGCGCTGTAGCGCGACGAGTTGGGCGTTGGGGTCCGGCACCACTGGGGCCGTCGGCGAGACCGGCGTCACTGGCGTCGTGGGCGATGTGGGCGACACGGGCGTGGCCGGCGTAGAGGGAGAAACCGGCGTCTCAGCGGTGCCGCCTGTGCCAAGGGTGATGCCTGCGGCCTGCAACTGGGCGGTCCAGTTGCCTATATTGGTAGCGGGGTTGGAACCCTCCACCTCGCTGGCCACGAGAGCCTTGACATTGGCGATGTCCCATGGCACCTGGCGTACGCGCATACCTACGGAGATGATGTCCGTGGGCAGCGGGGCCTCTGGTATCTGGAAGCCCTGTCCCATTATCTTCTCGTAGTTCATCCTCGGGCTGCTCCTGGCCCAGGCTGCCGTCTCGTTGGTCTTGGTGGCCTGATCCACCACGTCGTGGTCGTTCCAGAGCTTCTGTACGTCCGCGCCGCGGAAAGCGACGAGAGAGTCTACGGGAGACTGCGATTCGTTCTGCTTGACCGTATCCCGCAGGTCGCCTAGGACGGCCATCGCCAGCAGCGTTTGGTCGCCGGGCAGGGAACTAGTCAGCACGGCCGGAACAAAAGCCAGCTCGCGTGACTCTCCCGCCACCGACCTGAAAGCGGCCACCAGGCTCCTCTGCTCCTCTATGTCGAGTTTTTCTTTCTGCTCGAGCGCCTCGAGCCGCTGCTTGTTCGCGGCGGCTACCTGGCGGGCATTCTGTGAAGCGGCGTCTATCGCGCTGACGTTCTGCCTCACCAGCCCGGCCTGCGTCCTGTAGAAGGCGGCTATGGTGGAGTGTTTGGCCATGCGCTGCTGCATGCCTGCGAGCAGCCGCTCATGTTCCGTGATAGCCTGCTTGACCTTGTCCACCTCGGCCTGGGCGCCGGTGAGTTCCACCCTGCCGGTGGCGCCTGTTTCCGCGTCCCTGACCACGGTCTGGCGGGAGGCGGTACTGGTCGCCTCGACCCTGGCCTTGAACTGGGCCAGCGTGGAGTTGAACTGCGATATGGAGGAGTTAGCCTGGGTAACGGCCGTAGCGTACTCGGTCACCTTGCCGTCCAGGTTGGAGGCCTCCCTGCCTAGGAGGGCTGCCTGCTCTATGTACTTCACGGCAACGCCGTCTATATGGGAGTTCATGTCCAGGCTGCGGTACAGGAACTTCTTGGCGCGGCTGTCGCCCTGCGCGCGCTTGACCAGCCGTACCATGTCCTTGAGCAGCGGGTCCAGGTTCTTGTTCAACTCGGTCTGTACCGCCTGCGGGATATTATCAGGGGGCTTGGGAGCCGCGATATGGTCGGCGTCGCTGGGGGCTCCTCCGCCGCCCCCGCCGCCCCCCCCGCCGCCGCTGAAAGGCGCCAGGGTACAAGGACTGCCGTCGGGGCACTTGAACCCGCCGCTGAAGTTCCAGGAACCCCAGATCGTCTTATCAGACTCGGGACCGCGGCAGGTGGCCTGATTATCGTTCCTGAGACAGACATAGGTCGGGGCCCCGCCGCCCCTGTTCATGCCCAGCACTCCCTTGGTCATCGAGTTGGCGAACTCGGTCAGGGCGCTGCCCACTCCGGAAAGCACGGCCTCTATCATTTTCTTGGGAATCTCGTACTTCTTGTACATCTCCCACTCGAGGGCCTTCTCCGCGCGCTTGCGGGCCAGAGTGGCCGCCAGCGACTCGCCGGAGTGCGATTTCTGGTCGCGGACGCTGCTGTTGGACGGGGCCTTGGTCTTATCCCCCTCTCTGCCGCCGCCTATACCGCCGTCGCCGGCGCCGGCGTTGACGGAAGCGGCCGCGGCTTGGTCCAGACCCTTGACGGCGCTGCCGGTGGTGAAGTTGTCGGCCGCGGCGCCGGCCTGGGCGCGCAACTTCTCGAAAGCCCCGCGCGAGGCGCTGTTGGGCGTCATAGCCACGCCTTTATAGCCGGCCGGGGCGACCGGGCCCACCATGGACCTGGAAGCCGACTTGCCGGAGGCGCTCCTGGCAGCCTCGCTTATCTTGCCGCCGGCGAGGGCGCCGGAGGTGCGGGAACTCTCGCCGCCGCCGAAGAAGGAACTCATGCCGCGCAGGCCGGAGGCCATCTTGGGAATAACGGTAGGAGCTCCGCCCGATTTAACGGCCGCCGAGAAAGCCTCCCGGCCGGCGTCCCTTACCGTGTCGCGCAGGCTGCTGCTGGGCGGGGCGGAAGGTATGGGCGGAGGCGCCGGTTTGGCCGCTCCCAGTATCAGCGAGAGTGGGTCGCGGGCGCTGAGCGGCACTATGACCTCGCCGCTGCCGTCGGGCGAACCCTGGCTGAGACCGTGTATGCCGGGCTCGTAGATGGAGGAAGGGCCCTCGGAGCCGCGTGAGCCGAAGCCGGCGGTGAGCGTGTTATCCATCGGCGGGCGGGACATCATGTACTCGGCCACCGGAGCCATGACCAGCGCGCCGATGCCAAGGGCTACAAGGCCGAGATCGCGGCGTGAAAGGCCCTTGATCCTGTCCATGACGCTGCCGGCCGCCTTTGAGAAGGCCGGGGCCTTGCCGAAGGCGCTGGATTTGCGGAACGCGGGGCCCTGCCGGCCGAGCACGGGGGGTATCGTGTTGCGTTCCTCTTTGTCATTATGGAAGCTCATATATCCTCCAGGGAGCCTTTTGCCGAATACGGATATGAAAAACACTTCGCAGGGTATGCATGACCGTTTGGATCAGCCGCCACTGCTCGCCATACTCTACCTAATAAAGAACCTTTCTCCAAGTGCCTTCCGTCCCATCCGCCGATGGGTCCTATGGCCCTGGCGGAATCAAAAGCCCGACCGCCTGCGGTACCGGGACGCCACAGCGCATGGCGTCCCTCACTGAAGCCGCTACGGGAGCGCATCCCGCCGCCAGTGGCGGACGGGTCCGCAGCGCTCTCTTCGACGACTTCCGCAAGGGCCGGGCCGAGACCTGACTTTCTTTCCGCATCACTAATTGTTGATGGCGTTGGAGCCGTCGTCCGAGCCGGCCTTGGATACGACATGACCGGCGAATCCGACAGCCATGCCCACCAAGGGGCCTCCTATGAACGAGGCGGCCACAGACGCGAGCGCCGATAGTATTGCGCCGAATGGACCGCCGATAATCTGGCCTATCAGCATGGCCGCGCCGGACACTACGAGGGCTATACCCACTGGACCGAGCAGGAAGATGCCGACAGCAATCATAAGTATGGCAAGGATTATGCTGATCCAGCACTTCAGCTTGCTGCACTTCTTTATCTTCATCTTGTTGTAATTGTCGCAATTGACCGGCTTGTCCTCGGACTGACAGGCGGCCGAGATCCGCGAATTGCGGGTATTGTTATCCTTGCAGAGCGCTTTTATCTGCTCGACCTTGCCGTTCCACCTGTTCACGGCCCCGCCGTTGCAGCACTTGGGAGGCTTGCCCATGCTCGAGGTTATCTCGTCTATCTTATCGGCATTCTCGGAAATATGGGTGGTTTCCTGGGAGGCCACCCGGGAACAATGCTGCGCCTGTTCCATCAGTTCGCCGGCCCCGGTGAGCAGGTCCGAAGTCCAGGAATTGTCGGGGATGGCCGGCGGAGTCGTGCCGGTCTGTATCTCCTGGAGGCCCACCGCGTTGCCGTCATAGGTGGAGCCCACGTGGGAAGCCTGGTACTCCGAGGAGGCCGTGGAGTTCTTGTAGGCCGCCCCGGTCATGGTGAAAGTTTCCGCCAGGCGGAACATCGCGCCCTGCTTGTTTATACGCGACCCCGCGGAACCGGCGCCCGGTCCCCTGTAGCCGGAGTTGCGCCAGGAAAAACCGGAGACCCTGCCCATGCGCTGGCCCGAGACCGGCCTAGGATTGCCAGCCACCGGCACCTTGCTGGCGGCCTGGTTCATGGCGCCGCCGTACATACCGTCGGCCGCGCCGCCTACGCCGGGACCCCGGCCGAGCATGGTGCGGCTCATAAATGGAGAATTCTGGCCGAGGGCCCCGCCAAAAAAACCCTGCCCGCCGCGACCGTCCATGAAGCCGAAACCGGACCCGTCGCCGGAACCTCCGGCGCCGGCCAGATAATCCTCAAAGTCCACCGCGTCGGCGCCGTCGCCGCGGGCCTTGTCCGCGTCGCTGACCGCACCGGCGACCTCGCCCGGCTTGCCCTTGCTAGCCTTGCCATCGGCCGCCGCCCGGTAGAGGTCCTCTCCGCCGCGGAGCATACCCAGCGAGGAGCCCGCGCCCGCTCCGGCCATGGAGCCCGACATTCCCCGGAGAAAATTATTCCACAGCGAGTCCTGGCCGCTTTCGTACATCGCCCGTTCTATCGCGGCCTTGAGGATGTCGTTGGAGTACGAGGTGTTGAAAGAGGTTATGACGCTGCCCAGGCCCGTGGCCCGCAGTATATAACTGACGGGAGCGAACTGGACCAGCCTGTAGAGCATGTCCTGTGAAACGACGAAAGGCGCCGAGATGCCCAGCACCATCAGCAACAGGACTACATACTTGGCCCGGCCCCTGAAAAGCAGAAGCAAGGCGGCCAGCAGGGACTTCCGCCTGTGCCTTTCCACGAATTTGCTGCCCATAAGAACATCCCCTTAAATGGAAACGCTCCCGGGGCCGCGCCTCCTAGCGCGGCCCCGGCGGATAACCTTCAAGCGCCTCCGGCCATGGAACCGAGCAGGCCGAGGATACCGGCTATGGCCGACAACCACAGCGGCGTTATCCCTATCGCCTTGGCGACATTGCCGGACATGGCCGCCGCGCCGGCAAGCACCGCCACCGTACCTCCGGCTATGTATATGCCTCCCAGCAGGCTCTGTCCGAACTGGGATACGATCATGGTGCCCATGACTATCGCGGCTACAGCGATGGCTATGGCTATGCCGCAGATGATCATACCGATGACCGCCACCCACGGCGGAACCTTGATTTTGACCAGCGCGCCGCCGATGGCCGACAGGGCCGCCGAGAGCATGATCAGCATCATAGCGGTCGAAGCCATGCTGGCCCAGGGGCTTATGTCAGTATTGCCGGGATCCTCGTAGTTATATTCTCCCGGCACGTCATAATCCCCGCCCCCGCCGCTGATGGATGTATTATCCAGCGAAGGAGAGGTTACTATGCCCGCGCCGCCGTCGCCGGTGCCGAGCCCGGCGCCGCCGGTAACGTCGCCCGCGCCGGTGGCGCCTTCCCAGGCCTTGTCCTGCGTGGAGCGGAGGGTGTCTATACTCGTCGCGCCGTAGGACTTCTGCATGTCGCGCACGGCGTTCGCCTGGTCTAACGCGCCCTTTGCCTTCTTGCCCGCGGCAGAGGTCTTGCCTCCGCCCCTGACCGACTGTTTGGCGGCCTTCATTGCGGTGAGCTTGCCTTTGGACGGGCTCTGCATGGGGGCGAACTTGCCGGCGCCCATGTCGCTGAAGCCGACCTTGGGGCCAAAGGCGCCCTGGCCGGTTTTGAGGCCGCCCATCATCATCTTGCCGGACCCCCCGCCTCCGATCTGGCTCGACAGGCCGGTGGCGCTGACGCCCTGCAGTCTGGCCAGGGCGGCCTGCGGGTCCGCCATGCCGCTGTTATCGGCCGCCTCGTCCGGGCCGGCCGCCTCGTCCGGGCCGGCCGCCTCGTCCGGGCCGGCCGCGGCCTCCGCTTCGGCGGCTTTGGGTTTGGCGGCCTGCTCGTCAAAGCCTATCGCGCCTTTGTTCCTGTCGGCGAACATATCCAGAGAGGAACCCGGGTCCGCCTGCCGCCTAAGTATGGCGGGCACGTACTCAGGGGACTGCGCCTTGTCGGAGTTGAAGGAGGAACTCTGCGGGCCGCCGCCCTGGTTGCTCACATAGAGACCGGCGCCCAGGCCGACGGCGACTATGGCGGCGACGCCGAGCACCTTGCCGGCGAGCATGCCTCCGGCGGCGCCGAACTTGGCTCCGGCTCCGAATTTAGCCGCACCCAGCGCGCGCCCGGCGTTGAGGCCGGTCCCGGCGGCCGGCGAAGCGCCGACCGAGCCCATCGAGCCGCGCGAGCCGAAGCCAATGCGGCCCTGCAGCCAGGGGAGGAACCCTTTCCTCTCCTTTTTTTCCTTAAAGCCGAGCTCCGGCAGATCCTTGTCTTCCATAAATTCCTCCCCTTAACTATACCGCGCTCACAGACCTTTCAGCAGGGCGCCGATATCGAACGACGAGCTCCAACTGCCGATCTTGTTGAAAGTCTTGCTGACGCTGTCGCCCAATATGCTGTTGG
>CAZVWK010000001.1:38968-63908 GCA_964631475.1 uncultured Elusimicrobiaceae bacterium | reverse complement strand
GAATGTCAACAGATTTAGGCTACAGAATATGTTTCAATTATACAGGACGGGATAATTCAACCGGACATTTCTATTTGCCGCAAACAGGACATTTTAAAAAAATCGCTACAGTTTATAATATTTTTGCGACGGCCGTCGCTTAAAAAACTATAATACGCGAGGGGAAAACATGGCCAAAATAATCCATACGGCTGACCTGCATCTCAAGACCGGCGAGGACAAGGATTATTCCTTCGCGGTGCTCGACGAGATAATCGCCCTGGCGCTGTCGGAGAAGGCGGACTTCCTGCTGATCTCCGGGGACCTGTTCGATTCTTTCGCGGACTTAGAGGCGCTGCGCAAGGAAGTCTGCGCCAGGCTGGCCCGGCTGGGCGAGGCCGGCTGCCAGACCGTCTATATCCCCGGCAATCACGAGGAGCTGCGCGCGCCGGCGTCCCTGGACCGCTACACTCTGGATAATGTCAAATTCCTGCCCGCGAAACCCTTCACTTTTTTCGCTGACAAGGGCGTGGAATTCCTCTGCGTGCCGCACGCGTCGGCCTATGACGGCTACCGCGGCTGGGCCGTGCCGCCCAAGAAGCCGGGCGTGGTGCGCATAGCGCTGGTGCACGCGCTCAATTCGACCATCTTCACGGGCCCGGACCCGGAAGATGAAGCCAGGGCCGGCGTCATAGAGAACGAGTTCTTCTCCCGCTTCGAGGTGGACTACGCGGCCATGGGGCATGTCCACGCCGGGCAGTCGGCGCAGCTGGGCGGTACGCTGGCCTGCTATCCCGGCTCCCCCCGCGTCTGGCGGGCCCATAATAAGGAAACGGGCGTCAAGACTGTGCGCCTGGTGGACACCGGCGGCTCGACGGTGAATACCGCCCCGCGCGAGATAATTTCGGCCGGCCGGTACCGCGAATACGCCCTGCCGCTGGGGCCGGACTGCTCGCTGCCGGAGACGGCCGTCAGCCGCCTCATAATGGAACTGGGCAAGGCCGACCTGGTATCTGTCACGCTGGAAGGCTATGTGGACGACGAGAAGGCGGCCGGCGCGGCGGCGAAAGCGCTGGAAGAGCGGCTCGCGCCGATGGCGCGCAAGGTGAAAGTCACGCCCGCGGTCAAAGTGGCCGCGGACCTGTCCTCCAACGCCCTGGCCAGGACCTTCCTGGAAGAAATGAACAGTATAAAGCCGCCGGAGGCCGACGAGACGGCCTTCCGCAAATGGCGGCTGGCGCGGCAGTACGGCCTAGAAGCCCTGGCCGACGCCTCAGGGAGGACGAAATGATCTCCCGGCTGAGGCTGATAAATTTCGGCAAGTTCCGGGGCCGCGACCTAAACCTGGGACCTTTCACCGTGATCACCGGCGGCAACGAGGCCGGCAAGACCACGGTCTTCGACGCCATTTTCGACGGGCTCTGCAAATCCAATAAGACCAAGGTCGTATGGCAGCGCCTGTCGGACAGATACGGCGACGGCCGTCTTTCCTCATTGACCTGGGAGCCCGAAGAGTCAAAGCCCGTGCTGGACGAAGCGGAATTCCTGGAAATATTCGCCATACGCGGAGGGACTACCAGCGTCCGGGCGGTATCCGGCGAAAAGGGGACTTCGGCCTGGGCCAGGGTGGCGGAGAACACGCTGCTCAACGCCGGCCTAAATCCGGACCGGCTGGCCGATGATCTTGAAAAAAGGTCCACGCGGCGGGCGGAAGGGACTTTCAATTACCGCATAGCCGCCCTGAAGGAGCGGCTGGAGCAGGCCCGGACGGAACTTTCGGCGCTGCTGGCCAAGCGGCAGGCGATTTCGGAGGCGGAGAAGCAGTGCGCCGCCCTGGACGGCGAGATGACCGAGAAGAAGTCGGAGCTGGCCGCCGAGGAAAAGAAGCTGGAGGAACTCAAGGCGGAGGCCGAAAAGCTTTCCAACGCCTGCCGGCTCAAAGAGGCCGTGGACGGCCTGCGCTCGCTGCGCGAACTTAAAGAAACCAAAGAGAAGCTGGCCTCCATGTCGGCTTTTTCCAACAATGAAGCCGGCGCCTACCGGGCGCTGCGCGACAGGCAGACCGAAGCCGCCGCCGCGGCCAGCTCTTTCGCCGCGGCCCTGCGCGAAAAGGAAGCGGCCGCCGCAGCTTTCAAAAAAGCCAAGGCCGATCTGACGGCTAGGGTCGAGCGGCTGGCAAAGCGCCGGAGCCTGGCCGACGATATGGCCGCCAGGCTGGCGGCTTTCTCTTCCGGGCCGGAAGTGCTGACTATGACGCCGCATCTGCCCACGCGACTGGGGATCTGGGCCATAGGCGCGGCGCTGGCCGCCCTGGTGGCCTGGTCGGGGCACAATACCCCCGCCTACATAGCCGCGGCGCTGCTGCTGGCCGGGGCGGGCTGGGCCGGTTATAAGCTGTCGCTGAAGCCTACGCTGGCCGGCCATAATCCCGCCGAGGTTAAGAATTTCATAGACGGCCTGGCCGCCGAATGGAAGAATACCCTGGGCGAGGCCATGAACGCGGAGAAACTGGAACAACTGCGGGCGCTTTTCGCCCGGGCCGTCGCCGAACATGACGCGGCCAAAGAAGCCCTGGCCGCCAAAGAGGCGGAAACCGCGGATATAGCGGGAGGGCTCAAGGCCGCCGCCGAGACTCTCGCCAAGCGGGAGGCCGACGACAAGTCGCTGGCCGACGCCGCCCTGGCATGGCTGCGGGCCAGGGGCTGCGGTACCGAAGAGGATTACCAGGCAAAGGTGACCGAGCAGGCCGGTCTGCAGGCACTGGCCGACAGCCTGGGCCAGCGCGCCCTGCTGCTGCGCCGCGAGCTTAACGCCCCCGACGAGGAAGAGCTGCGCCAGCGGCTGCTGGACGTGCAGGAAGCGCTCAATAACAAGGGCGTGGACGCCGCCGAAGCCGACAAGCCCAAACTGGAGAAAAAGCTCAAACAGCGCGATACCCTGGCCGAAAATGTCGCGGCCCTGAAAGCGCAGCTGGCCGAGCTTAAAACCGGCTTCGGCTCCGCCAAGGCACAGGCGGACACCCTCCTTGCGGGCATACCCGAGGATATAAACCGCCTGCGCAAGGAAATAGCCGCCGGCGAGCAGGATATAGCCGGGATGGAACTGGCCAAAGAGGCCTGCCAGCTGGCTTCGGGGGTTTTCAGGGATATAGCCGCCAGCTCTTCTGCGATATTCGCGGATCTGGGCAGGGAAGTTTCGGCCACGCTGGCAAGGGTGATGCCGGCCTCCGCGGCCGAATTCGGGGATTTCGACGCGCTGACCGCCTCGGTGAAGGACGCCGGCGGCCAGAAGCGGCCCATCGACCATCTTTCCACCGGCACGCAGGACCTTTTCATGCTTGCGGCCCGCGTGGCGCTGGCCAGGAAAGCCCGCAAAGAGGGCGACGGCCCCGCCCTGCTGGTGCTGGACGAACCGTTCTACACCCTGGACGAGACCCGCATGCGGGCGGCCCTGAGCCTGCTGGCGGACTTCCATAAAGAGAGCGGCTGGCAGGTGCTCATCCTAACCAAGGACGACGCCATAGCCGGCCAGGCGGCCCGCCTGCCCGGCCTCAATCCCGCGCTGATCAGCCTTTAACCCGTCGTTAACTCCCCCGTCCCGACACAACGCTGTCGGGTCGGGGATTTACAATATAACCGTGAACTTAGAAAAACTACGGACACCCCGGAAATATCCCCGGACACGTTCCTCGCGTCCCGGATGAAAGGAGTTAATATGAGCGACAGCCGCCACGCAGAGAACATCGTAAAGGCCTTCAGGCGGGAATACCCGGCCGCCGCCGGCTGGAAAATACTCGACCTTTTCCCCGACAAAAGCCCGACCCCGTCCACGGCGATCGCCAAGCTGCCTGAATACCTGCGCGACATAAAGCCGGAATATTTAAAGAGCGCCGACTTTTCCGATATCGGCCACATCCTGCTCAAGCACAGGAACGAATTCGCGGAGAAGCTGCCGGTGGAGGAATGGGAGACCAAGCTTGACCCCGAGACCTGGACCGGCGAGATACAGGTGAGCTTCGGCGGGGAGCTCATCGTCTACAGGTCGCTGCCGCTCTATTCCTCCAACACCTGGGGCACCATCGCCATGGCCGCGTACAAGGACCAGGGCGCCATCGACCGCTTCCACACCGAGGTGGCCAAGTGGCATTACTCCAAGAAGAAGACGAAG
This sequence comes from uncultured Elusimicrobiaceae bacterium, assembly GCA_964631475.1. Lineage (GTDB taxonomy): Bacteria > Elusimicrobiota > Elusimicrobia > Elusimicrobiales > UBA9959 > UBA2231. Next base: position 59,762 of record CAZVWK010000001.1, on the reverse strand, counting down.
AACGCCATAAACGTCATCGGCGGCCACGGCATGCCGCAGGCAATTCCCCGGCCCAAGCTGACCTGGGACGACATCATCCTCCCCGGCACGCTGTCCCGGGACATTTCCGCCAATGTGACGGGGTTCTTCAAGGCCGGGGACCGCTACAAGCAGCTGGGCCTGCCGCATAAGCGCGGCTTCCTGCTCTCGGGCCCCCCCGGCAACGGCAAGACGCTGGCGGCCAAAATCATCGCCTCCGATAATGCGCTCAACTTCACCTAGCTGGCCTTCGACAACGAGACCGACGACGACTGCGTGCGCACGGCTTTCGACATCGCGGGCAGGAACGCGCCGGGCGTGCTGCTCTTCGAGGACCTGGACCGAGTGACCGCCAGCCACAAGGTCTCCATGTCCAGCCTGCTCAATACGCTCGACGGCCTGGAGAGCCGCGAAGGCGTGCTGGTGCTGGCCACCTCAAACGCGCCGGAGAAGCTCGACCCAGCCCTGCTGCACAGGCCCAGCCGGTTCGACCGGGTCTGGCAGATAGGCCTGCCCGAGCTAGCGCAGCGGCTGGAGATACTGCGCCGCAAGGGCGGGCGCTTCTTCACCCCGCAGTCGCTGGAGCACGCGGCCGGGGAGTCCCATGGCTTTTCCATGGCCTACACCCAGGAGATCATCACCAACGCCGTCCTGATAGCCGCCAATACCGGCGACGATCCGCGGCCGGAACATCTGCTGGCCAGCCTGGACCAGCTCAAGGCCCAGTTCAAAGGCACCGCCGCCCGCGAAGGCCTCAACAGGCACACCCAGCGGGCCCTGGAGATAGGTTTTCAGTAAGGAAAGCGGACCGGAGCGGGATATTCAGCCGATCTTTTTATAAAGGCCTTGACAGAATAAATCGGACGCCGCATCCCGCGGCGCGGCCTCGGGGGACTTACTGTAGCCGGGCCAGGGCCTGCTGCCTGCGAGAAGCCATTCGGGCATGAGGCCGGCGGCTTTTGAATATTTGTAGAGAACGCTTTTTTCCCCGCCCCAGTGGTTCCCCTTCCAGTTGCAGCCGAAGCTATGGTCTTTGATCACTACGGCGTAAGGGCCGTTTGAATCGGCTTCGGGGCCGCGGAGTGTCGCCTTTCGCATATTTCTCTCCGGCCAAATGGACATATAGGCGGATACGGCCTCACAAGCCAGATAACAGAAACGCAGCCTGTCCTTTGGACCGCTCTTTTCCATGACTGACCAGATCCCCCAGCGGAAATCCGGCTCAAAAAAGTCGTTGATATCCGGATACCTGGATTTCAGGTTCAAAAAGCCGGACATGAAAATGTCTTCGGGCTTCAGCTGTCCGACCGAAACGGGCCGGTAGCCGTTGACCGTCATTAAGTAGGCCAGCCCGTGGGCCTCGTATTGCCCCAACACAGTGAACTTAGCCGAAAGTCGCCGTTCTAAATCAACGGCGCCGGGGTCAGATCGGAATCCGGCCTGTTTCATATTGCACTTCCAGTCATTCGCACTGCAGTAGTCGGCAAAGACAAAGCAGTGGGCGGCCTGCGTCTCGCTGAAAATTTTCAGAGGATAGGAGTCACAACCGGCGCCGGGGTAGAACAACACCCGGGAACCCAGCATTTGCGCCAGGGGGAATCGCCGGATTCCCGGCGAGAGATCGGAAAGCCAGGCCGGGCAGGGTTCGGAGTAGTCCCGCAGGCCGTATTGGCTCATAGCAAATAGTATAAGGGCCGGATGTAAAGGCCGCCACTGTTTGAGACGGACCACATAGTCCGATTATAGTATAGAAGCCCGTGGCGACAGCGCGGTGACGGATGTTTTAGCCCCCGCGGGAAGCCTTTGGTGCCGGCCGGGGAAATCCTATATAATGTAGTTCTTCCATCCATTTCAGTCAGCAGAAAAGGGGGCGGCATGGCGAAAAAGAAGTCCATTTTCGGCAAGGGCAGCAAGACCCGCGAGCGGCGCTATGAGTCGCATAAGTCGCAGATCGTAAAGCTTTTCATCATTCTTTCGCAGCGCGGCTATGTGCGCGTGAAAGACCTGGAGACCGAGCTGGAGATAGGCGAGCGCAGCGCGCAGCGCCTGGTGCGGCCGCTCAAGGTGCAGGGCATGCTGCTGGAGGACCCGAACGACCGCGGCCGGCTGAACTTCAACCGCGATCATTACAGCTTCGCCAAGACGCATGTGAGCGACCAGGACGCCAGCACGCTGGCCTTCCTTTACAAGTTCTCCAAGGTCTTCGGCGGCCAGATCAGCGAGTCGGTACTCAAATCCATCGACAAGTTCTTCGTGGTAGAGAACGAGGAGTACCCGTATTTCGTCATAACCTCGCGCGTGAGCCAGCCGAACACCCAGCTGGACTTTTACGGCGACCTTTACGACTCCATACAACATAAGAACAAGATAATGCTGACCTACGATTCGGCCGGCGGCGAGAAGACGGTCAAGGCCTGGCCGATAGCCTTCCTGATGAGCGACGGCATGTGGTATCTGTGCTACCTGCTGGAGCCGGAAGGCCAGAAGAAGCAGGAGATACGCACCATCCGCTACGGCCACATCAAGGCGGTGAAGCCCCTTCCGGACGAGGATTTCGTGAAGCCCGACTGGGTAAAGCCGGCGCTTAAAGAGGCCCGCAATATCTGGTTCAACGTCAACCGCTGCCAGAAGGTGGTCCTGGAGGCGGACAACTGCGTAAAGGACTACTTCAAGTTGAGCGAGTACTTCCCGCTGCAGAAGATAGTCTCGGAAGGGAAGAGCTCCTTCCGGCTAGAGTCGACCATCTGCCACCCGCTGGAGGTCATCCCCAATATAATGAGGTTTATCCCTTATATCCGGGTGGTCTCTCCGCCGCAGCTGAAAGAGAATATCCGCAAGAAAGTGAAGCAGTGGCTGACCGCCTGAGCGCGGCCCGCCTCCGCTCCTGGGCGCCGGGGTTCCCCCCGGCGCCTTTTTTTTTGCCCGACCAACGCTGTCGGGCCGGGGGTCTATACTATTTGGAAGGGTAGGGGCGGGGCCGGCGGGAATGAGGGAGGAAACATTATTTACAAAACGAATCAGGAATACCTTGCGGCGATACTGGAGGTGCTCAAGAGCAGCAAGCTGCTCTCGGGCGGGCAACCGGAATTGCCGGCCCGGTTGAAGCCGGTGAAAAAGAACGCCGGGAAATATCTGCCGGTAATGGCGGACGCGCCGGCGAATAGCAGGCGGAAGCGTAGGAGTTGAGGTACGCCTTCTCCATGTCCAGCAGGTTGATAGTCACGCGGCGGCCTTTGAGGTCCGGGTACTTGCCCGTTATGTAGGAGTCCAGCTCGCGGGCGAAATCGACCAGTTCCTTCTGGGACAGCCGCGGCTTTCTGGTGCCGTGATCGTGATGGGCGGCGCCTTTGGAATGCGGCGGCGCGGGCCGGCCTTTTTTCAGGCGCGAGTCCAGGAAATCGGCGTTCTTCGCGGCCGCGGCCAGCACTTTCTTTAAAGTTTCGGTTTCGTGGCCGGGAGCGGACGAGAAGCCCCAGGCCCCGTGCTTCCAGACCCTGGCGGAGACGCCGCCGGCGGCCCGGCTGTTATTGACCACCAGGTTCCCTTTCATCAGGGCTATGTTGACGGCGCGGTTCTCCTGCAGGCGCAACTCGCTGTAGCCGTGCAGCAGCCCCGTGTATTCTTTGAGGTCCTGTTTTATCGTCCTTGTCCCCTTTGTCAGAAAGATACCCCGGCGGTTAACTGCACCAGGCCGCGCACGCCGGCGTAGGTATACTCGGAGCGGGCGGGGCCGGTGAAGAGCGTGGCCAGGAAGCCGGCGCTGAAATCGTTGATGTCGGTGTAGGTGAGGCCGGCGGTGACGGCGCCGGAGCGGTCGTCGAGGTTGCGTATATAGTTGGCGTTGAGGGTAAGGTCTGTCACGAGGAAGCGGGTGAAGGTGGTGAACAAGGCGGCGTAGCGGCGGCCGAGCTGGTTGGGCTCGTAGAGGCCGTTGCCGATCAGGTAAGCGCCTTTCGTGCCGGTCGCCGAGACCAGGGCGAGCGGGCCCGTGAAAGTATAGGCGGCCGTGTCGCGGAAAGGGGACGAGCGGTAGCCGTTCTCGTCGTAGAAGAGCTCGGCGGCGACATTGAGGCGGTCCTTGAAGTCGCCCACGCGGAAGCCGCGGGCCAGGTTGAGGGCGGCGCGGACGGGCCATTCCCCGTCCTTTCGGTACAGCGATAGGGCTCCGGCGTTCTCGCGGATGTAGAGGGCGTTGTCGCGGCGCGACGCGGCCATCTCGCCCTTTATGTCCAGGCCGCCGAGGCGGCTGGAGATATCGTAGCCGAGGACCGGGTAGCTGCCGCGGCGGTTCCAGGCGGAGAAGGCCATCTCGGTGCGGCCGGCCAGGAGCTCGAACCTGGCGGCCGCGGCGGCGTCGCGGTCGTCGCGGGCGGTGCCGGTGTCGAGGAAGGCGTAGAGGTTGTAGCGCGTCCCGTAGGGGATGTGCAGCTTCAGGCCGCTGGCGCCTTCGCGGGCGCCTATCTTGCGGATGAAGGGGGTCTTCTCTATATTGACCAGGTCGGTGGGGTTCCAGAGGGCGCAGCGTCCCCACTGCAGCACCTGCTTGCCCGAGCGGAACCAGACGCGGCGCGCCAGGTTGAAGTCGGCGAAGGCCTCGCGCAGCAGGAAGTCGGTCTCCCCGCTGGAGGAATAATGCGTGGTCTCCATGTTGATATACGCCTTGTAGCCGCGCTGCAGGCGCGCGTCCAGCGCGAAGTTGGCGACGGCGTAGGTATCCAGCCGGCCGGGGGCGCCGGTGCTGGAGACTACGTCCTGCAGGACGGTGACGATATCGCCCGAGAGGCCGACGGTCTTGCGGCCGGGCTCGGCGGACTCGGCGGCGGCGGCCTGTACCGGCAGGTCGGGCGTGGAGAAAAGCTCGTCCTCGGAAACGGGGACCTGCGCCGCGGCGGCGGCCGGCAGCAGGGCGGTCAGCAGGAGCGCGCGCAATGTTCTCATTTGCTCAGGTTCTCCAGCCAGGCCTTGGTGAAGATATTGTCGTCGAGCCTGCCCGGCACTATGGAGGCGATGTCCACTATGGTGCGGTTGCCTTTCTCGAACTCGTCGATGTAGAGCTGCTTGACGGGTACGAAGCGGCCGTCCACCTCGGTGAACTTCAGGAAATAGGCGGTCTGCATGAGCGTGCCGGAGCCGGAATAACTCTCCTGCTTGAGCAGCAGGCTGTTGTCGCGGCGCGCCCAGTAGACCTGGCGGGGGTAGTCCACGTCGGTAACCCTGGCTTTCAGCTCGAACTTATACACCGGGACCTTGCCCAGCGTCTCCCCGGCGAAGATCTCTTTCCCGTCGGGCCCGAGGACGGGGGCGTAGAGCTCCTCGAGTTTGCGGGTCTCGAAGTCGTCGCCGCGCGCGTCGGTGCCGGCTATGCTCTCGTCGCGGTTGACGTGCTGGAAGGTGCGGGTGTTCTTGCGGTACATCCAGAAATTGTCGCCGACGCGCAGGTAGCCGTTGCCCTTCTCGTTCTCGGGGGCGCGGATGGCGATGAGGAAGGCGTCGTCCGAGTCGCGCCGGTAATACGCCATCTCTATTATCTTGGTGCCCTGGCCGGCCTTCTGCTGGGTCAGCGTGACGTCGGCGCGGATGTCGCGCTTGAGGCGGTAGTTAGAGTCGATGGCCTTGAGTATCGGCGTCACGCGGCTGTCGGCCGCGAAGGCCGGGCCGCAGGAGAGGAGGAGCAGGGCGAGAATTTCTTTCATATTGCGCTTACCTCAATCATAATGGCGCAGGGCCTGCGCCGGGCTCATATCCGCGGCGCGCCGCGCCGGGAACCAGGCCGTGGCGAGCGAGACGCACATGATCAGCAGCACGCTGCCGGCCACGCCCTGGAAAGTGGTCAGAAAATAGACGCGCCCGTCCACCAGCAGCATGCCGAGCGGGTTGTCCTGCGGGTGGAAGACCGGCAGCGAGATGAGCAGCATGGCCAGAAAGCCCAGTCCCACGCCGGCCGCGGAGGAGAGGAGGGTGAGGAAGAAGGTCTCGAGCAGGAAGGAATTCCGCACCTCCTCGCGCCGCATGCCTATGGCGCGCACGGTGCCTATCTCCCGGGTGCGCTCGCGGATGGTCATGCGCAGCGTGTTCACCACGCCGAGCATGATGATGAAGAAGAGGATCAGCACCGCCGAGAAAGTGATGACCTTCAGCACGTGCTCGAGCTTGAGGATGTCGCTGGCGGTCTCGTACATGGTGGAGACGTCCACGGTGGTGCCCTTCCACTTATTGCGCGCGATCTCCTGGTATTTCTTCTTGTACTCTTCGGTGTCGGCGGTGCGCCGCATCAGCGTCCACTCGGGCGAGACCAGCGCCTCCCAGCCGGCGGCCGGGGCCGGCGAAGCGGCCGGGTAGGCGGGGTAATAAAGTTCGTAGAAGCGGGCGTCGTTGAGCAGCGCCCCTCCCGGGCCGGGCCCCGCGTAGACCGCGGCCAGCGTCAGCGCCGCCTCGGCCGGTTCCTGCTGGAATTTGCGCCGCCAGGAGACGCGGAAGGAGTCGCCGGGCCTGAGCCCCAGCGACCGCGCCAGGGCCTCGTCCATCAGCAACCCGTCCTTGCGCAGGGCGCGCTCCAGGCTGCCGGCGGTGATACGCAGGCGCTTTTTGAGCGCCTCTTTGGACTCCGGGTAGCTGCGGTACCCGTAAAGAGCCAGCTTTCGCCCCTTCACCGAGGCCTCTATGGAGGCGGGGCCGGGTTTGAGCCGGGCGTGAATGCGGTCGGCCACGGCGCGGGCGTTCTTCTGCGGCTCGCGGACGTCAAGCCCCAGGCTCGCGGTCTCGTGGGGACGGTAGCCCAGCACGGCCTTGGCTTTTTCCAGTTCCAGGAACACCACCGGCTGCATGAAGATATTGTCGTTGCGCATCACGCCCGTCACGGTAAGGCGCGCGGCCTGGTCCTGCCCGAACATGTCGCGGAACCGCACCCGCACCGTGTCGCCCAGCCGCACGTTCAGGGCGCGGGCCTTCTCCTCGGATATGACCGCCGGGTTCTCTATCGACGCGTCGCGCAGGCTCTCCCAGGAGCCGCCGGTCAGCCGGAAAGAGGCCTCCCAGTCGGCCTTGGCGGCCTCGCCCTTATGGGTGTCCAGGCCCACCAGGATGATATTGTCGGACTTGCTGTTGCCGATGGCCCGGGCGAACATCCCTACCGTCTCGTACCACTCTTTCACCGCCGGATCGCCTTCCACAAGTTTAAGCGCGCGCTCGCGGTCGCGGAAGATCTCGCGCATCACGCCGCCGCGCTCGTTGAAGCGCACGGCCACGTGGCCGGTGACGAAGCGCATGATCTTGTTGAACATGATGTCGGAGATGCCGGCCGAGAAGGAATTGGCCGTAACCAGGATGGCCACGCCGATGGCCATGGCCGAGCCCAGCAGCAGATTGCGCCGCTTCTGCCGCAGCAGGTTCCTTAAAGACAGGCGTATCAGCAGTCCCATCGCTTCAATCCCTCGCTATCGCGTCCAGCGGCGTGATGCCCGCGGCCACTTTCACGGGGTAGAGGGTCGCTATCACGGTGACCACCCCGAGCTGCAGCAGCGCCAGCAGCACGCCGTAGATATCCAGGACGGGCCTGAAAATATCGCCGCCGTAAAGCAGCTGCAGCATGTCGTTCTTGGTGGAGATCTCGAGCAGCGGGATCAGTTCCACCGCGAACACGCCGGCGATTATCCCCGCCCCGCCGAACATCGCGGCCAGGATGGCCGTCTCGCCCAGGAACATCCCGCCGATAAAGGGTTTCTGCGCGCCCACGGCCCGCATCATCCCTATCTCGGAGGCCCGCTCCATGGCGGCCATGGTCAGCGTGTTGACGATAATAATCACGGCCACCGAGAACAGCAGCAGCACGAAGAGGAACAGGGCGCCGCGGATGATGAGGGCCATGCTGCCCATGGGGCCCGCGGCCTTGTTCCAGGTCACCGCCCGCGCCCCGGCGCCGGCCGCTTTGAGCGCGGCGTTGAGCTCTTTTAAGGCCTTCTTGTAAGGCACGTTCGGCCTGAGCTTGACGAAGACCGCGTTATAGACGCCGTCGGCCGGGTCCGCCGCGGCGCTGCGCTCGGTAAGAAGGCGCGGGGCGGCCTTGGGGGCTTCGGCCACCAGCTCCCCGCCGGAGAACAGCGAGTCCAGGTCCCCGCCCTCCAGGGTCAGTAGCTTCTTCTCCTCCTTGGTAACCTGGGCGGACATGTCGGCCGCAGTGAAATAGCCCAGGCATTCCCTGTAGGACTCGATGTCCACCAGGCAGAAATGGCCGAAGATCTGGTTCAGCGCGCCGTAGCGCACGATGCCGCGCACCGGGAAGCGGATGTCGCTGGTGGTGTTCATGCCGCCGCTCATGCCCATCATCACCACACTGCTGCTGTAGGAGAGCGCGTCCAGGTGCTCCAGCGCCTCTTTCTTGAGGTTCTCCTTCACCAGAACGCCGCCCTCGGGCAGGTACCAGATATTGTAGTAGTCGTAGAACTGCTCGCGCGCGAAGGTCGGGATGAGCAGGGCGCGCTCGCCGGGAGCGGGATAGGAACCCTCGATGACCTCGAAATTGCCAGGGAACATCCGGCGGTATTCGGCGAAATCCACCCCCAGCAGGTAGGCGAAGCCCGGCGCGTCGGAGTTCTCGTCGAGCAGCATGGCCATGTTCTTGCCGGCCGGCAGGAAGCGCTCCACCAGCGGGCTCGCGGCCAGGGCCGGCCTGATGAACTTGTAATCTGTCACGGGCTCGATGCTCGTGCCCATCATATTGAGCAGTATATTGTCCGACTTCTGTTTGTCGCTGATCACCACGATATCGCCCATGAAGCCGTCGATGACGTTCTTCTCTATGCCGCGGGCCATGCCGCTCACCACGCCGTTGCCCAGCGTCATCAGGAAGGCGCCGGTAAAAAGGATGGCGCCTATCACCAGGCTCTTGCCCCGGTGACGCAGGATATTGCGCCAGGCGATGGTAAGGAGCAACTTCACGCGGCGGCGGGCTCCTTCTCTATGAGGCCGTCTTTGATGCGCACTATGCGCGGGGCGTATTTCAGCACCGCCGGGTCGTGCGTGGAGAAGACGAAGGTGGTCTTCTCCACCCGGTTCATCTCCTTCATCAGCTCCAGGATGGAGGCGCCGGTGACGGAATCCAGGTTGGCGGTGGGCTCGTCGGCGAGCACTATGTCCGGCCCGGTAACTAGGGCGCGGGCTATGGCCACGCGCTGGCGCTGGCCGCCGGAGAGTTCGGCCGGGCGGTGACGCACGTAACCGGAGAGCCCCACTTCTTCGGCCAGCTTCTCCGCGCGCCGGCGCGCCTCGGCGGCGGGGCGCTTCATCAGCAACAGCGGGAACTCGATGTTCTCCAGCACGTCCAGCACCGGTATCAGGTTGAAGGTCTGGAAGATGAAGCCTATCTTGTGCAGGCGGATGGCCGTGATGTCCCGGTCGCCCAACGCGGTGATCTCGCTGCCGGCTATGCGCACGCTGCCCGCCGTGGCGTGGTCGATGCAGCCGATGATGTTGAGCAGCGTGGTCTTGCCGGAACCCGACGGGCCGATGATGCTCATGAACTCTCCCTCCTCCACAGCCAGGTCCGCGCCGCGCAGCGCAGGCACAATGGTGGCGCCCAGCGGGTAGTCTTTGCGCAGGTCCTTTATCTCGATCATGTTCATATCAGTCCGGCTCCTAGGAAGACGGCTATGAGGCCCAGCATGGCGGCGGCGACCACGGCGCCGGCCAGCGCGGCGATTAGCGCCGGCACGCCGAATTTAAGCGCCAGGTCCTTGTCGGCGCGGACGCCGACCATCGCTATCTTGAAGAGATTGTTGGAGCCGTGGACGGCGGCGGCGATTGCGGCCGGCAGCGGCATTAAGACGGGCAGCACGGGCATGCGCAGCGTGCCCAGGCCGAAGCCCGAGTAGAAGCTCAAGGTTGACGCTATCAGCGCGGCCAGGGGTATCGCTACGTATTCCATACCCCTATTTTACAGAATCGGGATACGCTGAGTAAGGGGGACATAATACTTATCTCCTGCCCGGAAATAAGTATTATGTCCCCTAAATGTAAGGAGCCTGCAGACGCCCGTTTAATGGGCCGCAGGCTCAGACATAGGATAGCAGACGATTCCTTATTGTCAAGGCCTAGCCTAGGCGCAGATAGGCGCCGGGGCCCAGCGGCAGGCCCAGCAGCACCCAGGCGATAAGCAGCACCAGCCAGCCGGTAAGGAAGAAAACGGTATATGGCAGCATGGTGGCGATGAGGCTGCCCATGCCGAAACGCTTGTCGTAGCGCTGCAGCAGCGCGATGATAAAGGCGAAGTAAGACATGCACGGCGAAATGATATTGGTGACGCTGTCGCCTACGCGGTAGGCGGCCTGCGTCAGCTCGGGCGAATAGCCCAGCAGCATGAACATGGGGATGAAGACCGGCGCCATCAGCGCCCACTTGGCCGAGGCGCTGCCCATGACCAGGTTGATGGCCGCCGAGCTAAGCACCAGCGCGACGATGAGCGGCACGGGGCCCGCCAGTATCACCCCGCAAAGAGCCAGGGCGGTCAGGAAGGCGTAGAACAGGCCGCGCTTCTCCTCGGGCTTGAGGCCCTGGAACTTCTCGGCCTTCTCGTCGCCGGTGTAATGGCCCAGCCGCGGGATGATTATCCGCTCGGTAACCAGCGTGCCGACCACCGTCAGGAAAAAGGTGGAGACGAACATGAAATAATAGTTGGCGGCGGGGTTTACGACATAGGACGGGTCGATTATTTTGGCGGCTTCGGTGGAGAGGCCGGCCAGCAGCGGGTCGACGGTGCCCAGCAGCAGATTGGCGCTGTAGCCGCCGCTCACCCCCGCGAAGGCGGCGGCAAGTCCCGCTATCGGGTTGCGGCCGGCGGCCAGGAAGATCATGGCCGAGAGCGGCACCAGCAGGACATAGCCTATCTCGCTGGCGACGTTGGAGACGATGCCCGCGAAGACGATGACGGCGGTGAGCAGGCGCGGCGGGGCCGAGAGCACCAGCAGGCGCATCAGCGCGCCTATGAGGCCGCTGTATTCGGCGATGCCGATGCCGATCATCGCCACGAGCACCGTGCCCAGCGGGGCGAAGTTTGTGAAGTTGGAGACGGTGCCGGTCAGTATGCGGTGCAGGCCGCTGACCGAGAGGAGATTGACCACCGTTATCGTTTTGCCGGTGCCCGGATGGACGACGGTCAGGCCGGCCCAGGCGCCTATCGCGGAGAGCACTACGACGAGGGCGGCTAGTATGGCGAAGCTGGAGACGGGATGGGGCAGCGCGTTGCCGGCCTTTTCGATGAGCTTGAGGGAACGGTTTATTATCGACATGGTGAATTTCAGCATTTTGACCAAAAGTGATATTATTCAGGGGCAGGTAAAGAAGCCACATCCCGTTCTGAGGAGATGAAGAAAGATGAAAACATTCACAACAGCGCTTTTAGCTTTGGTTATCGCCGCGCCGGCCATAGCCTCCGACGCCGCCAAGCCATGGAAGGATACGGCCGAGCTGTCTTACGTTAAAACTTCGGGCAATTCCAAGAACTCCACGCTGTCGGCCAAGAACCTGTTCAATTACGACTGGACGAAAGCCGCGCTGGAGCTGGCCGCGGGCGGGCTGGGCACCAACAGCGAGGGCAGCACCACCGCAGAGCAGTACAACGTTTCTGAGAAAGTGAGCCTGAAGCTCTCGGGCAAGAACTACGCCTTCGAGCGGCTGGGCTGGGAGAAGAACCGCTTCGCGAATATCGGCGACCGCTGGGACTTCGGTATCGGTTTCGGGCGCAACCTGATAGACACTGACAGAGACAAACTCTCGCTGGAAGCCGGCGGCGGTTATATCTGGGAGGATCGGATCACCTCGAAGAACGAGGACTTCGGTACTTACCGGGGCTACCTCAAATACTGGCGGGGAATCTCCCCCACCGCGCACGCCGCGCAGGACCTGGAATGGCTGGGCAACCTGAAGGACTCTTCAGGCTACCGCGTCAACGCCGAGACCGCGCTGGTCGCGTCGATAAACTCGCACATGTCGCTCAAGGCGTCGTATGTCTGGAAGCTGGTCAATAAGCCGGGCGCGGGATTCAGGCGCAAGGACACGATAACCGGCGTGTCGCTGATAATCAACTATTAAACGGTAAAAGCGGGTATAAAAAAGCGGGCCCCCGTCAGGACGACGGGGGCTCGCTGCTCGGAACACACCGCACAGGCGGACCGGCGACCGCAACCGCACCGCAACCGCTACCGAGGACCGCGACCGCGGGAACACACCGCACCGCACACCAACACCGCAGCCGGACCGCAGGCCCGGGAGCCGCGCCCGCAGGAGCGGGACGGGGGCCGGGCGCCCCGGGGGGAACCGCCGCCAACACCGAAGGCGGAGCCGGGGAACCGCGCCGGGAGCCGGGGCCATCCCCGAAACCGCGACCGCACCACCGAACCGGCGCTACCGAAACGACTCAAAGACCAAGACCGCACATAGAATATAACAGAGGCCCGTTGACTTGTCAAGACCCAGGACCAAAATATTTTTTAGCTTTGTTTTCAGCTCAGCCCGGTCAGGCGCAGAAACTTCTGGTAAAAGTCCTTTCGGACGAAGAAGAGCAGCTTGAACATGGCGCGCGAGGCGCCGAGGTAGAGCAGCACGCGCGGGTCGGGGCGCAGCGGCGTCCCCTCGTGCAGATCGGTGATGAGGACCACTTTCGCCTCCATGCCCTTTACCGCGTGTATCGAGTTGAAGGCAATGTCCTCGCGCAGCGAGGCTCCCAGCGCAGAGTCGGAGGCGCGGTGGGCCGACAGCACGGCGATGTCGGACGGCTGATAGCAGTATCCCTCGCCCATCAGGTCGGAGACCGAATTATTGACCAGGTCGGCCTGCTCCTCGTCGCTCTCGTAAGCCACCACCTCGATGGGCAGGTCGCAGAGGTTGAGGGATTTGTCGTAGAGGACGCGCTTGTTGCTCGAACCCGCGACGTATTCCACCACGGCGGCGATCTCCGAGGCGTTGCGGTAGTTGACGCGCAGGTTGAGCAGTTCGTCCTTGAAGCCGCACTTCTTGAGGAAGTCGCCGGGGCTGACGTCGCCCTCGGCCATGGAACCGACGGAGAAATCGGCGAAGAGCCAGGCTTTCCCCCCCGCCAGGCCGCCCTTTACGGAAGCGTCGAGCACGTCCAGCCAGCCCTGCCGCATGAAATCCTGGAACTCGTCGACCAGCAGGACGTCGTAGGCCGGCTTCTTCTTTTTGAGCTTCTCCAGCGCGGAGGCGGGCAGCTTGTCGCGCATCATCGGGCCTATGTCCTCGTCGGCGTTCCACGGCGAGCCGCAGACCTCGCGCAGGTAATCCTCCAGGCACCACACGCTTGTGCGGTCGCATTTGGACAGCTCGCTCCTAAGGCTTTCGGCCAGGAGCCTGTTGTAGCAGAGCACCAGCGTGGCGTTGCTGCGGTCGAGCTCGCGGGCGCGCTGCAGCAGCAGGCCGGTCTTGCCGGTGCCGGCCGGGCCGCGCAGCAGCAGGCGCGGCATCGTCGAGAGCATGTTGTAGGTTATGCCCAGGGCCTCGGCGTTGGCTTTCCAGTGCGTCTCCAGGTAATTGCGGCAGATGTTCCCCTCTTCCTCGATGAACTCGCCCTTGAGGTAGCGGGCGAAGGCGGCGATGTCCCCCTCCTTCCACTTCACGAAGCTCATGCGGTGGGCCTGCGTGACGGCGGCTTTCTGCTCCGCGGCCTTGGCGGCGATGAGCGCGGGGATCTCCTGGTACTTGCAGTCGGAGGCGATGTAGAGCGAGGGCGAGTCGGGCAGGTGGCGCAGGTCGGCCTGGCGGACGTTGAGGAAGACGCTGATCTCGCCGGAGAAGACATTGCCGCAGCGCTTTAGGAGCAGCTCGCGCAGATGGCGCTCCTTCTTCTTGGCGGCGACCAGCACGTCGCGCAGCGAGATGAAGCCGCCCTTGGCGTACCTGAAGCCCGGCAGGCGGGAGCTGTAGGAGAGCTCGGCGGCCTTAAGCTCGATGGCGACCAGGCCCAGCCCGGGAATCATGGCGACGAAGTCGGTCTCGCGCTCGCCGCCGGTTACGGTCTTATGCGAGTAGATGACGGTCCAGGAGGCGGTGGCGGGGCTGTGCCGGAGCAGCTCGAAGAAGCGCTTCTCGCTCTGGTTGTTGAAGTCCAGCGCGTTGCCGTGTATCATTTTCGCCATAGTGTGGGATATTGTAGGAAATAAGGGGACACAAGACTTAATTCGGCCGAATTAAGTCTTGTGTCCCCAAATTAACCTATGACTGCGCGGGGGGGGCAACGGCGGGGGCCGGCTGGGCCGGGGCGGAAGCGGCGGGGAAGGCCCGGTTGCCCATGCGGGTGTCCCAGGCGGCTCCCAGGCCGACCACCGCGCCGAAGGCCAGCGTCATGAAGCCGATGAACGAGAGCACTCCCCCCACCAGCGGGATGATATTGCCGAGGATGAGCAGGCCGGCCAGCAGCAGATATCCCACTATCACCTGGCCCAGCAGCGAGGCGGGGCCGGCACGCTTGATGCCCTGGAAGAAACGCTCCTGCAGGACGGCGCTGAAACCGCTCAGCCCCAGCGCGGCGGCGCATACCAGCAGCAGCAGGGCCAGCGGGATAAGCGGTATCCCCAGTATCGAAACCAGCAGCATAAGCATCGCGGGGAAGAAAGCTACTGTTATAAGGGCGCCTATGCCGGCAGAGCGCCAAAAATCGGCGCGCATGGCCTCGGCGGCGCGGCCGGTATGCTCCGGGAAGAAGACGGCCGGCACCAGCAGCATTATTACGCCGGTGAACAGCACCGAGATCAGGAAGATGAGGCCTGCCGTGAGCAGCCCGCCGGCCAGCAGCGGGGAGAGGCGCTTCTCTCCCTGGCGCGCGAGGCGGCCGAAGTCCAGCACTGCGCGGCGTATGGAGCGGGCGTCAAAAGAGGTCAACTGGCCGCGATGGACCGACCCGTCCTCCCTGTGCACCGCGCCTCCGAGCGTGGAGATATCGCCGGCCACCACCGCGCCGGAGCGCAGCGTCACATTCCCCCCCAGCGAGGAGATGTCGCCGGCCACGTGGCCGGACACCTCCACCGGACCTCCCATCGAGGAAACGTCGCCGGCCACCTCGCCGGCCACGGTTATGGGACCGCCGAAAGACGCTACATCGTCCGCGGCGCGGCCGTTTATCGCCACCGGGCCGCCCATAGAGGAGACGTCGCCGGTGACCAGGCCGTTGACGACTACGGGGCCGCCTAGCGAGACGGCGTCGGCGGCCAGCGTGCCGTTCACGGTCAGCGAGCCGTCGGTGAGGATGTCCTTGTCGCGGCGGGCGTCTTTTTCGATGACGATATCCCCGTGCAGTATCGCCTTGTCGCTTCGGGCCTGAACCTCGGCGGGCGCGAAGGCGGCCAGCGCCAGCGCGGTCACCAGGAATAATGTCTTTTTCATACTTTCTCCTTTATTTAGCGGCCGCGCGGGCCGGCAGCCTGGAGAGCCAGGCCGTGGTCAGAGCGGACGCTGCGGTCAATTCGGCTAAAAGAGTGAACGGGGGCTGGTTGTCCGCCAGCAGCCGCGCGGCGGCGAAGGCCAGGTCCCAGAGCCGGGGCAGCAAGGTCAGCCCCCACAGGGCCCAGGCCTTGGCGGCCATGACCAGCGCGGACGGGTCGGCCGCCAGGGCCGCCAGTTCGCCGGCGTTGTTCATCGCCCAGAAGGCCCCGGCGGCCAGCACGGCGGCGCCCCAAGCGGCCAGCATGACGGCCGCGGCGCGCAGGGCGGGCAGGTACCAAGGGGCGGCCTCAGGCCTCAGGGCGGCCAGCACGGCCAGGCGCAGGCCGGCGGGGGCTTTTACACCCGGCAGGGCGGCTATGGCGGCGGCTATCCGGTCTTCACGGTCGTTCATTTCAGGTCTCCACAGGTGATACGGTCCGCGGCGGCGGATGGTTGCATCAGTTTTTCCCTCATCATGGCCCGGGCGCGGGACAGCCGGGCTTTGACCGTCCCCTCCGGGACGCCCAGTACGGAGGCCAGTTCCGGGCCGGCCAGATCTTCCTTGTACTGGAGCAGGAGTATCTCGGCATAGATTGGCGGCAGGCCGGCCAGCGCCTTCTCCACTAGGGCGGTCTCGAAAGCCAACGGGCCATGGTCGGGCTGGGCGACGGCGGCGTCGGCCACGGCGGCGCCGGCCTCGTCGTCTATGGATATATCGGGGCGCCGGGCGCGCAACAGGTCCATGCAGCGGTTATGCATTATGGTGAAAAGCCAGGTCCTGAAAGGGCGGGACTTATCGTATGAAGGCAGCGAGCGGAAGGCCCGGACGAAGACGTCCTGGACCGCGTCCTCAGCGTCGCTGGCATTGCCCAGCAGCCGCAGCGCGAAGCCGTAAAGCCGGTCCTGGTAAAGACCGATGACCTCGCCCAGGGCGGCTTCACCCCCCCCCAGGCAGCGGTCTATCAGTTCGGCTTCTTCCATAGTTTTGGGGACACAATATCCTCATTATTGTAGAATATGGTCCATAGGGGGGTACCATGAAAAAGATAAAGAGCGTAGCGTTCAGGGCGGCGGACAGGAACCGCCGGCAGGATCGCTTCGATTCGTTCAAGAAGCGGCTTTTCTACATTTTCGGGCAATTGCAGTCGCGCGGGTGGGTGCGCACCGGCGAGCTGGCGGAGGTCTTCAACGTTTCCAGCCGCACCGTGCAGCGCGACCTGGAATCGCTGCGGCAGGACCAAGTCATCCGAGCCGACGAGACCGAGCAGGGCCGCTGGCTGTTCAACGGCGAGACGCAGTCTTTCCTCAAGATGAACGTGACCGACCACGATGCCGCCACGCTGGCTTTCATCTACAAGCTCTCCAAGATCTTCGGCGGCGAGGTGAACAAGTCGGTGCTGCAGTCCATCGACAAGCTTTTCTTGTTGGACGAGACCTCCTACCCCTTTTTCATGATCACGCCGCGCGTCAAAAACCCCGACATGACTCTGCCTTTCTACAAGGACCTCTACCGCGCCATACAGGAAAAGCTGATGATCAACCTGACCTACCGCAAGGCGGACGGCACGGCGACGGTAAAAGGCGCGCCTTTCGCGCTGATCATGTCGGAGGGGCTGTGGTACCTGGGCTACCTGCCAGGCGAGCCCGGCAGATTCAGGGACATACGCACCGTGCGCTACGCCAACATCGTCTCAGTAGAGCCGATAGAGGACGAGACTTACGAGAAGCCCGAGTGGGTCAAGGACGCGCTGCGCAACGCGCGCAACATCTGGTTCGGCACGCAGGCGCCGGTGAAGGTGGTGCTGGAGGCCGACAACTATGTCCGCGATTATTTCGAGGCCTGCGATTATTTCCCGCAGCAGAAGCTAGGCAGAAAAGGCCCGGCGAATTTCCCGATAGAATGCCGCATCAGCCATCCCAACGAGGCGTTGCCCAATATCCTGCGTTTCCTTCCTTATATAAGGGTGGTCTCTCCTCCCGAACTAAAAGCGAAAGTTATGGAGAGGGTGAAGGCCTACCTGAAAAAATAAAAAGGGCAAAGTCTACGCCGGCGCAAGAGGGGTGCGACACTACGCTGTCGCACCCCTCTTCTACACTGTTTCCACGATACTTTACGGCCTCGTCGCGGAACCAATCGGTCAGGGGGAATCATGAGGTGGTCGCTTAAAGAGTGGGCGAGCGAGAGTTTCAAGGCCAGCAAGAACGACGGCAGCGAGGTCTACGTGTACCGCGCGCCCGTCTGGAACGACTTCTTCAAGCGCGGCGGCGCGCCCGGTTACGAGGTGCATTACCGCGGCAGCCCGATAGCGCGCATCTATTTCGACAGGAAAGGCGCGACGGTAAAGGCGCTGGAGGCCGGCAAGTGCTGGCCGGAGATATCGGACCTCGACCTCATCGAGATAGCCCTGCGGCTGGGCAACGCGCGCCGGCTGCGGCCGGGCGCGGCGGCCTCGTTAAATTAAGCCGCGACAACGGATAACCTGGCGGGGCCGCGCTCCCGGACCGGGGGCCGCGCGCGGCGGGACGGAAAAGGACGGCGGCACGCTCCCTCAACCGGCGGTTTCGGCCCGGCGCTTTATCTCGGCGGTCAGGCCGCGGAAGATGAAAGTGTGGATAGGGTACAGGGAATACCAGTAGAGATTGCCGAAGAACCCCTTAGGCTCGAAATAGGCGGCGACGCGCAGGATGGAGGACTTTTCGTCCCGGGGCCTGGCCTCGAACTGCAGCCAGCCCTTGCCCGGCAGCTTCATCTCGGCCCGCAGCAGCAGCGTACGGCCTTCGGCCACGTGTTCGACGCGCCAGAAGTCCAGCGCCTCTCCCTGGTGGATGATATCCGGGTGGCGGCGGCCGCGCCGCATGCCGACGCCGCCCACCAGCCGGTCCTGCAGCGCCTTTAGCTCCCAGAGCCACTGCGCGCAGAACCAGCCGCGCGAGCCGCCTATGCCGGCGAAAACCGAGAAGACCATCTCAGCCGGGGCGTCTATGGGCTGCATATGGTCCTGCAGTATTATGCCCCGGGTGTCGATGAAGGAGCAGGGCTTGGCGTAATGCGGCTCGTAGGCCGCGGTCCAGGAGGTTTCCACCGCGTTCTCGCTGACTCGCATCAGCGCGTACTGGACGGCGGTGCGGTAATCGAGCGGCTTTATGTAAGGGAACAGGCGCAGGGCGTCGTCACAGGAGCAGACCACGTCGTTGCGCAGGCTTTCGAGCAGCGGCCTGGCCAGCACGGCCGGCACGGGGGTGATGAGGTCGACCAGCCGGGCGGCCAGACCCGGCGACCAGATCGGGCAGTTGACGAAACCGCGCCGCAGGCCCCGGCTCTGGGCGTAAATCTCCATCATCTCGCGGTAGGTGTGGACCGCGCTGCCGCCTATCTCTATCGTTCTCCCGTCGGACGCCGGAGCGTCGAGCGCCGAGACAAGGTAAGCGAGCACGTCGCGTATAGCCACGGGCTGGCAGCGGGTGCCGCGCAGGCAGAGGAAACAGGGTATTACAGGCAGCCGCTCGACCAGGTAGCGTATCATCTCAAAGGAGACGCTGCCGGAGCCGACTATGATGGCGGCGCGGAATTCGGTGACATTGAGGCCGGCAGACCGCAGCAGTTCCCCTACGCGGTGCCGCGAGCGCAGGTGATGGGAAAGGGAGGATGAGTCGGCCCCGAGCCCACCCAGGTAAACAACCTTCTGCACGCCCGCCTTTAGCGCCGCAGCGGCGAAATTGCGGGCCGAGGCCTCCTCGAAAGCCTCGAAATCGGGGGTGTCGGTCATGGAGTGGACCAGGTAATAGGCGGCGTGAACGCCTTCCATCGCCTGGTCCAGGCCTTCGCCGCAGAAAACGTCGCCTTTGACTATCTCGGCCGAACCGGTCCAGGGCCGGCCGTCCAAGTCGGACGGGCGGCGCGCCAAGGCGCGAACGGCGTAGCCGGCGGCCAGCAGCCGCGGTATCAGGCGGCCGCCTATATAGCCGGTGGGGCCCGTAACGAGTATCTTCCGCATCGTCTTTATTATACCAGGGTAACGGCAAAAACGTTTGTTTATTGCTTTTCTGAAGCCGTCGCTGCTCTTTGACTTCAGTTTCCCGAGCCGGATGAAGCGGCTCTTGCGCTCAAGCATAGCGGCTATGGCCGCAGTGGACTTGCTGGAAACTATCGTATCCGTCTCCCAGTGGCCTTCCTGGGCGCGCGTGGCGGCCTCTGCGGGCCTGTTCTCAATCCCGATTCTATTCGGGATATGGCTCTTCTGCGAGTAGCGTTTGCGATAGCTAGGATGTTTTCTGACCCGGTGCTCTTTGGGTAGATATTTCTTCAGGTTCCGTGCTTTGCCCAGAGGGCTTTCGTAGATGAACTGGTAGATAACTTCGTGGCTTACAGAATTGCCGGGATACTGCTCGGAAACAGTTTTGGCGATAAGTTCAGGCGACCAGCGCATTCGCAGTTTTCGCAGGACGTATCGGCGCACAACCGGGTCGCGCAGGCGCTCATGGTGGATGGATTCGGACTTGCGGTTTGCGGCTCTTGCCTGTGCCTTATGTGGCAGATCGACTCTGTAGATCGGCGCGCCGTTGCGCTTGATTTCTCTGGAGATGGTGCCTAGATTGGGGCCCAGTGCTTTTGCGATTTCGCGCCGGGAACGGCCTCTGGCAAGAAGAATAGCGATTTGGTCACGCTCTCAGGAGGAGAGGTGTTTGTAGTTTATTCCTATAACACCTAGAGTACAGATTTACATCTAGGTGTTGCACTTCATTATTGAACCCGTGCCCTTAAATTATTGAAGCCCGGAACTTTTCAGCTCGATAAGTGAACAGCCGGGATACGCCGGGCCTCACCTAAGAAAAACCTTCAGAAGGCCCGCGCTTACGAAGTATGCGCCGCAGTTGACGGTGCTTTGCTCCTCGCGGAGCGGAGGCGCATACGAGCGCGAGGTGAGGACCTGCGGTGCAGGTCCGCAAGACCGCAGGCGGGTCCCTGCGTAAGCGGAACCGCCGAGGTGGGGCCGCTCAAGCCCGCTATGCGGGCTATGCGTGGCCGAGGAGGGAGCGTGAGCGGCGTTTTTTCGTGGTGAGCCCGGCGGAGACCGGAATAGTTTTCCTTGCTGAAAAGATCTTGGTGCGCCCGGCAGGAATCGGTCACGGGTTCCCTCGTCGCCGCCGCTCTTCGGGACCCGCGACCCCGCCTCGCCGCTGCCACCTGCCGGCTCGCGGCTCCGGCTTTCGACTCCTGACGCAGGGCGCACCGCGGCCTGCTCCGGTCGATTGCAAAAACTATTTGCGCCCGGCAGGAATCGGTCACGGGTTCCCTCATCGCCGCCGCTCTTCGGGACCCGCGACCCCGCCTCGCCGCTGCCACCTGCCGGCT
>CAZVWK010000001.1:8855-38868 GCA_964631475.1 uncultured Elusimicrobiaceae bacterium | reverse complement strand
GCACCGCGGCCTGCTCCGGTCGATTGCAAAAACTATTTGCGCCCGGCAGGAATCGAACCTGCACTAGAAGCTTCGGAGGCTCCTGTGATATCCATTTCACCACGGGCGCGCAAATACAAAGAATCGCGACTACATTATACCAATAGGCGCCGGAGCGCCTAAATGTGTTTTTTGGCCAACTCGGCCACCTTGCGGCGGAAATCGGCCATGTCGGCCGGCGCCGGGCCCCCGCCCTGCGCAAAGTCGGGCCTGCCCCCCCCGGAGCCCCCTATCAGCCCCGATACTTCCTTGATGAAGGCCGAAGCGTTGAACTTAGACCCCCGCATGTCGGGCGTAGCCGAGGCCACGAAAGAAAGTTTGCCGTCCGCCGACGAGTAGAGAAACAGCACGGAAGAAGTGTGCTTCTCCTTTAACTGGTCGGAGAGACCGCGCAGCGCCGGTATGGCCGCGCCGGGCGCTTCGGCAGAGACCAGTTTGACGCCGCCGGTCAGATCCACCGATTCACCGGAACCGGCGGAGGCGGCGGGGGCCTTGGCCTTGCCGCTCTTTAATTCCTTGATATTCTCGAGCAGCTGGTCCACGCGGGCGGGCAGGTCCTGCGGCGGGATGGAGAGCCGTGAGGCCGCGGTCTCGGCGTAAGCGGCGACCTTGGCCAGGTAGTCCACGGCCGCTGGTCCGGCGACTCCCTCTATGCGGCGCACGCCGCGGGAGACGGAAGAATCCTTGAGTATCTTTATGACCAGCAGCTCGCCGGTGCGGTCTATATGGGTGCCGCCGCAGAGCTCCAGGCTGTAGCGCTCTTTCACCGCGTCGAAGCCGCCGCGGTTTATCAGCACAAAGCGCGCCGGGTCGCCGTAATTCTCGCCCAGCAGCGTGGTGGCGCCGAATCTCTGCGCGTCGGCCAGCGGGCGCTCCGCCTTGTGCACGCCGAAGTCCTGGGCTATGGCCGAATTGGAGAGCTGCTCGACGCGGGCCATCTCCTCCCTGGTCGGGGCCTTGTTGATGGTATAGTCGAAGCGGAACCGGTGGGGATCCACCTCGGAGCCGGCCTGCCGCGTGCTGTCGCCGAAGACCGCCTTGAGCGCCGCGTTGATGACATGCGTGGCGGTGTGATTGCAGGCCGTGCGGTAGCGGTCAGTGGAGACGCGGGCCGTCACCTTCATGCCCGTGGCCAGCCCGGTGCGGGCTATCACTTTATGGAAGAACACCTTGCCGGCTGGCTTCTGAGTGTCCTGCACCAGCGCCGCCTCGCGGCCGTCGGCCATCAGCATGCCGCAGTCGCCTACCTGGCCGCCGGATTCGGCGTAGAAAGGCGTGGCGTCGAGGACGGCGTAGCCCTCCTCCTCGGCCGTGAGCGCGCCGGTCAGGTTGCCGGCGCTGTCGAGCAGGCCGATGATAGCGGACTCCAGTTCGACGGCCTCGTAGCCCTTGAAAACGGTAGGCGCCAGCTTCTCCTCCGCGGTCTGGAAGATGAAGGCGTTCTGTTCGCCCGAGTCCTTCCAGCCGGCCTTGGCGGTGGCCTGCGCCGCCTTGCGGGCTTCTTCGAAGCCCTTCTCGTCAACGGCCACGCTTTTCTTCTCCGCCAGCTCGCGCGTCAGCTCGAAAGGGAAGCCGTAGGTCTCGTAGAGACTGAACGCCTCCTTGCCGGGAATCCCTTTGGGATATTTTCCCATCAGGTCGGAGAGGTATTTCTCGCCGGTCTCGAGCGTCTCGATGAAGCCCTGCTCCTCGAACTTAAGGCCCTCCGCGATCTGTTTCTCCGCGGTCTTCACCTCGGGATAGACGTGACCGAAGATTTCCTGCACCGCCGGCAGCATCTTGTGGAGGAAGGGCTCGCGCGCGCCCAGTATGCGGCCGTAGCGGCTGGCGCGGCGGATGAGGCGGCGCAGCACGTAGCCGCGGCCCTCGTTGGAAGGGATCACGCCCTCGGCTATCAGGAACGAGGCGGCGCGCGTGTGTTCGCTGATGATGCGGAAGGCGCTGGTCGCCTCGGGGGAAGAGCCGTACTCCGTTTTCAGGAGCTTCGAGGCGGCCTCGATTATCGGGAAGAAGAGCGTGGTCTCGAAAGGGCTGTCCTTGCCCTCGACGATGAAGGTCAGGCGCTCCAGGCCCATGCCGGTGTCGATGTTCTTCTTGGGCAGCGGCTTGAAAGTGCCGTCGGCCTGCTTGTCGAACTGGGTGAAGACGTGGTTCCAGACCTCGATATAGCGGTCGCAGGAGCATTTTCCCGGGCCTTCGCAGCCCTTATGGTCGAACTGCGGGCCGCGGTCCCAGTAGACCTCCGAACAGGGGCCGGAAGGGCCGGTGTCGCCCATCGCCCAGAAATTATCCTTGTCGCCGAGTTCCAGTATGTGGGAGCGGAGGCTCTTGGGCAGTATGCCCTCCCAGATCTTCCGGGCCTCCTCGTCGCGGGGGGCGACGCCGCCTCCGTAGATGGAGGGATAGAAGCGTTCGGCCGGCAGGCCCATCACCTTGGTGAAGAACTCCCAGCCCCAGACCAGCGACTCCTTCTTGAAATAGTCGCCGAAAGAGAAGTTACCCAGCATCTCGAAGAATGTCAGGTGGCGTATGGTGCGGCCGACATTGTCTATGTCGGTGGTGCGGAAGCATTTCTGGCAGGAGGCGGCCCGCTTCTTGTCGGTCTTGAGGCCCAGGTAGTAGGGCTTGAACTGCACCATGCCGGCGGAGGTGAAGAGCAGCGTGGGATCGCCTTCGGGTATGAGCGGGCTGGACTTGACCACGGGATGGCCCTGCTTGTCGAAGAAATCGAGGAAGGCCTGTCGTATCTGCTTGCTTTGCATAGGGCTCCAATAGGTAAAAATCTTATAAATTATACAAAAACGGGGCCCCGGCCCGGAGCGAGAAGATGTAACAAAACCGGACATTGCGGCGAAACACCCGTTATGATATATTTTAGGGGCAAGGGGTTATAACAGGGGTCATATGAACGAAGGAACCAACGGCGCCTACCGCATACTGGCGGTGGACGACGACCGCATCATCCGCAACACTGTAAGCGCGGCGCTGACAAAGTTCGGCATGCTGGTCGAAACGGCCGAGAACCTGGCCGAGGCCAAGCAGAAGGTGGCCAGCGAGACTTTCGACCTGGTCATCATGGACCGCGTACTGCCCGACGGCGACGGCGTGCAGATCTGCTCGTTCCTCAGGGATAAGCCGGTGCTCAAGAACATGCCGGTATTGATGCTGACCGGCAAGGCGGAGACAGAAGACAAGGTGCTTGGACTACAGATGGGGGCCGACGATTACCTGACCAAGCCTTTCGCGCTGGCCGAGCTCAAGGCCCGGATAGAGGCGCTCCTGCGCCGGACCGGGCAGCTCAACACCGCCAGGCATATACGCAGGAGTTTCTGGAGATACTGAGCCCCCCAGAGGAGGGCGGCGCGGCGTAAAGGCCGCCCGCTTTTTTTACTGCTATAATTTAGCCATGAAATCCAAGCGGCGGGCCACTCTGAAAGCCTGGAACGGGATAAACGCTTTTTCACGGGAGCGCGGCCTTTTCGGGGACCGGGACTCCGTGGTGCTGGCCGTTTCCGGCGGCCCGGATTCCGTGGTCATGCTGGATTATTTCGCCCGGCAGGCGCGCGGGCGCCGGCTTAAGCTGTATGTGTGCCACATAAACCACGGGTTGCGAGGGCGGGAATCGGACGCCGACGAAAGATTCGTGCGCGGCCTGGCTGAAGCGTACGGCCTTCCCTGCGGGGTTTTCA
Organism: uncultured Elusimicrobiaceae bacterium; assembly: GCA_964631475.1. Taxonomy (GTDB): domain Bacteria; phylum Elusimicrobiota; class Elusimicrobia; order Elusimicrobiales; family UBA9959; genus UBA2231. The sequence continues at coordinate 35,140 of CAZVWK010000001.1, read as the reverse complement.
AGGCCAAGGTGAAGACCCTGGCCAGGAAGACCGGTTCCGGCACGGAGCACGCGGCCAGAAGCGAGCGGTACCGCCTGCTGCTTAAATACGCGCGCTCCAGAGGCTGCCGGCTGGTGGCCACGGCGCATCATTCCGACGACAACGCCGAGACGGTCCTGCTCAACCTGCTGCGCGGCACAAAGGCGAAAGGGCTGGCCGGCATCCCCCCCTCGCGGCCCCTGGACGGCGGCGTGCGCGTCATACGACCGCTGATGGCTCTGACGCGCCGGGAGATAGAGGAATACCTGCGGGCGAACGGGATGAGGGCCCGCAAAGATTCGACCAACGACGACCAGAAATACACCCGCAACTGGATACGCGCGACGCTGCTGCCGCTCCTTGAAAAGAAGCAGCCGCGCATACGCGAGCACCTTGTCGAGATAGCGGAAGACCTGTCTGGTTTCGGGCAGCCTCGTGTCAACGAAGCTATCTTGCGGCCCAGGCGATGAGCTCGGGCGGGTATCCGATGTCTATCACTTTCAGTTCGCCTATGTTCTTCTGGGCGTGGGCGGCCATGAGCCCGGTCTTGGCCAGGCCGAAGGTGAGAGTGTGCGAGGCAATCACATAGACCCCGGTGTGATGGCCAGTATCGGGCAGCAGTCCGGAGGGCAGGTCCAGCGCGACTATCGGCCGCCCGCTCTTGTTCATCAACTGTATTACGCGCCTTAGCGTGCCGGCGGGTTTGCCCATCGAACCTATGCCCAGCAGGGCGTCCACGAGCAGGCCGAAAGCCGGCAGAGCGCCGGCCAGTTCCTCGACGGTATCCTTCTTGACCAGCGAGATCTTCACCACGGCGGCGCGGGCCGCCTCCAGATTCTTCACAACCAGCTCGCCGTAGCCGGTGTCCTTGGGCTCCAGAATGAAAACCTCGGGTTCGGCGCCTTTCTGTTTCAGATAGCGGGCGGCCGCCAGCCCGTCGCCCCCGTTATTGCCCTTGCCGCAACAGACCGCTATCCTCACCGGGGCGGGCAGCCCCAGCGTCCCGGCTATGCGCAGGATCTCCTCCGCCGCGCCGCGGCCGGCGTTCTCCATCAGCTCGCCCTCGGCCACGCCGTATTCCGCGACGGCCTTCTCGTCGATGACGCGGATCTTTTCGGGGGTCACCACGGGGAGCCCCTGGAATTCCTTCACCTGCGGGATCTTGGACATAAGGTAACGCTCAGGACACGGCCCAGATCATCCAGCCCAGCAGCCAGGCGAAGCCCATGAAGCCCAGCGTGCACATGACGTAGAAAGGCGCAAGCACCGAGAGGACGGCCTTGCGCGAGCCTGCGGTGTAGAGCCCCCTTATGAGGCGGACGCGGGCGTAGAAGACGGCCAGCAGCGTCAGCATAAAGGCAAGGAAGGGGCTGATATAGCCCATCTTGGCGAAGAAGGCCAGCGGCACGGCGAAGGCCCAGAAGGCCTCCGCCAGGCCGAAGGCCAGGAACAGACGCAGGGCGCTGCCTTCGGCTTCGGCGGTCTCCAGCGCCAGGTGCACCGAGGCGGCCGAGACGAAGTTCATGGTGCGCAGTGTAATGAAAAGCACCAGGAAAGACGCTATTCCCCCCGGGATGAACATGAACATCCGCAGGAAGACGAAGAGGCTGAGCGAGCCGATGAAATAACCGGCCCAGCCGGCGGCGCCCAGACGCTTGCGCGTAAGCGCGGCGAGCGAGCCCGCCGGGTTATCGACTATCTCCGCAGCGTCGCAGAGCAGGCTCATGGCTCAGAACCCCTGCCAGCGGTACTCGAGCCGCGGGTGGTCTGTGACCAGCTCCGCGACCTTGCCGGCGCCGAACAAGCCGAGCCTGGAATCCAGCATGGAGAAGATGCTGGAGAAAGGGTCGGCCTCCCGGATGACGCGCGGATTCTTGCCTATCTTGGCCAGTTCTCCGGCCAGGTCCAGCGCGTCCTGCGTGTCCCCGAGCGCGTCGACAAGCCTGGCCTCCAGCGCCTGGCGGCCGGTGAAGATGCGGCCGTCGGCGATGTCGGCGCGCAGCCGGTCGGCCGGTATATTCCTGCCCGCCGAGACTACGGCCACGAACTGGTCGTAGGAGTCGTCTATCATCGCCTGCAGCAGGCGCCGCTCTTCGGCCGTCATCTCGCGGCCCATGGACCCGATATCCTTGAACTTGCCGGACTTGATTACCTCTGGCCTGTAGCCTATCTTCTTCATCAGCCCTTCCACGTTGGCGCCGCTGAAGATGACGCCTATGGAGCCGGTGATGGTCCCGGGATGGGCGACCACTTTGTCGCAGGCGGCCGCGATGTAGTAGCCTCCGCTGGCAGCGACGTCGCCCAGCACCGCCACCACGGGCTTCTTATGGGCGCCGCGGGCCCGGGCGATGGCGGCGTTTATCTCCTGGACGGCCGCGACCGTGCCGCCCGGCGAATTTATGTCCAGGACTATCGCCTTGACCTCTTTGCGCGCGGCCATCCTGTCTATCCTGCGCGCGATCTGGCCGCTGCCTTTGTCCCAGGCGTGCTGTGAACTGCCCTGGTAAATCCCGCCGTAGACCGGCACGACGGCGACGGCGTCCTTGGTACTGGGGACCATGCCGGTGATTTTCTTGAAATCCAGGTCGGAGGGCCTGGCCTTGCGCGCCGCGGCGGCCTTCTCTATAACCAGGAAGGAGGCCAGGATGGCGCCCGCGTAGAGCAGGGCCAGGACTTTCAGCCAGAGACGCGTGGCGGTCTTCGGCGGCTCGGCGGCCGGCGGCGTGGCGGAGGGCGCCGCCCGCGCTGGCTGTTCCGGCCGCGGCGCGGGAGCGTCCTGCGGGGCGTTCTCGGGCCCCGGGAAAGGGTTCCTGGTCTCTTCCATTTGTTTCCTCCGGCTGTTCTGCCTGTCCGTCAAAGCTGGCTGGCGTCCACTACCATGTTGCGGCCGCTCTCCTTGGCCCGGTAGAGGGCCGCGTCGGCGGCGGCCACGGCCCCGGCGGCGTCGCGCCCGTCCCTGGGGAAATGGGCCACGCCTATGGACACGCTTATTCTAACACTTTCAAGCCCGTGTGAAAAATTCTCGGCCTCTATGCGGGCGCGTATGGCCTCGGCCTTGCGCAGGACGCCCTCCGGCTCGGCGCGCGGCAGCAGCACCGCGAACTCCTCGCCGCCGTAGCGGCCGACGAAGTCGGTCTCATAGACGCTCTCGCGCAGCAGGGTGCCGACGCGCTTGAGCACGAAGTCGCCGAACTGGTGGCCGTAGCCGTCGTTGAGGCGCTTGAAATGGTCTATGTCGGCTATCAGCAGGGCGAAGGTGGTACGGAAGGCCTGCGCGCGGCGGACCTCCTCCTCTATCCGCTCGTCCAGGACGCCGCGGCGGAAGACGCCGGTGAGGCCATCCACGCGCGAGAGCCACTCAACCTCGCGGAAGAGGCGCAGGCGGCGCACCGCGAAGGCGATCTCCTCCGAGAAAGAAGTCATGGCGCCGGCGAGTTCCGAGGCCGGGGCGGCAGAACCGCCGAAGGCGGCGGCGAAGAAACCGACAGGCTCTCCGGAGTGGGTTACCATGACGCCGGCTTTGGGCGGCTTGCCGTCGGCCGCGAACGCCTCCGGGAGTCCCTTGCCCGGCAGTCCGGCCGCGCGCCTGAGGCCCTCCGGGGAATTGAAGCCGGATGCGGAGTCGCGGCCGCAGGCGAAGAGTTCCGCCTCGCCGGCGGAGCCGAGCAGGTAGAAGGCGAAATCCTCGGTACCGAAATAGTCGCTTATGTAGCGGGCGAACTGCCGCCCGGCCGCCTGGTGGTCCACCGCCTCGGCCAGGTATTTCATGGCCGAATAGAGGAGCAGCACCTTCTTCTCCCGGTTGCCGGCCTCGTTGAATTCCTTCTTGGCCAGGGCCAGCTTCTCCTCTGTTTCCCTGATGCGCGAGGCGGCGTCGTGGGCCGCGGTCCCGCCGGAGCCGCCGGCGGCGCCGCGCCGCAGAACCCAGGCGCAGGAAGCGGCGGCCCAGAGCGCGGGCAGGGCCAGCGCCGCGGGAGAAGAGACCGCGGGCAGGGCCAGCCAGGCGAGCCCGGCGCCCGCGACGGCCGTGAGCGGCGCGGCGGCGGCGCCCAGCCTGCTGAAAAGCAGGGCCGGGAGCCAAAGGGCCGACAGGGCGGCAAGGGCTATTTCGCTCTCAACCATGTACGACCCTGTTCCTCCCTTCTTTCTTGGCGCGGTAGAGCCGTTCGTCGGCCACGCGCACCAGTTGGCTGGGGATGGCGGCCTCGGACGGGAATTCGGCCACGCCGAAACTGACGGTGACGCCGGCGGGCGAGCCGCCGAAGCTGAAAGGCTGGGCCTCCACCGCCCGCCGCAGGTCCTCGGCGGCGGCGGCGGCTTCGGCCTTGGCCACTCCGGGCAGTATGACGGCGAACTCCTCGCCGCCGTACCGGGCGGCCAGGTCCACGGCGCGGACCCGGCCGGCTATGAGGGCGGCCACCGTCTTTAGCACATGGTCTCCGGCCTGGTGGCCGAAGCGGTCGTTATAGTTCTTGAAATAATCTATATCGCACAGGAGCACGGAAAAAGGCACCTTGCTGCGGGCCGCGCGCAGTATCTCCTCCTCCAGGCGGGTCTGGAAAGCGCGGTGCGTGTAGAGGCCCGTCAGCGCGTCGCGCACGGCCAGCTTCCCGACGCGCTCGTATAGGTAGAGGTTCTCGGTGGCCACGCCCGCTATGGCGGCCAGCAGCTCCACGGCCCGCAGGTCTTCTGTGCCGAAGCGCTCGGGGCGCTGCGAGGAGAGGCGGATGAAGCCGGCCGTGTCGCCGAAATGCGACAGCGGCACCACCATTGCGGAACGTTCGCCGGCGACGAAGTCGCGGGCCGAGAAGCGGTTGTCGGCGGCGGAATCCCTGACCAGGAGCGAGACCTTGCGCTCGGCCGACCAGGCTTCGAGAGGGTCGCGCGGCGCGCCGGGCGCCAGTTCGACGGAGGCGTCGAAGAACTGGTCCTTGATCAGTTGGCCCAGCCTGGACTTTATCTCCTCGGGAGACGAGGAGGCTGAAAGATGCTGTATGGATGAGGAGAGGCCGGACTGGAACCTGATGCGGTCGAGCAGCGTCTTCTTGTGCGATTCATAGCGGGCCAGTTCCTCCTCAAGGGCTCGGAGGCGGCGGAAATTCTCGGCGAGTGCGCCCTCGGCCCGCAGCGAAGCGTCGTTTTTGGCGTCCTCCACGTAATGGGTCAGCCAGGCGAAGCCCAGCAGGGCCGCCAGCTCCAGGAACATCAGAAGCGGGAGTTGCAGGTGAGGGTCCTGCCAGGCGAAGCGCGGCAGCACGAAGCCGGCGGCCGCGCAGAGGAAAGCCAGCAGGAATTTAACGTCCCGGTCCTCGTAGGCCAGCAGCAGGAAGACGAAGCCGTAAAGCGGGTAAAGACGCAGGGCCGAGGCCGGGTCCAGCGACAGGGCGGCCGACACGGCCGCGAAAACGGCCAGCGCTAGGGTTAGCCTGAGGGGCCTGCTCTTTATCATCATCTGAATTGAATTCTACAACTTTGCCGGTGGCGAAAAAAGGACAAAAAATCCCCCCGCTTCGCGGGGGGACGGGCGCGGGTGGACGAAGGGCCTCAACGCAGGGGAGAATTGAGCAGTTGTTCGAGGGCCTGCGACTCCGGCATGGTCACTGGCTCCGCGGCCAGTTCCTCGGCGCTGACTGGCGTTATGGCAAAAGGCAGCGGGGCCACGTCCACGCCCTTGGGCGAGCCGGGGGGCGGTATCGTCATCATCAGGTTGCCGTCCTGCGTGCCGTAAACGTTCGCGCCGGCGGCCTGCAGGCGCAACAGCGCGTCGGCGTGCGGGTGGCCGTAATTATTGCCGATGCCGTAGGAGATGATCGCGTGCACGGGCTTGACGCGCTCCAGGAATTTCTGGGAGGAGGATGAGCTGGAGCCGTGATGCGGGACTTTCAGTATCTGGGACTCCAGCCCCGACTTGAAGACCCGGGTTATGGCGTTCTCCTGGGAGGCCTCTATATCGCCGGTGAGAAGCAGGGCGGCTCCGTTGTAATGCAGGCGCAGCACTATGGAGCAGTTGTTGATGATGCGGGAGTCCCGCGTCTTTATCTCCTTGGAGCAGGTGTTGAGGACTTTCACGCTGACATTGCGATCCCAATTCAGATACTGGCCCGGTTCCGGGAAGTGCACGCGGGTCGCCTGGGCCACAGCCAGCTCGCGGAGATTATTGTCGCCCACGGCGTCGAGGTTCTCAATACGGCTGTCGTAGAAATTTCCGACCTGAAAATACTGGAAGACTTTCTTGAGGCCTCGGTAATGGTCGCTGTGGGGATGGGTCAGCACGACATGGTCTATCTTGCGCACGCCCTTGGCCATCAGGAACTCGCGAACAGGGAGCGAGGACGGGCCACCGTCCACCAGGACATTGGAGCCGTTGGGCAGTTCTATGTAGGTCGCGTCGCCCTGGCCGACATTGAGGAAATAGACGTTTAGCTGCGTCCAGCCTGATAGCGGGAGCAGCAGCAGCGAAAAGAGTATCGCGAACTTGCGCGCGGCGTTCTTCATCACAGGAGCGTAAGCCATTATATATTCTAGGAGGAACGCCGCCTTCGTAAAAGGGCCAAAGGTCCTATGGGGGCCTACGCTTCCGGCCTTTTTCCCAGGGCTTCCGGATGATGCCTCACTACGCGGGCGTCCACCATGTATATTATGTCCTCGGCCATGCTGACGGAGTGGTCGGCCACCCGTTCCAGGTGCCGCGCGGCCAGCAGCAGCGGGACGGCGCGGTCCGCGGTGGAGCCGTCCTTCATCATGTAATCCTCGATTAGCTCCTTTTCTACCGCCCTTTTGAGCGAATCAGCCTCCGGGTCCGAAAGCACCACCTTACGGGCCAGCTCCGCGTCGCCGTTTATGAAAGCCTCGGTGGCCTCGCCGGTCATGCGGGCCGCCAGCTCCGCCAGGCGCGGTATGTCGACCAGCGGCTTGAGCAACGGTTTGCCGGAGAGCTCCAGCGCGCGCTGCGCCACGTCCACCGCCAGGTCGCCTATGCGCTCCAAGTCGGTATTGAGCTTTATGGCGGTGGTGATGAAGCGCAGGTCGCGGGCCATCGGCTGATGCCGGGCGATGAGGTCCAGGCAACGCTCGTCTATCTCCAGCTCCAGCGAGTCGAGGGCCGCGTCGCCGGCTATGACGGCGCGGGCGGCGGCCGGGTCGCGGTCTTTGAGCGCCCCGACGGCTTTCATCAGGGCCTGCCGCGCCAGCGCGGCCAGCCGCATGACGGCGCCTTTCAGGCCGCGGAGTTCCTCGTCGAAATGCCTCTGCATGGTCCCTCCTAGCCGAACCGGCCGGTGATGTAATCTTCGGTGCGCTTGTCGCGCGGCGCCTTGAAGATGCGCCCGGTCGGGCCGGCCTCTATAAGCTCACCCATCAGGAAGAAGGCGGTACGGTCGGAGACGCGCGCGGCCTGCTGCATATTGTGGGTCACTATGCCGATGGTGTACTGGCTGCGCAGCTGCAGTATCAGCTCCTCTATCCTGGCGGTGGAGATGGGGTCCAGGCTGGCGCAGGGTTCGTCGAAGAGAAGAACCTCCGGCTCCACGGCTAGGCAGCGGGCTATGCAGAGGCGCTGCTGCTGGCCGCCGGAGAGGCTGAGAGCGCTCTCGCGCAGCCGGTCCTTGACCTCGTCCCAGAGCGCGGCCCTGCGCAGCGAATTCTCCACCCTCTCTTCCAAAGCCAGGCGGTCCCTCACCCCGTTGACCTCCGGTCCGTAGGCCACATTCTCGAAGATGGTCTTGGGGAATGGATTGGGCTTCTGGAAGACCATGCCGACGCGCTTGCGCAGGGCCGCGGCGTCGCAGGCCGCGCAGTTTATATCGAAGCCGTCGAGCAGTATTTCCCCCGTGAGGCGGGCGTCTGGCACCAGGTCGTTCATGCGGTTGAGCAGCCGGATGAAGGTGGACTTGCCGCAGCCGGAGGGTCCGATTATGGCGGTGACCATCCTCGGCATCAGGTCCAGGCTTATGTCCTTGAGGGCGCGCGTGCTGCCGTAGTGGAAGTTCACCCCCCGGGCGCTCATCTTGGGACCGCCCCCTATCGTCTCCCCATCAGAGGCGCTGCCGGCGTTTAACATCACCGGTCCGGAAGGCGGCCGGGCGGCCGGGTTCCCAAGGATAGCTTCAGGCATGGTAAGTCCTCCTCTGGCGCTGGCGGAAATATATTGCGAGCATGGACATGGCCAGCACCAGGGCCAGCAGGACCAGGCTCGAGCCGTAGGCGATGCGCGTCTGCGCTTCGGGATGCGTGCCCTCGGTCATCAGGGCGTAGATGTGGTAGGGCAAGGCCATCACCTCCGAGAAGATAGAATCAGGATAGCCCCTGAGGTAGAAAGCGGCCGCGGTGAAGAGTATCGGCGCGGTCTCGCCGGCGGCCCGGCCGACGCTGAGTATGACTCCGGTGAGGATGCCGGGCAGTGCCGCGGGCAGCACCACCTTGCGGACGGTCTCCCAGCGGCTTGCGCCTAGGGCCAGCGAGGCCTCGCGCACGGACTGCGGCACGGCCGTCAGCGCCTCCTGCGAGGCGGAGATGATCAGCGGGAGGGTCAGCATACCCAGCGTCAGCGAGCCGGAAAGTATGGAGACGCCGAAGCCGGCGCCTTTGACGAAGACGGCCAGCCCGAACAGGCCGAAAACCACTGACGGCACACCGGCGAGGTTGTTGACGCCGATGCGCACCAGGTTTACGGCCCAGCCCTTGGGTGAATACTCCGTGAGATATACAGCGCAGGCGACGCCCATCGGCAGGGCCACCGCGACTGCGCCTAGCGTGAGGTAGAAGGTGCCCAGGAGGGCCGGGGCTATGCCGCCGGCCGTCATGGCGTCGCGCGGCGCGGCGGTCAGGAATTCCCAGCTTACGGCCGGTAGGCCGCGGGCGGCGATAAACCAGAGTATGGTCCCGATGAAAACGATGTTGGCGGCCATGCAGAGCCACAACAGACCGAACCCCGCCTTCTGAAAGACGTCGCGCCTGGTCATCGCGCCAGCCCCAGTTTGAGCCGGTAGCGGCGGCTGATGAGCTCCGCAGCGATATTAAAAACGAAGGTGACCAGGAAGAGCGCCAGCGCTATGGCGAAAAGTGCGTGGTAATGTTCGCCGCCCACCGCGGCTTCTCCCATTTCGGCGGCTATCGCGGCGGTCATCGGCCGCACCGGGTCGAAGACCGAGGAAGGCACGACGGCGGCGCCGCCCGCCACCATCAGCACGGTCATAGTCTCGCCGATGGCGCGGCTCATGCCGAGTATAACGGCCGTGGAGATGCCGGAACCGGCCGCCGGGACTATGACCTTGACCAGCGTCTCCCAGCGGTTGGCGCCGAGCGCGAAGGAGGCCTCGCGGAACGAGCGTGGCACATAGCCCAGCGCGTCTTCGGAGATGCTGGCTACCGTCGGCGTGGCCATGACCCCCAGTATGACCCCGGCCGTCAGCGCGCAGAGGCCTATGGGCAGGCCGAAAGCCTCCTGCATGAAAGGCGCCATGACGGTCATGCCGAAGAAGCCGTAGATGATGGAAGGCACCGAGGCCAGCACTTCGATGACCGGCTTGAGCGCGGCCCGCTGACGCGGGCCGGCCAGCTCGTGCAGGTAAAGCGCGCTGCCCACCCCAAGCGGCACGCAGATGACAAGCGCCATGCCCGTGACCCAGGCTGAGGCCATGATGAGCGGATAGACGCCGAACTCGGGCGGCTCGGCGGTGGGGTACCAGCTTTCGCCGCCCAGGAAGGACAGCGGGCTCACGAAATTGAAGACGGGCAGAGCCTCTCGGAAAAGGACGATGATTATGCCGGCCAGCAGGGCCAGCGACGAGAAAGCGGCCGCCGCGAACAGGAACTTTATGAGTTTCTCTTTGGTCGTGTTCATCTTACGGAAGATAGTTTAGCGGGGCCGGGCAAAGGCGGCGCGAAGCCCGTGTAAATTCCCGGTAAGGAGACAGCCGGGGGAGGCGGCGTGTCAGCTTAGCGGGACCGCCTCGGAGCTCCGGGCATCGTAAGCGCGAGGAGCGAGAGCCGGGGACCGACGCGCTATGCGCGCGAGTCCGTGTCCTGCGGGCTGACACGCCGTCATGCCCCCGGCATAACTCCGATTTAGGAGCGGCGTTTTTTCGTGGTGAGCCGCCCGCAGCACCCGCCATGATTTTCCTTACTTCTTAAGGGCGACGAAGCCCTGCTCCTCGATTATCCCGCGGCCCTCGGGGCCCTTGATGAAGTCGATGAAATCCTTCACAAGGCCCTGGGGTTTGCCGACGGTGTAGAGGAACAGCGGCCGCGAGATGCCGTACTTGTTGCGGATCACCGAGTCCTTGTCGGGCATCACGCCGTCCACGGAGATGGCCTTGACCGAGTCCGTGACATAGCCGAGTCCGACATAGCCGATGGCGCCAGGCGTACGCGCCACGATGGAGGCTATGCCCTGGTTGGAGGCCTGCATGATGGCGTCGGGCCTTATCTTCTTCTTGTCCAGCACCAGTTCGCTGAAAGCCTCGAAGGTGCCGCTGGCGCTGTCGCGCGAGATCACCACTATCGGCAGGTCCGGCCCTCCTATCTCCTTCCAGTTCCTAATCCGGGTCGTGTAGATCTTCTTTATCTGCTCGCGGGTCAGGCCCGTCGCCGGGTTGGAAGGGTGCAGGATGTGCGAGATGCCGTCCATGGCTATCAGATGGGCGACCAGGTCCCGGCCCTTCTTGGCGGCCCGCTCAAGCTCGGACTGCTTTATGGCGCGCGAGGCCGCGGCTATGTCGCAGGTGCCGTCTATTATGGAGGCCACACCCACCCCGGAGCCGCCGCCGCGTATGACGATGTCGGCGTCCTTGTTCTTCTTCATGAACTCCTCGGCGGCCTTCTGCATTATGGGCAGCACGGTTGTGGAGCCTTCGACGGTTATCTTGCCGCCGGCGAGCAGAGCGGCCGGCAAGAGCAGCGCGGCCGTCAGTATCAGGGTCTTTTTCATTTTTTTCTCCTTCGTATCCTTTCGTTTTCAGAATTTCAGGTTTATGTCGGCTTGGAACAGTTTCTCCCGCCTGAGCGTACCGCAGACCGGCTTCGCGTCGTAATAGTCCAGCGTCAGCGCGAAATCGCGCATCAGGCCCAGGATCAGTATGACTTCCTGCCCCTTTACGCCCGTGGCGCCGCCGTAGAAGTCGGAATCGGGATAAGTATCCAGCCAGGCGTCGCGGTCCAGCCGGCGGACCGACCAGGAGGCCTGCCACTGGCCGGCGTCCTCTACTTTCCGCTGACCCAGCCTGAAGCCGGCCAGCCAACCCTCGCCGCCGCCGTGTTCCAGAGCCCTGACCCAGTTGCCGAAGGCGCCGAGGTGGGTCACGTTCCAGCCGAAGGCGCTCAGGCCCGGCACGAGCACCGGCTCGAAGAGGTTCCAGTTGAACTCCGCCTCCGGGCTGAAGGCGTCGTAATCGTACTTGTAGCGGGAGGAGACCAGGGTGTTGGCCTGCTGGTAGTCCGTCGCGGAGGGCCTGTGCGGCAGGGCCGTCGCGCCGCGCACATGGTTGAATGAATAGAGGGCTGCGGCGGCGCGGAAGTCGGCCTTCCCGTCGGGATGTCTCCACCCCAGGCTGGGCTGCGCGTATAAGAGGTGCGGGTCCTGCTTATTGGAAGAGGATTCGCCCAGTATCGCCAGGCCGGCGTTGGCGAAGAAAGCCCAGTCTTTCGCGGGCAGGTTCGCCCTCAGCGCCAGGCCCTCTAGGTTTATGTCCGTGTCCCAGAGCATGTCGCTGGTCAGCCACAGCGGGTTCTTCGTGCGCCCGGCCGTGAACGCCAGGTTGTCCGAGGCGTTGTACTCGGCGAACACGTAGTCTATGTAGAGGTTCTTTTTGCCTTTATTGTCCGTGAAGGTCTGGTTGGTCGAGCGAGGGTCGGCGCTGTTGCCGCTGCCGAAGCCGAAGCCCATGTAAACTTTCTCGTTCACTTTGGAATCGACGAAGAAGCGCAGCCGGTAGCGGCCGCGGTGTTGCGTGACTGCGGAGTTCCCGTTGTCGTTGAACTGGTAGCGCAGCCGGACATCGCCGCGCAGTTTCATGGTCTGCAGCCACATAGGCAGCGTTCGATGGCGCTGCTGCGAGATCTCCTTCTTCACTTCCTCCTGCGTCCCGATGCGTATCTCCTGGGCCTCGCCGGGGTCCAGGACCTCCTTCTCCACCAGCCGGTCCAGCAGCAGGTCCAGTTCCCCGGCCGGCGCCGCCGGCGGGCAGAGCAGCGCCAGGGCCATTACGGCCGCGGCCGTCCTGAAAATATTTTCGCGGGTCATTCATTACCTCACTTTCGTCGTCGACTACGGGGATAGTGTAGAAAGACGGTTTAAAGGCGGAGCGAGGCGGAGGTAAAATGCGGGTAAATAAAAACGGAACTCAGACCGGCAGTGTGAACCAGAACTCCGAGCCGCGGCCTTCTTCGGATTCCACGCCGACCGAGCCGCCGTGCAGCTCGACTGCGTGCTTCACTATGGAGAGGCCGAGGCCGGTGCCGCCCAGCTCGCGCGAGCGAGCCTTGTCCACGCGGTAGAAGCGCTAGAAGATGCGCGGCAGCGAATCGGACGGGATGCCGGGGCCGGTGTCGGCGACTTTCACCCGGACGAATCCCCCCCCGACGGCGGACGAAACGGATATTTTACCGCCGTCGGGAGTGTACTTGAAGGCGTTGTCTATGAGGTTGAAAAGCGCCTGCTCCAGCCTCTTCCTGTCGGCCCGGACCGAAAGTTCGTCCGGGACTTCGAGGTTGAAGGAGATCCTCTTCGTCTTAAAAGCGGGTAGCAGAGAGCGGTGAACTTCGCCGATGAGCTCGCGGAGCGGCAACTCGGCCAGGGACGGTCTGGCCGAGTCGGCCTCCAGGCTGGAGAGACGGAGAAGGTCGTTCACCAGGCCCTCCAGGCGGGTAGCTTGACGCAGCACCGCGTCCAGGAATTCACCCCGGTTCTCGCGGTCGTCCACGGCGCCGGCTATCAGGGTCTCGACGCTGCCTTTTATCGCGGTCAGTGGGGTCTTTAGCTCGTGAGAGACGTTGGCGACGAAATCCCGGCGTATACGCTCCGCCTTTTTAAGTTCGCTGACGTCGTGAACCACCAGCACGCAGCCGGCGGCCTCGCCGCCGCGCAGCACGGGCGCGGCGCTGACGCCGAGCTCGAAGCGCTGGCGGAAGGCGGCGGAGGTTTCCCTGGAAACCGGGCGCCCGGAGGCCAGCGCCTCCGCGACCGCCGCGTCGAAGCCGGTGCCTCCGAAAATATCGGAAATGCGGCCGCCGACGCTTTTTTGCGGCGCGATCCCGGTCAGCCTGCCCGCCGCCGAGTTCATCGCCTTTACAACGCCGGACGCGTCGGTCAGGATCAGGCCCTCCGACATATTGTCGAACACGGCCTCCAGCTCTCCCTTGCGCGCCCCCAGCTCTCCCATGCGGCGGGAGAGGTCTTCGGCCATGGAGTTGAGGGTCTGCGCCAGTTTCTTCAGTTCGCCGTAGCCGGCCACGCGCGCGCGGTGTCCGAGGTCGCCGGCGGCGAAGCGCTTGGAGGCCTCTATTATCTCTCCGAAGGGCGCCGAGAGGACCTGTATCAGCCAGAGACCGAGCAACAGCGACAGCGCGGCCGCCACGGCCGAGGCCGCAAGCACTGCCCGGCGCACGGCGGCCAACTGCGCCTCTACGGCGGACAGCGGGACGGAGAGGCGTATAACCCCGGCCTGCCGCCCGCCCATCGTGACGGGGTGAGCGAGATAGAACATCCCCCTGTCAAGAGTGGAGGAGTAACGCGTGGAATTCCCCTGTGAACCGGCAAGGGCGGCCGCGACTTCGGGCCTGCCGGCGTGGTTGTCCATGCCGGCGGGGTCGCCGCCGGGCATGCCCGAATCGGCCAGGACGGCCCCGTCCATGGCGATAAGCGTCACGCGATGGTCTAGGAGGGAGCCGAAGCGCAGCGCTAGCCTCCGCGCTTCCGCGCCGGGCCGGCCGTCGAAACCGGCGGCGGAAAGGGCTTCCTCTATCAGGGAAGCCTCCGCGGCCAGCGAGGCCCGCAGATTCTCCATGGCAGCGTCCTGCAGCCGGCCTGAGGCCAGCCAGGCCGCGAGGCCCAGCGAGAAAAGGACCAGCGCCAGGCAGGAGGCGATGAGGCGGAACTTGAAAGTCTTGAACATACTGCGGCTATTCGAAGCGGTAGCCGAAATTCTTGACGGTGACGATGCGGGAGCCCTCGCTCTTAAGTTTCCGGCGCAGCGTGCCGACATGCACGTCCACGGTGCGGGTCTCTATGTCCAGCGCGGAGTCCATGCCCCAGGCGCGTTCCAGCAGGGCCTCGCGCGACAGGACTTTGCCGCCGGCCGAGACCAGGGCCCGCAGCAGGATGAATTCCTTGGCGGTTAGCCCTACCGGCTTCCCTTTTACGGTGACCAGCACCCGGTCGAAATCTATCTCCAGGCCGCCGTCCTTGAAAATCGACTCCTCCGCCGCTTTCGCGGAGGAACGCCGGAGCACGGCCTTTATCCTGGCCAGCAGTTCCTTTATAGCGAAAGGCTTGGGGACATAGTCGTCGGCGCCCAGCTCAAGGCCGATTATCTTGTCGGTCTCATCGGACTTCGCGGTCAGCATGATGACGGGCACTGCGGCGGTTTTCTGGTCGGCGCGCAGGCGCCGCAGCACCTCGGTACCGTCCAGGCCGGGCAGCATGAGGTCCAGGAGCACCAGGTCGGGCCGCTCTTTGGCCGCGGTCATGGCCGCGCGCGAACCGTCCTCTATAATGACGGTAGCGTAGCCTTCCTTGCGCAAGTTGTAGTCGAGCATGCGGGAAATGTCCCGCTCGTCCTCTACTATGAGTATCCTCCTGGCCATCCGCCGATATGATACAAACGCGGCCTCAGGATGGCAAGGCCGGGGCCACCATGGAGGGGCCCGGCTCGGCGGGAGAGGATACGGAGGCGGGTTCCTCCGGGCTTTCGCAGTCGTGCCAGGGTTCGGCCCAGGCCAGCGGGCCCAGGAAGAAAGCCAGGGCGGCGGCGGAAGTCTTGGGCATGGAAGAGTCGTTCATTTTTGCCTCCGTTCCGTCGTTTTCATCCTCTATATCCTGGCGCCCGGCTGAAAAGTCCCGGCGAAGCCCGTGTAAAATCCGGGCAAAATCCGGAACCGCGCGGGGGCCCGCCGCCGAGTTTTGTAGAATTATCCCCATGATGACGCCGCGCAAGGACCTCCCGGAGCACGACCTCAAGTTCAGGGGCTTCGAGCAGCTGATGCCCCGCAGGATAAAGAACATCCTGATGGTGGCCTCGCTCTACGACTCCTTCCTGATAGCCGACGACGAGCGCCTGACCGAGGCGCTGTTCAGCGAACTGACCGAGGCCCCGCGCATAACACGCGTCTCCACGGCGGAAGAGGCCTCGCTGCTGCTGGCGACCGGCGACTACGACCTGATCATAGCGATGGTGCAACTGGGCGACACCGACATGCGCGAGTTCGCCGCCGGAATAAGGGAGCAGCGGCCCGGACTGCCGATAGTGCTGCTTTCCTTCAACATGCAGGACGTTCTCAACCTCTCGCCGGAAACCAGGGACCTGGCGGACGGCGTCTTCCTCTGGCACGGCGACACCGCGATCTTCTCGGCCATCATCAACCTGATGGAGGACGCGGCCAATTTCGAGAGCGACTCCAAGGCCGGCGTGCAGGCCGTCCTGCTGGTGGAGGACAATGTCCGCTTTTATTCCTCGTACCTCCCCATAATCTACTCTGAGCTGATGAAGCAGACGCAGATAGTGATGGCCGACGAGCTCAACCCGTCCAAGAAGATGCTGCGCCTCAAGGCCAGGCCCAAGGTCCTGCTGGCCGACAATTTCGACGAGGCCTGGAAGATATACTCCAAATACAAGTCCAACCTGCTGGGGGTCATCAGCGACATCGAGTACCCGGTCGGGAGCACATGCGACCCCGAGGCGGGCCTGAACCTGGCCCGCCGCATAAAGGCCGAGGACCCGGACATGCCGGTGCTCCTGCAGTCGTCCAACTCGGCCATGTCGCGCGCGGCCGGCGGGCTGGGCGCCTCTTTCCTGCACAAGTCCTCCAAGGACCTCGGCCGCCAGCTGCGCGGCTTCATCCTGCGCTATTTCGGCTTCGGCGACTTCATCTTCTCGGACCCGCAGGGCAACGAGCTGGCCCGCGCGGCGGACCTGCAGGGCATGATAAAGCTGCTCAAGGCCGTGCCGCTGGACTCCATCTACTACCACGCCGAGCGCAACCACTTCTCCAAGTGGCTCTTCGCGCGCACCGAGTTCGAGATCGCCTACCATATCAGGCCCAAGAGGATCTCGGAGTTCCGCGACCGCGAAGAACTGAGGAAGTACCTGATAGAGACGCTCTACCAGTTCGTCCACCGCACGCAGCTGGGCACGGTGCTCAAGTTCGAGCGCCGCCTCTTCGACGACTCGACGCCCTTCGTCAAGATAGGCTCCGGCTCCATAGGTGGCAAGGCGCGCGGCCTGGCCTTCGTGGACTTCCTGCTCAGCCGGCAGGATTTCCGCGAAAAGTTCCCGGATATAACCGTGCAGACGCCCAACACCATCGTCCTGGCCACCGACGTCTTCGATTTCTTCATGGAGCAGAACGGGCTGGACGCGCAGTTGAGCGAGACCCACTCCAACGAACGCGTCGCGCAGATCTTCGATGGAGCCAGGCTCCCCGACTTCCTGGTGGAGGACCTCAAGGCCATAGTAGCCGCGATAGACGGCCCCATAGCCGTGCGCTCCTCTTCCCTGCTGGAGGACTCCAAGACCCAGCCCTTCGCTGGCATCTACAAGACCTACATGCTGGCCAACAACCACCAGGACCCGGAGGTGCGGCTGGAGCAGCTGCGCCGGGCCATCAAGTATGTCTACGCCTCCACTTTTTCGAGGGAAGCGCGCGCCTATCGCCGCTTCTCCCCCCACCTGCCCGACGAGGAGAAGATGGCCGTCATCATACAGAAGGTGGTAGGCCGCGGGCACGCGGAGGGCGGGAGGCATTATCCGGACTTCGCCGGCGTCGTGCAGTCCTACAACTATTACCCCGTGCCGCCGCTGGAGGCTGAGGAGCCCATAGCGCATATCGCGCTGGGCCTGGGCAAGACCATCGTGGAGGGGCACAACGCGCTGCGCTTCTCCCCCGCCCATCCGCGCAATCTGCACCAGTTCTCCACGATCAAGGACTTCCTGGGCAACTCGCAGAAGAAGTTCGCGGCGCTGGACCTGAAAAAAGCCGGGGCCTCCTTCACCTACGAAAAAGAGCCGGCCCTGGCGGTGTTCGGGCTGGACGCCGCGGCGGCGGACGGCACGCTGGAACTGGTGGGCTCCACTTATTTGCGCGAGAACGACGCGGTGGTGGACAGCGTGGCGGCCGAAGGGCCCAAGCTGGTCACCTTCGCCCCGGTACTCAAGAGCGAGGTCCTGCCTCTGTCGGCGCTGCTCGGCGAACTCTCCGACCTGGGCCGCGAGGCGATGGGAAGCAATATCGAGATGGAGTTCGCGGGCACGCGTGACCCGGAAACGGGCCGCGCCGATTTCTTCATCCTGCAGATGCGGCCGATGGTCTCGCGCGCGGCCGCGCGAAGGGTGGATATGTCCGGGGTGGACCCGGCGAAGGTCATATGCGGCAGCGGGGCGGCGCTGGGCAACGGCGAGGTCAAAGACGTGCGAGACATAGTCTACGTCAAGCCGGAGACCTTCTCTCCGGCAAAGACCCGCGAGATAGCCGAACAGATAAACGGCCTCAACCGCCTGCTGCAGGACGAGGGGCGGCCCTACCTGCTGATAGGCCCGGGGCGATGGGGCTCGAGCGACCCCTACCTGGGCGTGCCCGTCAGCTGGCACCAGATCTCCGGCTCCCGCGTGATAGTGGAGGCGGACTACGGGGATTTTTCGGTGGACCCCTCTTACGGAACCCACTTCTTCCACAACGTGACGTCGCTGGGGCTGGGCTACCTGACGATAAATTCTTTCCGAAGGGACGGGGAGATAAACTGGGACTGGCTGGGGTCGCAGCACCCGGCCGGCGAGACCGCGCACGTGCGGCACCTGCGGCTGGAGCGGCCGCTGGACATCAGGATAGACGGCTGGTCAGGCAGGGGCGTGGCGGCGCTGCCCTGAGCGTCACTCCGCGATATACTTTATTCCTTTTTTGGGCCGGTCCAGCAGGGGCAATTCCCAGATCTGGAGGGACAGGACGTCCCTCATGAAGGTTTTTTTTTCCTCGTGCGGCACGGCATCCCAGGCGGCGGAAACGGGGTCTAGAGCCGCGTCCAGCAGCGCGCGGCGCAGGTCCTCGTCGAGGTTCTCCCGCAGGTCGTCGAGCAGCGGGCTGAGCGACAGTTTCCACACCCTGCGGCCGTCCTCCCTCCTGCCGTTGCCGTCATCTCCGCCGCCGGCGGCCTGTCCGCCGCCGGAGATATCCGGCCTGCGCCGGCTGACTACGGCGCGCCAAGGGTTGACGCTGACCCCGTAGACGCGCCAGCGGGTATTATCGTAGATGTTCCAGCCGCGGAAAGGGTTGAGCCTGCCGTATCCTCTAAGCGAGAACGGATTGATGCCGGCCAGGTCGCGGAAATCCCAGCGCAGCGAATAGTCCAGTCCCATCCTGGAGCCTTCGGTGTCGGTGACGAGGTTCAGCCGCAGCGAACCCCGCTGCGCGGGCGCGGTTGAAACGTCCTGTGCAGAGACCGGCGCGGCCCAGAAGAACAGCGCTGCGGCAAGAAAAGCCGGGTTCCTAAAAGCCCTCTTTGGAATAGCGCTCAAGCAGTTCCCTCGCCAGGCGGCTGTCCGGAGCGAGGCGCACGGCCTCGTCGAGAGCCGCCTTGAATTCGGTCTCGAGCTTCACCTTGTTGCGGAGCGTCCGGCCCTCTATGGCGTAGACCGCCGAGATGACGGCGGCCTTGAGGGCGTAGAGGTCCCCGGCGAAGCGGCCGGGGCTGACGAAAGGCAGGGCGGGCCCCTTCTCCAGCGCGGCCTCGATAAGATACTCGCTGTCCTCGTAGGCCCGGTAAAGCAGCCTGCGGGCCTGCCGCATATCCTTGCCGGCCACGGCCAGGCCGGCCCCCTCCTGGAAATCGACCTCCACCAGCTGGCGGCGGGCGTCCAGCATGGCCGGCCAGTTGCGCAGGGCCGACGTGAACATGGCCCTGGCCTTGCCGTATTCCCTGGACAGCAGGTGGGCGTTACCCTGGACGACCAGCCCGGCCGCCCTGGCGTAGGACTGCTCGGAGGCGAAAAGAGCCGCGATAGCCCGCATCCGCTGCATTTCCTCGGGACGGCCGAAAACGTCGCTCATGGCCACCTCGAAGGAGGAGACCAGGGCCTGCGGCGCTCCGGCCTTGAGCGAGGAGTCCTTTTTTTCAAGGTCGTCCACCAGCGTCCTGGACTCAGCCAGCAGTTCGGCCTGCGATACGTATTCCATGGTGCGCTCCCGGACACGGTCAGGATTGCGGTTGAGCGCCAGGAAGCCGTCGGATGCCAGCCAGGGCAGCAGCGCGGCCCGCGCGAGGCATAGCGACATAAGCGCCCGATGTCTGTCGGCCGCCGGAAGGTCCTTCTCCTTCTTCGCCAGGGAAGACGCCAGCGAGGCCAGCGGCGCCAGCTCGCCGCGCAGGGCCAGGGCCTGCACGAGGGGCGGATAGGCGTGCCACTGCAGCGGGCTGGCCGCGACCAGATCCGAGAGGACCTTCACCTCCAGTTCCGAGGCGCGCGCGAAGCCGTTGCGGGCCGCCGCGGCGGAAAGAGCCACGGCGGTTCTGACGGCCCGCTCCGAAGACGGGTCGAGTTTCAGGGCCTTGCCGAGCCAGCCGAAGGCCTTCTCCACGTCGGCCTCGCGCACCGACGCGGACTCCGTCACGGCCGCAGCCTTGTCCACGTAATAGTCGGCGGCCTTGCGTTTGGCCGGACCGCAGGCGGCCAGGGCCAGGCAGAGCGGCAGGAGCAGCACCGCGCTGTGTTTTCTCACTTCGTCCCCTTGAGGGCCAGGCAGGACTTGTCGAAATCACGGTGGAAGGGGCTGGGCTTCATCGAAAACTCCTTCAGTCCGCTTTTATGATCATGCTCTGCGATTCCCACAGTTCTATTACATGCTCCGGCCTGCCGGCAAAGAATTCGTCGAAAGCTTTTTTGACACCGGAGCCGTTTATCGAATTATAGTCGTGGGAAACGAGTATCCCGTTCTTGTTGAGGCGCGGATAAAAATACTCTAGGCAATCCATAGTGCTCCGGTAGAGGTCAACGTCGAGGTTGACGAAAGAAAAACGGGTCTCGTTCAGCAACCGCGAGGTAAGGGTCCCAGGAAAGACGCCTTTGTAAAACTCAACGTTTCTGTATCCCGTTAGCACATTTTTGACGAAATCAAGGCTGGTATCCTCAAAAGTCCCTCCCGGGTTACCATCCACCGAAGGATCATAATCCGGTATCCGCTCGAAAGTATCGAAAAGATGAAGGACCTTATCTCCTTTCACCTCACATATTATTTTGGCTCCCCCCCCTTGTAGACGCCCGCCTCGGCGATGTCCCCAGGAATTGCGGCAACTTTCTGGACCAAGCTGTATAAGTTGTACATTTCCCTTAATTCCATGTGAGCGAGTTTGGGATAATAGAGGTCGATGAATATAGAAAGGAACCTTTCGTTCTGCTTTATCGTGTTGGCCTCAAGCCCCAGCCCGTTCAGATAACTTTCTTTAAGTTCGCCGAAATTCTCCTTGAGCCGGCGCTTTCGCCAGGCTTGTATGCCGTTCAGTATTCCGAAACCGAAACCTATCTTCATTTCATGCCTCCGCCATACGGGAATGAGGAACAAAGAGCTCGCACTTCAGCGGATCCAGTCCAGTATTACTTTCCCGGATTTTCCGGAGGACATGATCTCGAAGCCCTCCCTGAAGTCCTTGTACGGAAAGCGGTGGGTGATGACCGGCTTGATGTCCAAACCGCTGGTCAGCATCGCGCACATCTTGTACCAGGTCTCGAACATCTCGCGGCCATAGATGCCCTTGAGGAAAAGCGCCTTGAAGATGACCTGGCTCCACGGTATGGTCGTGTCGGAGGGCAGTATGCCCAGCAGGGCGATCTTGGCCCCCATCTTGACCGAGTTTATCATATCGTTGAAGGCCTGGCCGCTGCCGCTCATCTCGAGGCCCACGTCGAAACCCTCGGTCATGCCCAGGCGCTTCATCACCTCCGGCATGGTCTCCCTGCGCGGATCCACGACGTTCTTGATGCCGAGCTTCCCCGCCAGCTCCATCCGGTACTCGTTGACGTCGGTGACGACGACGTGCCGGGCGCCGACGTGGCTGGCTATGGCGCCGGCCATGATGCCTATCGGGCCGGCGCCGGTTATCAGGACGTCCTCGCCTATAAGGTCGAAAGAGAGCGCGGTGTGAACCGCGTTGCCCAGGGGGTCGAGGATGGCGGCCTCGTCGTCGCTGACGCCGTCGGGCAGCGAGAAGACGTTCTCGGCGGGGATGGAGAGGTATTCGGCGAAGCAGCCGGCGCGGTTGACGCCGACCCCTCGGGTGTTGATGCAGAGGTGCCGGTGGCCGGCCTTGCAGTTGCGGCAGTGGCCGCAGACGATGTGTCCCTCGCCGCTGACGCGCTCGCCGACGCGGTGGCCCCGCACGGCCCTGCCCAGCGCCGCGATTTCGCCGACGAACTCATGGCCGACGTGCATGGGCACGGGGATGGTGCGCTGCGCCCATTCGTCCCACTGGTAGATGTGTATATCGGTACCGCAGATGGCGGTTTTCTTTATCTTTATCAGGACGTCGTTATCGCCCACTTCGGGCTCTGGAACGTCCTCCAGCCAGAGGCCTTTCTCCGCCTTTTTCTTGACGAGGGCTTTCATCGGTGTCGCTCCTGTGGAACATGGTGAACGGCTATTGGAACATTATACAAATAGACAAATGAAAAAGGCGCCCGCCCCGGGCGGACGCCCTTCGTCGCGAAGCCCGTTTCAGCCGCGCACGGCCAGCAGGGCCGCCCTGAACTCCTCGACCGAACGGAAACGCTTGTCCGGGTCCGGGTCCAGCGCCTTTTCCAGCAGCGCGTCGAAAGCCGCGGGGATACCGGCCATGACGGCGCTCACGGGGTGATAACGCATCTTTTCCTTCTGCTCCTGGAAATCGGGGCCCGGGAAAGGCAGGGTGCCGGTCAGCGCCTCGTAGACGCAGACTCCCAGCGAATAAACGTCCGACTCCTTGCCGGAGACGCCGTAGGCCTGCTCGGGCGCCATGTAGGCAGGGCTGCCGACGACTTCCCGGCTGGCGCGGGCCAGCGTCTCCCTAGCCGAGCGGGCCAGGCCGAAGTCCATGACCTTGACGTCGCCCTCGGAGTTGATCATGATGTTGCCCAGCTTGAGGTCGCGGTGCACTACGTTCTTGGAATGGGCGTAGGAGAGCGCCTTGCAGACCTGGTCGAAGATCTCCACCACGCTGGCGGTGCCCAGCATGACCTCTTTCTCCAGTTTCCTGTCCAGCGTGGGGCCGTCTATGAACTCGAAGACTAGGTAAATATTGTCGTCCTCTTCGAAGATGGTGTAAATCTCTACGATATTGGGGTGATGCAGCAGGGCCACGGTGCGGGCCTCCTGCAGGAAGCGCTGCTTCTCGTTCTCGTTGAGCTTGATCTCGTCGTTCATGCGCTTGATGGCGACGGGGCGCTCGAGCGACTGGTCCACGGCCGCATAGACCACGCCCATGCCGCCAGAACCCAGCTTGCGCTCGATCTTGTACTTGCCGGAGGTGACGCCCTCGTAGAAGACGGACGGGGAGAGTATGTCGGGCTGGGTGTCGCGGCCGTCCTGGCGCCCGCGCCGGCCGGAAACGATGTGCAGCATGCCAAAAGCGATGAGCAGGCCGCCGCTGAGCGTGAAGCCCAGCGTCATCGCGAAGCGGCCGGTCGTGCCCCGGCGCGGCGCCGGGGCATCCGCCGCCGGCTGGGCGGCGGCAGGGCCAGGATCGAAGTCCTGCACCCGGCCCGAGTATTGGGCCACGGCGTCGCGGAAACGGGAGGCGTAGGCCGTGTTGAGCGAGGCGGCCTGCCGGAAATCCTCCAGCATGCGCTTGTAGTCGCCCATCTTCTCGTAGGCGAGCGCCCTGTTGAACCAGGAGTCCGCGTAGCCGGGATTGAGCTTGATGGCCTTGTCCGCGTCGCCTTCGGCCTCGCGGAACATACCCTTGCGATTGAGCGCCCAGGCGCGCATATTAAGGGCCTGCACGTTGCCCGGGTCCCGCTCCAGGACGCGGGTGGTGTCGCGCACCGCGTCTTCGTAGCGTCCGATGAAATTATAGGCGTTGGCCCGCTCGAGGTAGGCCTCGCCCGAGGACGGGTCCCTGTCCAGCGCCAGCGTGGCGTAGCGGGCCGCGGCCTCGTAATCGCCGAGGCGCGTCTTGGAGACGGCGGTCTTGAGATAAGCGGAAGATTTGGCCGCCTCCTGGGGCGGGACCTGCGGGGAGGCGGAAGTCCCTATCTCCAGGCCCGCTACTCCCGCAGCGGCCGAGCCCCCCGCCTGCTGCGGTCCGCCGCCCTCGAAACCGCGTTTTATTTCCTGCAGGGAGGACAGGGCCTTGAGGCTGGAAGTCTCGCGGCGGCTCTCTATGAGCGCCGAAAGTATGCGGGCCGACTCGTCCTGCGGGTCGGCGGCCATAGCCTTGCGTATGTCCTCTATGGCGCCCTTCCGGTCCTCCATCGAGGAGCGGGCCAGTGCCCTGGCCTTATAGGCGTCGGGGCTGTCCGGAGCCAGCTTGATGGCGGCGGTGGCGGCGTCCGCGGCCCTGGCGAAATTATGCATTTCATTAAAGTATTCAGCCGCCGCCGTGTGAACGTCCGGGTTGCCGGGGAAAGAGTCCAGCAGAACGGAGATGTTCTCCTCCGCCTGCTTGTTGTGCCCGGCCGCCACGTCCTCCCCCACCTTCACCAGCGACTCCACGAGCGGGTCCGGGCGCCGCGTCCGCGGGTCCCGGCGGGAGCCGCCGGGAGAGCCCGGCCCGCCGGGGTCGGTCTTTATCCCGGGATCACCGCCTCCTTCCGTACCGCCCTGGGGTCGGCCCCGCCTGCCGAAATCGCCCCTGCGGAAATCGACTTCGCCCGTGAAAGGGCCGACGCCCAGGTTCGCGAGCTGAGTTATGACAGGCTCGGACGGATTCAGTTCTCCATCCCTTATCGCCCACCGAACCCTCAACACAATAAATCCGATCTTACGGCAGTTCTGCTCCATGTATCGGGAAATAGAGTCGCCGGACAGGCCCTGCATATCCCGCAGCAGGTCGTTGGCGGATTCCAGCGGAGGTTTCCTGAACTTCGGCGGGTAAGCGTCACGGTCATGGCTGAGAGTGTCGCTAGGGACGGGAACGACCGGGTTGTCTGACGCATCCCCGGCCGACGCCAAAAGGGCGGAAGCCGACAAGGCGGCCGACAGGAGGAGGGTTGATACCGGCTTAATCATATTCTTTCCGGCCGCTCGACAAAAAAAATGACCCACCGAATACAGGAAACTCCTTGTCCTTATTCCGGGTGGCTATCTTCATTTATAGAGTAAAAGACGCTCCGTCCTTTGTCAAGGGCCCAAATGGCCCGCGGGGCGTAGGCCCCGCGGCGGCCGGCGCCCGGCCGGCCTGACCAATGCGGACCTGGGCCTTTTGACCGCCGGCGGGCCTGGGTCCTTGCGCCCTTGTGGTTTTTTGACGGCGGGGTAAAATATATCCAGGGAAAGAGATTCCACGGAACGGAGGAAAACAATGAACTACCTCAAGACAGCGCTGTCCGCGATACTCCTGATCTCCCCCTTCTGCCCGGCGGGGGCCGTCCCCCTGGAGGAAGACGCCGATTACTTCACCGTCTCCGACACGGTGATCACCGTCCGCGAGGCGGAGGAACCCGGAGAACCGGCCAACCTCGTCATGCCCGAGCGCAAGGCCGCCCCCGTGGCCGCGGCCGGCGCGATCATCAACGGCGGCGCGGCCGCCTGGAACATCGTGAACGGCGGGCAGGCCTCCTCCCATCTCAACCACACCTATGCCAGCGCGCTGCCCGGCTGGGCCAACTGGAGCAATATCACCGGCTGGCGCGGCCCCAAGAAAATCGTATACGAGATGAAGTCCACCAACCTTTACGGCATGACCGTGCTGGACGTGCAGTACGAGGTCTCGTTCTTCTACGGCGGCAAGGACCAGAACGGCAAGGGCCAGTACATAACCAACTTCACTGCCAAGGCCACCCGCTTCTCCATCAAGTGGGGCTTCAAGTACTATATGGACATAAGAATCTCCGACCCGATGAACGTGGGCACCCCGGAGAACCCTCTCGCCTACATGCAGGCGGACGTCAACTGGAGCTTCTCCAGCCCGATCAAGACAGAGCGCGGCTTCCAGACCTACGCCGTGCGCGGAGACGGGCTGTTCCGCGACATCAGCCCCCAAACCAAGAGCCTTCCAGGCGAACTGCCCGGGCTTTCCGCCCCCGCGAAGGTCAGCGTCAACTGGAACTAAGGAAAAGATGATCCTGCGCAACGCCCTGATCGCCCTGCTCCTCCTACAGGCCCCGGCCTTCGCCGGCGCCGGGGAGGAAAAGGGCATACAGACGCGCTGCCTTTTCACGCAATTGTCCGACACTAAGCAGGCTTTCTCGCAGGAGCCGCAGCTCCAGCCCGGCGGCCCTCTTTTCGGCCAGGAGCCGCAGCTGGCGCCGGGCGGACCGGTTTTCACGGGCGAGAAGATAAACCCGGCGGTGGTCATAGTGGCCGTAGGCGCCGGCGCCTGGAAACTGATAAACGCCGGCCGACCCCAGGCCCACCTCGACCACTACTACGCCAGCGCCTATCCGGGCTGGGCCACCTGGAGCCAGATCTCGGGCTGGGAGGGACGCCGCGAGGTACGCTACGGCATAGCCTGCGAGAACAGGGCGGGCATAAAGGTCCTGGACATGGCCTACGCCGTTTCCTTCAACTACGGCGGCAAAACTCCCGACGGCAAGGGGGCTTACATAGGAAACCTGACCGTAAAGACGGAAAGGTTCGACATAAAGTGGGCGACCAAGTTCTCGCTCGCCGTACGGATCTCCAACCCTTCCAACGCCGGCACCGACAGGGACCCGGTCGCCTATCTGCAGGCGGACGCCGCCTGGACTTTCAACAGCCCCCTGGTGGAGAAGGTCGACGGCTTCCGGACCTACGGCGTGTACGGCGACGGCAGTTTCGCGGACCTCAGCGCCGGGAACCCTGATTTCGACAAGGAACTGGCCCTGACCGGGGATAATGAGATCCCCTCCGTTTCCTGGAACTGACACCGTCCCGCGCAAAAGAGAAGACCCCCCGCC
>CAZVWK010000001.1:0-8845 GCA_964631475.1 uncultured Elusimicrobiaceae bacterium | reverse complement strand
GGGGGTCTTCTCTTTCAGGTCCGGGAACGCTGACTACTCCCCGGCTCCGCAGCACTTCTTGTATTTCTTTCCCGAGCCGCAATGGCAGGGATCGTTGCGGCCGATCTTGGGCTCCTCGCGGCGCACGGTCTCCACCTTCTGCACCTCGCCGCCCTGCAGCACCTCGGGATGCTTCTTAAGCCACTTCTTGACGGCGTGGCCGTCGTTGATATTGACGCCGTCGGCCAGCATCTTGCGGTAGACGCCGATTATCATCTGCCGCATCTGCGGCGTGCGGGCCTGGGACAGTATCTCGGGCGAGATCTTGTCCAGCTCCGCGGCCAGTTCGTCGTCCGACTTGTCCTTGACCGCCTTGGCCGGATTCACGCCCGCGGCCTGGGCCTCTTTCTCGGCGGAAGGCGGGACGGGTTTGGCCGGCGCGGCCGCGGCGGACTCCCCGGCGACGCCCTGCGGCACGGTGTCCCCGGTGGACGGCTTTTCCTTCGACAACTTTTCCTTTAACAACTTTTCCTTTATGAAGTTCCAGATCATCTTTTTTCTCCTATTGGGACGCAGTTCGGCACGATTTTCCCCTTCCTGTCAGGCCGGCACTTTGTTCCTGTCCTTTAGATAGCAGGCCAGCGCTATTGAATGCAGCTTGGTCATGGGCGAGTCCGTACGCGATGGCAGGATGACCGGGATATTGGAGCCGGCCAGCAGGGTGGCGGATTTCATGCCGGCGCCGAAGAAGCTCAGGCATTTGTACACCGGGTTGGCCGAGTCGAGGTCCGGGAAAAGCGCGATGTCGGTGTTGCCTGGCACGACGGCGCCCTTGATGCCCTTCTCGGCCGCGAGTTCCTTGGAGAAGGAGATGTACACATCGTAGGGGCCTTCCACCACGCAGTTCTTTATCTTCCCCTCCTTGTTGCGCTTCGACAGCTCGGCGGCGTCGAGCGTGCTGGGTATCTTCTCGTTGACCTTCTCCACGGGGCAGACCACCGCGACATTGGGCTTCTCCACGCCCAGCATGCGCATCATGCCGACGGCGTTGTTGAGGATCATGGCCTTCTGCTCCAGCGTGGGGCTGATCATGATGGCGGCGTCGGTGACGGCGAAGAGCTTGTGGTAGTTGGCCTGTTCGAACAGGACGAAGTGGCTGAGCACGGTGCCCTCGGCCACGGCGTCTATCTCCTTACGGAGTATGGCCTTCATGTAGAACTTGGTGTCGACCAGGCCCTTCACCAGGAAATCGCCCTTGCCGGCCTTGACCAGGTCGACGGCCAGGTTGCACATCTCGGCGCAGTCGCTCTTGTCCATTATCTCGAAGATATCAAGCTTCAAGCCGACCTTGCCGGCCATTTCCTCGACCTGCGCCCTGGGGCCGATTAGTATGCCGCCGGAGATTATCGAGTTGTCCACGCCCATCTTGCAGGCGGTCAGCACCTCGTCGTTGTTGGCGCCGGGGACCACGATGCGGTTGGTCTTTCCGCGCACCCTAGACAGGAGGTCGTCGAAATTCTTGAAGTTCATGGAATGGCTCCTTTAATCAGTATTTTTTGACTAAGTTAGGGTGCAGGACGCCCTTCTCCGCCGCTATGCGCAGCGCCGCCATCTCGTCTCCGCCGGGATAGGACAGCACGGGGGCTATCCAGGAGATCCTGCGCTTGACCTCCTCCACCACGATCTTGTCGTAGGCCAGGCCGCCGGTCAGGACCACCGCGTCCACCTTGCCTTCTAGAACGCAGGCCATGGCGCCTATCTCCTTGGCCACCTGGTAGGCCATGGCCAGCACGGCTTCTTTGGCCTGCCCGCGGCTTATCTTCGCTGGGTCGAGACCGGCTCCCTCCTTGACCTCGCCGTTGAGGATATACTTTTCCAGGGCGATGCAGTCCGAGGTGCCGGTATAGGCGACCAGGCCGCCCTGGCCTTTAAGCTTGAGCATCATGTCCTGCTGGCTGTACTTGCCGCTGAAGCACATCTTCACCAGGCCGCCGGCCGGCACGCCGCCGGAGCGCTGCGGGGTGAAGGGCCCGTCGCCGTTGAGCGCATTATTGACGTCCACCACGCGGCCGTCGCGGTGCGCGCCTACGGAGATGCCGCCGCCGCCGTGCATGATGATAAGGCGGCATTCCTCGTAGGGCTTGCCCAGCTGGCGCGCGGCGTGGCGACCGCAGCGCTTCTGGTTGAGAGCGTGGAAGATGGAGATGCGCGGATTCTCGGGCATGCCGGAATAGCGGGCAAGGGGGTCCATCTCGTCGACGACGACCGGGTCGGCGATGAAGGCCTTGATGCCCAGGGGCGCCGCTATGTCCTGCGCGATGATGCCGCCGAGATTGGAAGCGTGGTCGCCCAGCACTCCCTCGCGCAGGTCGGCCAGCAGGGCCTCGTCCACTTCGTACACCCCGCCCTCTATGGGCTTCACCAGGCCGCCGCGGCCTATAACGGCGTGCATCTCCTTCGGGTCCACGCCGTGCTCCTGAAGGGAGCGCATGACCATTTTCTTGCGAAAATTGAATTGCGCGGTTATCTTTTCCCGCTCGAAAGGCGCCAGCTCCGCGGGGCTGTAGCGCACGGTCTTATGGAAGACCAGGTCGTCGCCGCGGTAATAGCTCACCTCGTCTGAGGTGGAGCCCGGGTTGATCACCAGTATGTTCAGCTTTTTTTCCGCCATTTGTTCTCTCCTGTGCTTCACGGGAGCGTGTTGTACGGACCGGGGGCCTGCTGTCTGGAAAGGCGCGCGAATGGCGTCGCCGCATTTATAATATAATACAAACCGAGCCGCTTTCAATGGTTTCCCCGTACCCAGTCGCCGTAACATATCGTTAATTGAATTTCGGGCCGAATCTGTTAAACTATATAAGAATCTATGTCCTTTCCGACCGAAAAGTCCAGGCTTTTGGCCGGCACTCTCGCGCTGTGCCTGGCCGCGGCATTGGCGGCCCCGGCCGCCGCGCAGCTCAATCCCCTGCCCGGCGCGCCCA
Organism: uncultured Elusimicrobiaceae bacterium; assembly: GCA_964631475.1. GTDB lineage: Bacteria > Elusimicrobiota > Elusimicrobia > Elusimicrobiales > UBA9959 > UBA2231. The sequence continues at coordinate 5,885 of CAZVWK010000001.1, read as the reverse complement.
CGCTCAACACCGTCATTTTCAACTGGAACGAGGGCTCCAACATTTATACGGTGCAACTGTCCACCGCCCAGAATTTTTCGGCGATAGCTTTCGGCGGGCCGGTGCTGGTGAACGAGACGACGACCTACCAGAACCTCGCCCAGGACACGGTTTATTATTTCCGGGTTAAGAACGCCGCCGACGGGTCCTATGCCGCAGCCAACGGCACTATGTCCGTAACGCTGGCGGCCGCCCCGCTGGCGATCTATTTCCAGCAGAATTTCTTCAGCGCGGAGTCTTCCGTCTCCGCGAAGGCCAGCGTCTGGTGGGACCCGAACGGCAACCCCGACCACACCGACTACACCCTGGAATATTCTTCCAGCGCCGCCTTCGATTTCAAGTATGAGATGCGGGAGCTGGTCTACCCGATCGTGCCGTTCGACGTCGGCGGGCTGCTGGCCAATACCACCTATTACTTCAGGGCCAAGGCGGTGAACCTAGCCGGCGCCGGGACGGCCTATTCCGCTACCGCCTCCACGGCCACGCTCGCGTCCAGGCTGTCGTCCCTCTCCTACTCCGCCCACCGCACCAGCGCCACGGTCTCCTGGACGCCCATGACGGGCGGGCCCAGGGAAAGGAACGCCCAGGGCTACCGCCTGCTGGTCTCCAGTTCTCCCATCTTCGAGGGCATGGTGCACTCCTCGGCCACCGCTCTTCCGGCGCTGGGGTCCCTGACCGTATCGGGGCTGCTCGCGAACACCACATACTATTACAAGGCCGGGGCGCTCAACTGGTACTACGCCGCCAATCTCAGCGACGTAGAGACCTTCACCACCAGGGCCTCCTCCATCTCCGCTTTCGCGCTGGTCTCCAGGGACATAAGCGCGGCCTCTCTCTCCTGGGGCGCGCTGACTGCGGGCGCGGCCGGCTACGAATTGCAGGCCTCCAGCGACGCTTTCGCCGGCGCCGCCTCGGTCGTCTCCAGCCGGACCTACGCGCTGGCCGATAATTCACTGACTCTCTCGGGGCTGGAGCCCAACACCACCTGGTACTTCAGGGCCGGCTCCTTCAACTCCGCCGGCGAATTCAGCTACACCCCGGTGATGTCCACCATAACCATGGCCAACCCGGCCGGCCTGAACACGCAGATTACCCCGCCGATAGCGACAGGCAAGACTTCGCTGGCGGTATATTTCTCCCGGCTCCCGGAATCGCCGCAGGGCTCGGCGTGCCGGGGCTACGTTCTCCAGAGCTCTACCAGGCCTTTCGGGGAAGTTTCCGTCATAACCTCTTCCGCGGCGCCGCCCTCCAACAACGGCGTCATAGGTTTTACGGGCCTGCGCCCGAGCACCACCTATTACCTGCGCCTCGCCACGCTGAACTGGGACAATACCCCCACCTATACCGACCTTGGCGCCGCGGCCACGCAGCCGGCCGACGCCCTGCCGCAGGTGACGCTCTACGAGGTCTGGAGCACCAGCGCCGCCGTGACCTTCGACTCGGTCGGCTCCGACGGCTATGTCCTGCAGGCCTCGGTGCTGCCGTCTTTCTCGGGCATAGACGCCGAGGCCTTAAATTCCAACGGCGCCGCGACCTCCGTCACGGTCAACGGACTGGACCCCAACACCCTCTATTACTTCAGGGCGGGCCCTGTTTTCTCTGGCACTACGGTCTATACGCTTTCAACCCCCGAACATGACTACACGCTGCCGCCGCGCCCTTCGGGCGTGGCTTTCAGCGGCGTCTTCTACTCGAGCATAGCGGTTACCTGGACCGCCCTGCCGGCTTCTCCGCAAAACCAGACGGCCGACGGCGGCTACCTGCTGGAGGCCTCGCAGTCCCCATCCTTCTCTCCCGTGGAGTTCTCCTCGCGTTCCTATTCCATACTGACCTCCACCCTCACGCTGACCGGCCTTACGGCCAATACCAGTTATTACCTGCGGCTCGGCTCGCTCGCCTTAGACGGCGGGACCAATTACACCTTCCTGGTCTCGACCCCCACCCGCGCGGACAGGCCGGTGCAGCAGGCCTACACGGGCCTGAGCACGGGGACCATACGCGTCAACTGGACGGCAGGCACCAATCCGTCCGACACGCGCTATAGGGTCATAAGCACCACGGCCACGGACTGGCAGAACCCGGGCGGCGCGGCCGTGGTCAGCTCCGACACCTACAATACCCACATGAGCTCGGCCGGCCTCACGCCCAACACCACTTATTTCTTCTGGGTCGCCTCCTATAACCGCCGCGGAATAACCGAAGGCCCTTACTCGTTCTCCCCTATGGCCACGCTGGCCTTCGTCCCGGTAAGCGGGGCGCCCTCGGACGTATGGCAGTCCTCGGTCACCATAAACTGGGGCAACGGGGCCAATCCGCCGCCGCCGTCCACGGAATACACGGTGGAGATATCCACGCTGGCGGACTTCTCCGGCGCGGTGCATTCCTCCACCACGCTCAGCCTCAGCGCCTGGTTCGGCGGACTGCTCTCGAACGCCTCCTATTATTCGCGGGTCTCCGCCCTGAACCACACCGGAGTAGGAACCGAATACACGGCTCTGCCGGCGCCCCTGACCCTGCCGGCTACGGCCCAGGTCCTGGCCAAGCCGCAGGCCTTCTCAGGCCTGCGGCTCGACGGCTTCACCCTGAACTGGCTGCACGGCAACAACCAGACGGATACGGTGTACGCCGTGGAGGTCTCCACGGAAGACGGCTTCGATCCGATGTATTCGTCCGGCACGGTACAGGGACTGAGCTTTTACTTCACCGGGCTGATGGTGGACACCACCTATTTCGCCAGGCTCAGGGCGATAAGCCGGAACGGCGCCGACCTCTCGTCTTTCTCCGATTCCGGCTCCACCCGCACGCTGGCAGCCCAGAGCCTGACGGCGACCTACGGCGAGGACACCGTGATATCGCTGCCGACCTCCTACGGCGATTACTCCGTGACCGTGCCGGCGGGAGCGCTGGGCGGCTCGACCAGGATAACCATAAGGCCGGAAAGCGCCTTCCCCTCGGCGCCGGGCAACGCCGGGGACCTCCTCCCCACGGGTATAGGCATGGAGGTGGACCATTTCCCGAAAGTGCAGGTCCTCGGCGCCATCACCCTGGCCGTCCCCTACCTGGAGAGCTCCCTGCCCGGAGGCACGGACGAGCGCAGCCTGATACTGGCGCTCTACGACGTTGCCAGCTCGCGCTGGGTTCCGCTGCCTTCGGCCCCGGACACGTCCGGGAATATAGTGCGGGCCCAGACTTGGCATCTCTCCACCTTCCAGATAATGGCCTCCAGGCCGGCGGCCGGAATCGCCGGGGTCAAGATCTGGCCGAACCCTTTCCGGCCATCTTCGGTGGCCGGCGTGGTCCGTTTCGCCAACCTGCCTTCTGACGCCAGCGTGCGGATATACACCCTGCTGGGCGAGCTGGTCCGGGAATTTAAGACCGGCTTCGACGGCACCGGCACCTGGGACGGCAGGAACGAGAAGGGCGCGGAAGTGGCCAGCGGCGTCTACCTGGCCTTCATAAAGCCGCCCTCCGGAGAGGGCAAGGTGTTCAAGCTGGCGGTGGAGCGCTGACCATGATGACAGGCCACGGGAAAACTTGCGCGCCCGTCGGCGCGGCCCTGCGGGCGGCGGCTCTTTGCCTGTGCGCCGCGCTGTGCGGACCGGCCCCCGCGCGGGCCGAATACGGGGACGCCGCCATCGGCACCTCCGCCGGCCAGTTCCTCAAGATAATGCCCTCCCCGCGGGGCGCCGCGCTGGGCGAGGCCTACTCCTCCCTGGTCGGCGACGCCTCGGCGATAGACTGGAATCCGGCCGGCCTGATAAATATCGAGGGGCACTCGCTCTTCATGACCCACTCCGTCTACCTGGCCGAAACCTCGATGAACTACGCGGCCTACGCGCAGAACGCCGGCGAGGTGGGGGCCTGGGGAATGGCGGCCAAGCATTTCTCGGCCGGCTCCCTGCAACGCACGGACGAGAACGCCGTGGAAATGGGCTCGTTCAGCCCCTATGACTTGGCGCTGAGCGTGGGCTTCGCCTGCTACATAACCGGGTTCAACCGCGACCCTGAAGAGCGCTTCATCCTCGGCGCCACCGGTAAGCTGGTGCGCTCCAAGATACTGGCCAGCGACAACACTATCTCCTCGGACATAGGGCTGCTCTTCCCTTACATCTTCGACAATAAGTTCCGGCTGAGCATGGCGGCGCTAAATATAATGGGCAGCCTGCGGCACGACAAGGAAGGGGCGCCGCTGCCGCTGGTGCTCAAGGTCGGCAGCGTGACTCACCTGGCCAGATACCTGGACATAATGGTGGATTTCGCCCAGCCCAACGACAATTACCCCTGGCTGGCCCTTGGGAGCGAGCTGAGGATACCGTTCGGCAAAAAGACCGCCGTGGCGCTCAGGGCGGGCTTCAATACCCGTTCCGTTACGGACAACGACGGCCTGCGCAACATCGGCCTGGGCGCCGGGCTGCGGTACGACATCTACTCGCTGGATTATTCCTTCTCGCCCCACGGCGACCTGGGCGCCGCCCACCGCATGTCGCTCACGCTGAGCTACTGAGCCGGCGCCCGCTTCGCGGTCATCGGGAAAGCCAGTCCCATCCAGGCCGCGGCGAAGACCAGCGCGGCCCCGGCGTAGGCGCCGGCCGGCATCCCGCCCGAGGCCTTTATCACGGCCAGCACTATCGAGGTGAAGCCTTTGGAGAAGCGGTAGGTGAAGGCGTCGGCCACCTGCTTGACGCGGTAGCGCGTGTCATAGGAGAACGGTATGTAGAGCGTCTCTTTTGAAGCGCGGAAGATGGAGTAGTCCATGCCCTTGAACAGCAGGAACGCGCCGGCGGCCAGGCCCAGCGAAGGGGCCAGGAGCAGCAGCGCGCAGGCAATTATGTGCACCGCCGGTATGGCCGCCTGTATGCCGCGTGTGGGCACCCAGCGCAGCAGCAGCGGGGTCATGATGAACTGCATGGAGAAGGAGAAAGTGTTAACCCACATCCAGAACGAGCCCAGGTAGGCCGTGCGCAGATCCTTGTCGGGTATGGCGTCCTGCACCAGCAGCGAGAAGCGCATGTCCAGCATGGTCGCCACGATCTGCGTGCTGAAGATGACCAGGGCGATGAAGAGCACCGTGCGGTTCTGCCGCAGTATGCTCAGGTGCACGTGGCCGAGGCGGCCGCCAGCCTCCTCGCGGGAGGGCTGCGGTTCGCCCGCCTGCCGGTAGGCGCCGCGTATGAGCACGGCCGCCGGAAAGAACATGACGGCGGAGAAAAGGATGAAGGCTTCGGTCCCGAAGGACGCCACATAGCGGCTGAGAAAGAAGCCGCCGAGCAGCGAGCCCAGCGCGCCCAGGCCGGCCACGGGCCCGTTGAAGACCTTGCCCTCCTCGTCGCGCAGCACGCTGTTGATGAAAGACCAGTACTGCTCGGAGATGATTACGACATAGGCTTCCTTGAAAACATAGAGCAGGAAAGCGGCCGGCTTGCCGAAGACGCCGACGGCGAAATAGAGGCCGGTCAGGCCGGCGGCCGAGGCCATCATCGAGCCGACCATGGTGCGCGAGCCGCCGAAGGCCGAGAGCGAGCGACCGTAGAGGTAGATCAGGGCGGCCATGAATAACGGCACCACGCTCAGCGCGTAGGGTTTGTCGGCCGCGCTGAAATGGGCCATGAAGATGGATTCGGCGGGCGAGCGGATGAACTCGTAGCCGCAGAAGAGGAAGGTGGCCGAGAAGCCGGCGAGGAAGACGCCGCGCGCCACGTGCCGCCCGCGCTCGGTCTTTAAAGCCGCCAGGAGTGCGCTCATGCCTTACATTATTCCAAATCAGCCGCGCGGCCGCAAGAAAAAGAGGGCCGCTGTAGCGATTTTTTTAAAATGTCCTGTTTGCGGCAAATAGAAATGTCCGGTTG